>CAYMQN010000177.1:0-8204 GCA_964392545.1 uncultured Desulfobacteraceae bacterium
GGGCGACACCGTTTCCGGCCTTGGGTCGCCCCCCCCGTCGCAACAGCATGCAAGCCGTCCTTGCCGGCAGCGGATCACGTTGATTCGGCCGTCGGACGGCGCATTTTTCCGGCGCTGACCGGAACGCCTTCGTGGGGGGTCCAGCGTTTGGCGCCCACTTTGCGCGGGTCACGGCCGGCTTTGAGGATTTCGATACTGCTTTTGAGCCCCTTGTAAAGGCGTGACATTTCGATGGCCATGCCGGCGATCTGCGCCACGGCCTGAACGAAGCTGACGTCCTGGAGGGTAAATTCCCAGTGTTTCTCCGTGTAGATCCGAATGGCGCCGATGGGGTTGCCCCGGGCCATGATGGGCACGGACAGGATGGAGGCAATGCCTTCCCGGACGGCTTCCGCGGGATACTGGATACGGGGGTCGTCCTGGACGTCGTAGATGGCCACCGGCCCATCCTTGAGCGCATCGGCGATGGAGCGCATGGCATTGATGGGGCCCTTGTTGAGGTAGTCGTCGCTGAGCCCCGCGGCTGCAGCCAGCTCGAGTTCCTGGCTTTTGGGGTTGATCAGGAAAAGGGCGCAGCCTTTGGTGTGCAGGGCGTCCCGCACACCGGTGACGCTCAGCAGCGCAATCTCCTCGAACTCCTTCGACATGGAAATCCGTTCGGTGATCTTCAACAGGGTTTCATAATTGAAAAGATGTCTCTCCATCGTCTCCTCCTCTCGTGGTGGTGCACGTTGCGGCCGATATCCCTGCAAGCGGCATGCACAGCGCACCCGCGGTTTCCAAGCCAGCGGCCTGGCCGCGGCGGGGGGCCTGCAGCCGCTTCTCGACAGGGGGACCACGGGGCGCGGGTCACGACACAAATGGAAGCGCCATGAAGAGATGGGGCCCTGTGGGCGGTATCGCCCCGGGTCCGTCCCTGAGGGTTGCTATGGCGGTCAACCGGCACTTCAGGCCGAGGGGTGGTCGAAGGAGCGGTCCTGGTGCCGCAGGTCGTCGATTACGGTCTTCGCAGTGGAAGAGAAGTGTCGCCAAAGTAGAGCGTCGGGCTTTGAAACACCGGGTCGGACGATCAGCGCAGGAACAGGCGGATCGAGTGGGCGCTGGGGACCGGGAAAACGGCATTCAAGGCGAAGATGAACGTTCGGATATGAACGGCTTATGAAGAAAATAACCACTCATATCCGTGCCTGTCAAGAAGACCTTTGCGCCGTCCTTTCCCATCTCTCGATTGGATAGGGCTTACAGGCCCTGCAGCAGATAATCGGCATCCCCCACGCCCACGGTCTGCGCGTCGAGTACGCCGGGAATTTCCGGCAGCACCACCGCGTATGAGGTCTGTCCGAGCGATGCCAGTTGGCGCGGAATACCCCCCTTGCGGGCATGGCCCGTTCCGGCCAGGATGACCATGCGCCGTTCGGGCGCGCTTTCCACGAATTTCACCGCATTCACGGCCATGGCCTTGTCCCAGACCAACTGGGCTTCGCAGAAATGTTCGAATTGCATGTTGCCGTGGGCATGGGCGCCGTAAGCCTCTTGGATGTAGGCGAGATAGGCGTCGTCCACGGCACAGGTGACAAACGGCAAATCACCGCGCTGGTCCTTCGAAAGGGAGCCGAAGCCTTCCCGGGCCACCTGACGGGTAATCTCCCGGGGCACGTTGAGGCCGATCACGGGGAGGCCTTGCTCCCGGGCGAAAAGAAAGATCGGCCGGTAGAGGGTCCAGGGATAGTTCCAGTTGTCCTCGTAGACCGCCTGGAATTCCGCCTCGCTCAATTTGCCGGCCACCCAGGCATCCAGATAGGCCTGGCTGTCGCTGCGCATCATCTCCATGCCGATGGCCAGCGGCCGGTCTTGGGCCGCCAGCCGCCGGATGACCTCCAACTGCCCCTGGTGATGGCCTTCCACGGTATGGCGTTCGCCCACGAGGATGAACCGATGGCCCGCCAGGGCCTCCGAAAAGGTATCGGGGGCGACGGCGGTGTTGTCGGCCAGACGTAAGGCCTGCAGCCCGTTGCGGCCATGGGCGAGAGCAAGCGCCGCCGCCACCAACAGCGCCGTCAGTGCCAAAAACGATCGAGCGCTTCGGGTCATGTCAACCTCCCATACGGCTTCACCGGTCCCTTGTCGTCATCGGCCGGGGACCGATGGAACGACGCAATCCGGCCCGCTCAGGTGCATACCGAGGGGCGGGTTGCGGCCGGCGGTCAGGCATCTTCCGGATCTTCGGGCCAGCTGACCACCAAGGGTGAAGCGGCCGGTGCCCAGACGCCCTTGACGCGGTTGGTGGCCTCCTCGAAGACCAGATAGCTGTAGCGGCCGTAGTGCGGGATTTTGCGCGCCACGGTCACCCGGTGGGATTCACTTCCATGCGCCAGCACGGCCATGACGCGGCCTTCGGACAGCGGGTGCCGCCAGACCCCGAAAAAGCCGGCTCGGGCAGCCTGGTAGGACATTCCCTGCAGCGTGAAGCCTTCGGCACCCAGGGACATCGTCTGCGCAACGGCCTGCCTGAGGTCGGGATTCCGGGGAACCCCCAATACCAGAAGGTCCCGGCCCCGCATCGTCTCCGGATCGAGTTCCTTTTCAAGGATCAGGGTCAGTCTGTTTCGTCCCAGCCCGCGTGCCAGGATCTCCGCCGCCTCCCGCTGGCCGGGCCCAATTGTATCGGCGGCGACGGCCACCAGAAGGGGGGCCGCGCGGCGCAGGGCGTTGACGGCCGGGGGGATTTCCTCCGGAGCCAGCCGGCGCAGCACATGGTTTTGGGGGTCCCCCTCCAGGCGTTGGGGCGCACCCGCGACGGTGATGGCGAAGTCGGCGGCGCCGTCCGTGATGGCCACCGCGTGGGCGGTTCGATCCTGGCTGCTGGCCACCACGAGGGGCAGCGACAGGCGAAAGAAGGGCGCACTCTGGCGCAGAACGCCTTCGACACGGTAGCGGCCGGCTTCCAGTGGTGTGGTCCGGACGCCCTCGAGCCAGAGGGTGGGCGCCCCCGGTCGATCGAGCCACTGCTCGAAGAACCAGCTCAGGTCCTTCCCCCAGTGGTGTTCGAAGGCCTGCTGCAGGTCGCCCCAGTTCGCGTCCTGGTGGAGACGGGTGGCGTACAGGCGGCGCAGGCCGCTTTCAAACGCGGCCTCACCGATGGTCCGGCGCAGCATGTGGAAAACCATGGCACTCTTGTCATATCCGATGGCTTTGGTCACCGGATCGAAACGGTGGGTAAACCGCCGCAGGGGGAACGCCCTGGCGGGCGGCACGAGCGTGGCATAGTTGCGCAGCAGTTGCCGGCGGTGTTCCCGGGCGGCTTCGGGGGAGGCCATTTCCTGATAGAGATGCTCCGCCACGTAACTGGTCAGCCCCTCGCTCCAGTTGCCGTCGGACCGGTCCACCCGGACGCCGTTGCCCCACCAGCAATGGGCGATTTCATGGCCCAGGCTGGTTTCCACGATAAACGGCAGGCGCAGCACCCGGCCGCCAATCAGGGTATAGGAGGGAAAGCCATATCCGGTGGGAAAAAAATTTTCGACCACGGCGAATTTCGGGAACGCATAGGGTCCGTAGCGGCCGGCGTACAGCGCGATGTAGTCGGCCGCAGCCGTCAGGTAGGTCGCGGCCAGCGCCGGATCGTCGGCCAGAAAGTAGGTCGCCGTAGGGACGGTCCCGGCCCGGGAGCGGGTAAGGACGTAGCGGCCGGCGGAAAGCGCCAGGCGTTCGGCCGGCGGATCGATCTGCCAGGCGGAAAGGGTTTGGTGGTCTTGCGTGGTCACGCCCAAGGAGCGGCCGCTCGTTACCGCCGAAATGCCCGGCGGGGCAAGGACGTGCAAGCGAACGCTTTCCTCGGCCGCGTCCACGGCGGGATACCACCCGGCCCCACCGAGGAGGAGGGTTCCCCGGGGACCGATGGTGCCGCTGACACCGTAGCCGGGGTTGTCGGTGTTCACGGGAAGCACCGGCGCTTCATCCTGAAATACCCCACGGTAGCGGACGACAAGGGTCACGGGGGCGTTGCGCTCGGAAGGTTCGAGGAGGACCACCGGCCCGGTCGCGGTGCGGGATGGGGTCCGCGGGCGACCGTTGACCGTCAGTTCCTCGATCCGGACCCGGGGATGCAGGCCAAGCGATACCCTTTCCTGCGTACAATTCGCGAGACGGATACGATCAATGCCCGACAGCGCCCCCTCCTCGGGGTGAAGGGTTACGGTCAGCGCGTGTGAAGCTTCACAGGCCAGACCGGGGCTGGCCGCAATGCCAGTCGCCATCAGGAAGGCGACCAAAACCACGCTGAGCCGCAGCAGGGCCCGGGCGTGGGGGGCGGCAAAGGCGTTCCGAAGACGATCGTTCATCGCAAATGGTATTCCATTTCCTGGTTATCCATAAAGTGAAAGCAGTTTTTCGATAAGTGAGCCACCCGCTAAGGCGCAAAAAAAAAATCTATCCACAGATGACACAGATTAGCGCAGATTAAAAAGAGCGTTCATTGACCGTGTTTATAAGCGGTGATGCCGTTATCGGCGCTCATCCGTGTCATCTGTGGATCGAAAGCATTTGTTTGGTGGATAACTAGATTCCGTTTTCGGGTTTATCACCGACATATTAAGAATGCGGGCGGCCATGTCAAAACAGGGCGCCCTGGGGACGCACCGGCCGGGATGCACCGGCCGGTGGAGGGTATCGCACCAACAAAGCGGTCCGCAAGGTTTGACCCTGCTGATCAATTGTCATATAAACAAAAGATTCAGTAGGTTCTTTACCGGTTTCGCGGCGTGCAACGGGCTCCCTGCGATCCCGGGGAACCTTGGGGTCCAAGTCGTTGCTGGACCAAGGCGAGGATTTCAAAAGAGAGAGAACGCCGCCTTGTCCGCCACCGGTGGATGAATCCAGCGGCGGCGGAGCCGGGGCCGAAAACCGCGGATGGAATGACCATGGGTGCCATCGCCAACATCAATGTCGATCACTTGATAGGCCAGGAGGTCGGCACCTCGACGATTCTCAAGGAGTTGGCCCGGGGCGGCATGGCGATTGTCTTCATCGCCTATCAGCGCACCCTGAAGCGGCAAATCGCCCTCAAAATCCTGCCCAAAAAGCTGCTGACGCCCAAAACCGCCAAGCGTTTCCAATCGGAAGCCGAATCGGCCGCGATCCTGTCCCACCCCAACATCATCCCGGTCTATGACGTGGGTGAAACCGACGATTTCCTCTATTTCACCATGCAGTTGGTGCAGGGCAAATCCCTCGGGCGCATGGTCGACATGGCGCGCAAGAACCTGCTGCCCTCCCGGCGTACGATCCCCATCGAAGAGGCGGTGCGCATCACGATCAAGGTTCTCGATGCCCTGCATTACGCCCATGGGCAGGATATTGTTCATCGGGATATCAAACCGGACAATATTCTGTTAGAGAAGCATACCCAACGGCCGTTGATTACGGATTTCGGGGTGGCCAAGGTGTTGCGGGGCGAAGACGAGCGGCATCCCATGATTCAGGGCACGCCCGTCTACATGCCGCCGGAGCAGATCCTGGGGCGGGAAGTCGATGCCCGCAGCGATATCTACGCCGTGGGCACCATGCTGTTCAAGATGCTGTCGCCCAAACTGCCCTTTGCCCCTTACAACTCCAAAACCGAGTTGCTGAAGTTGAAAATCAGGCGCCAGGACGGTCCTTTCACCAAGCGCCCCTCGGAGGTCAACCCCTACGCCGACGAGGTCATTGACCGGATCATTTACAAGGCAACGGCGTACCGTCGGGAAGACCGCTACGCCGACTGCCGGCTGTTCCAGCAGGATCTGGAACAATACGCCCGGGACTTCTAGACGCGGTTTCCTGCCGGCATCGGCAGGATGCCGGACACCCCCGGCGGGCACCATCGGTATGCCGCGATATGGATCGTTCGATCCGGGCGGCGCAACCCCGCGGAGAATCGCAAACCATGGCAACGGAAAAACTCAAGAAAACGGAATACGACCGCATCGGCCGGTCCTTTTCGCTGCTGTTCAACCGCTCGACCATGTACCAGGCGGAGCATCCGTACACGGTGCAGTCCATCAAGGATTTTTCCACGACCCTCGCCAAGGGACTGGAGGTGCAGTCGCCGCTGGTCGTTATCATGAATCGGGAGCAGTTCTTCATCGAGGAGGAACCCTTCGATCCGCGGTTGAACCTCAGCCGCATGGTGTCCCATTTCAAAAAGGCCGGTCTCCAGTCGGTTTCTTTCGAACGGGGGCTGCGCCCCACCGATATCGCCGAGTTCGTGCGCATTTTTACCGATCTGACCATGTTTCCCAACGCCGAGGCCATGAAACGGGAGCTCAAGCGCAAAGGGGTGGCGGCCGTCCGCGTCAACCACGTCTTCTACAAGAAGGTGACCGAAAATGACGAAGTCGTCTCCCGGGACGAGCTGAAAAAATCGACCGACGGCGGCGGCCGAGGTGCTACGGACAAAAGCGGCAGCCTGCTGGACGTGATGGCCGGCGGGATGGTGGCCGAAGAACTGGAGAAAGCCATGTCCCTGCGCATGGTGATCGACAATCCCGGGGCAGCCTCCCGGGCTTTGATCGACGCCGACCTGGCCTCTTCCCGGGGCGACGCCTCCGAACCCGGCGAGGGGCCTTCCGGGCCGGTCATCGTGCGGCAGCTGGGCCGCCTGCGCAGCGAGGTGGAGAAGGTGGCCCCGGAGATGGAGGGCGCCGGCCTGGCCGAACTGGCCGAGGCGGTCTTCGACATGAAGCGCAAGCTGCTCAGCGGCATCGAAACCCACAAAACGGTGGGCGTCGTCTATGAGGACGAAGCGCTGATCCGCAGCGAGGCCGATCAGTTGACGGACCGCGTTTTCGTCCAACTGGTCCGCCAGGAATACCGCGGGGGGGAGATATCGGTGAAGCGCCTGGGCCAGATCCTGCGCCGTCTGGTGCCGGACCCGGCCGAGCTGCAGCGGCTTTTGCCGACCCTCAAACAGGCGCTGCTGGAAGAGGGGATGCCCCCGACCGATTTTGCCGCGCTGGTGGAAGAACTCGGGCGCGAGCTCCAAAGTCAGGGGTTGGCCCATGTGCTGAAGCAAAGTGCCGAGAGCATCGGTGTGGACGGGGAGGCCCTGGTGCAGGAAGTCCTCACCAGTCCCCAGATCGCGGCAGAGCTGATCTATTTGTCGGCCGAAATCCGCAAGGGGGCCGGTGACGAGAAACTCCTGTCCGACCTCTTGGTGGATTATGTGGAACGGGTCGGCGGCCAACTCTCCATGGATGAAGCCGCACAGGAAGACGATCCCGGCAGTACCCATTTGGACAAGATCTATCGCCGCGTGCAGTCCCAAATCCTCGATCGGCTCAAAGCCAAAGACGTCCAACCGGATATCCTGCACGAGGTGGAAGAACGCCTGAAACGGCGCATGGAAGCCATGGTGGAGCGGCTGCAGGGGGACTGGGACAAACGCCAGAGCCTGCCGGTGGGGGCTGACGAACTTCGCCAATTCAGCATTCTGGGCGCTCTGGAAGCCGGCACCGACGACGGCGAAGAGCTCCATGCGATCCTGACCCAGGTCCAAGGCTCCCTGCAGGAGCGGGGCATCGACGAAACCAACTTCCAGGAGGTCTATCGCGAAATCGTCAAAGGGCGCATCGCCTGGAAGAAGCAGAAGGAGAAAAAGGAATTGCCCGGCGGGGCCCTCAACCGCTCGAGCATCCTGTTCTTCGTCGAGAAGGAAATCCAGCGCGCGGTGCGCTACGGGACGCCCTTCAGTATTGTGCTGTTGGCCATCGTACGGGCCATCCCCCGGGCCAAGACCGCGCCGGGGGCCATCAACCAGCAGGACGTCTACCAGGCTGTCCTGGAGCGGCTGGCGCGGGTCGTGCGCGACCCCGACATGGTGGGCAGCCTCGACCGGAGCCGCATGATCTGGCTTCTGCCCATGACCATTCCCGAGGATGTCCAGACCGCGCGCCAGCGCATCGTCGGCGAACTTCACCGGCACGTCTACAATATCAAGGGCATCCCCCTCAAGGTGCGGCTGGCCACGGCCGTCAAGGACTTCTCCCACGAAGAACTGCCGCCCCTGCGGACGTTTCTCAAGCGGGCCGAGACCTCCCTGCACGAGATGGTGGTGCGGTTGCGCAATATAAAGAATATGATGTAAAAAAATCGCGTTCGCGATTTTTTTTAATGGGAATCGACATGACCGAGCTGACGGATATCCATTATGCGCTGCATATCGAACC
>CAYMQN010000178.1:0-8152 GCA_964392545.1 uncultured Desulfobacteraceae bacterium
GTCCGGCCATAAAATAGTTGGCCTACAAACGCTAAACGCCGGCGCATGCTTTGTTGACAGCCAAAACCGGCTGCCATGCCAGGCCATCGAAAGGAGAACCACCATGCTG
Source organism: uncultured Desulfobacteraceae bacterium (assembly GCA_964392545.1). GTDB lineage: Bacteria > Desulfobacterota > Desulfobacteria > Desulfobacterales > UBA5852 > JABZFP01. Next base: position 110 of record CAYMQN010000178.1, read on the forward strand.
TTCCACCCCCGCAACGAGAGCTTCGACCACCTGGACGCCCGCTCCCGGGAAATCATGGAAAAGACCATTCAATTCTTCGAGACCAAGGGCAAGGACCGGTTGAAAGAGGACGACCACGAGCGGCGCTGGTATGCGGATTTCCTGGACTTCGTCAAGGAGAACCAGGTGTTCGCGACCCTGCTGACGCCGCCCGAGTTTGCAGGCGACAACCCCGATGCCCGCTGGGACACCTACCGCAACTGCGTTTTCAACGAGATCCTGGGGTTTTACGGCCTGGCCTACTGGTACACCTGGCAGGTGACCATTCTGGGGCTCGGCCCCATCTGGATGAGCCCCAACCAGGCCATCCGGGAGAAGACCGGACAACTGCTGCGGGAGGGGGGCATCTTCGGCTTCGGGTTGTCGGAAAAGGCCCACGGAGCGGATCTGTATTCCTCCGAGATGATGCTGACCCCACTGGGCGGGGGGCGCTACGTGGCCGACGGCGGCAAGTATTACATCGGCAACGGCAACGAGGCGGCGCTTTTGTCCACTTTCGGGAAGAACTCGGAAACGGACGAATACGTCTGGTTCGCCGTCGAAACCCGGCATGACAATTACGAACTGGTCAAGAACATCGTCAATTCCCAGATGTACGTGGCCGAATACGCCCTGAACGGCTACCCCGTCAGCGACGACGAGATCCTGTCCACCGGCCGGGAGGCCTGGGACGCGGCGCTGAACACCGTCAACGTGGGCAAGTTCAACCTGGGCTGGGCATCCATCGGGATCTGCACCCACGCCTTCTACGAAGCCATCCACCACGCCGCCCACCGCAATCTTTACGGCAAGTACGTGACCGAGTTTCCCCACATCCAGCAGATGATGACCGACGCTTACGCTCGCCTGGCGGCCATGCGGGTCTTCTCGGCCAGGGCCGTCGACTACATGCGATGCGCCTCGAAGGAGGACCGCCGCTACCTGCTCTTCAACCCCATGGTCAAGATGAAGGTCACCACCCAGGGCGAAGAGGTGATCAATCTGCTGTGGGACGTGATCGCGGCCCGGGGCTTCGAGAAGGACACCTACTTCGAGATGGCGGCCCGTGACATCCGGGCCCTGCCGAAACTCGAAGGCACGGTGCACGTCAACATGGCCCTGATCGTGAAATTCATGGCCAATTACTTCTTCAATCCGGGTGAATTCCCCGACATTCCCGCCCGCACGGACGCGGCCCACGACGCCTTCCTCTTCGATCAGGGACCCACCCGGGGGCTGGGCAAGATCCAGTTCCACGATTTCATGGCGGCCTACGGCAGCCTGAGCTCCCCCAACATCGCGATCTTCAAGGAGCAGATCGAGGCCCTGAAGCATCTGCTGATGACGGCCCCGCCCAGCAAGGAGCAGACCAAGGACATCGACTTTCTGCTCTGTCTGGGGGAACTCATGACGCTCGTGGCCTATGGGCAGCTCATCATCGAAAAGTGGCGGATGGACGGCCTCGGGGAGGACCTGCTGGAGCAGATCTTCGATTTCATGGTGCGGGATTTCTCCAGGCACGCCCTGCAGCTTTTTTCCAAGACGAGCAGCACGGAGGCCCAGATGGAGGGATGTCAAAAGATGATCCGCAAGCCGGTGGTGGACGAGGCGCGCTTTCAGCGGGTCTGGCAGAACGAGGTGCTGGCGTTGGCGGATGCGTATGAGATGACGCCATGATATCCGCCGCATATGCGGCGGATATGATTAAGGGCACACCTCCGCGGCGTGCCCTTTTTATCCACCAATAGGAACCGTATTGTTAAAGAAGGCTCACGCCTACTGTGGGACGGGCAGGTTTCGATGCGTCACGTTTGAACGGCGGCCGTTGATGCCTGGATTCCCGGGTCAAGCCCGGGAATGACGGAAAAGGCGACGGCTTCTGCCGTCACGCCCGCGCAGGCGGGCGTCCAGGAATTTCAACGGTTATCGCGTTGTATTCCCCATCTTGACGATGATGTCGAATTCCTTTTGGGTCACCGGCATGACCGAAAGGCGGTTGCCCTTGCGCAGGAGCGTCATGTCCTTGAGCGTCGGGATCTGGCGCAGTTCCTTCAGCGGGATGGGGTTCGCGAAGGCCGATTCGAATTGGATGTCCACCATGTACCAGATGGGTTTGTCCGGCCTGCTCTTGGGGTCGTAGTGGCCGCTTTGGGGATCATGAGCGGTGTGGTCCGGATACCCGGCCTTGACGATGCGGGCCGTGCCCGCAACTTCCGGTTTTTTGCCGCTGTGGTAGAAGAGCACCTGGTCGCCTTTCTGCATCTCGTCCCGCATGAAGTTGCGGGCCTGGTAGTTGCGCACGCCGTCCCAGTGGTCGGTCTGGTCCGGGGCGTCTTGAAGGTCTGTCAGGGAAAACTCCCCCGGCTCGGATTTCATGAGCCAGTAGCGAGTGGACATGGCAAGGTTCCTTTCGACTGATGAGTTCGAATTAAGGATTACCAAGGGGTTGCCGTCAGGTTTGCATCCGGATCGAAATCGGTATCGCTATCGAAATCGAAAGATTTGAAACACGATTCCGATGGCGATCCCGATTTCGATTTTGAAACGTCACCAACAAACAATGGCTTTTGTATCAATACCATTTGATTACAGCGTGTTACTATCCCCACCCCCATGCTCTCACTTCAATACCTGCTCATAGACCCGCATGAAATTCCCCCCCAGCACCTTCACGATGTCTTCATCGCTGTAGTCCCGGCGCACCAGGCCGGCTGTGAAATCCTTCAGACGGTGGTGGCCGGGCAGGACGTCGTAGGTGTCCAGGGCATGGGGCATGGAGAGATAGTTCTTGAAGCCGCTGCAGAAATCGAGCCCGAGCCCCACGTGATCGATGCCCACCAGGCGGGCGGCATGGCCCACGTGATCCAGAAGATCTTCGACACTGCGCCGGCAGGAGGTGTCGCCCACGAAGGCGCTGATGGCATTCAGTCCCAAAACCCCGCCACCGCCGGCCAGGGCCTCGATCTGGTCGTCGGTCAGGTTGCGGGGCGTATCGGCCAGCGCCCGGCAGTTGGAATGGGAGGCAATCACGGGTTTCGTCGCCGTCTCCATGACATCCCAGAAGCCCGCCTCGTTCATGTGGCTCACGTCCACGAGCATGCCCAGCTGTTCGGCTTTTTTCACCAGGGCCCGCCCGAAGTCGGTCAGGCCGCAGGGGCGCGCCGCGGCTTGCGAGGAAAAAGCGCAGCCGTCGGCCGCATAATTGCGCCGGCTCCAGGTGAGGCCCAGGCCGCGCACGCCCAGCTCGTAGAAGATCCGCAGCAGGTTGAGATCGTTCTGGAGCGGGTCGGCCCCCTCCAGGGAGAGCAATAGCCCGATGCGGCCGTCGCCCGCTACCTGGCGGATATCTTCCAGGCTGCGGCACACCCGCATCTGCTGTGGGCTGGCGTCCACCTCTTCTGTGATATGGCTGATCTGATCCAGGGCCTTGCGCAGCCCCATCTCCGGAAGGAAGAAATCTTCCAGGAAGATCGCCGAGACGATCAGGTTGAAGCCGCCTTCCCGGAAGCGCTCCAGGTATTGGGAGGCGATGACGTTTGTCTGGCCGCGGTCGCGTTGATTGGCGACATCCCAGGGGAGATCGAAGTGGGCGTCGATGATGAAGGCCCGGCGGTGGAGATCGTCGATGCGGCGGGATCGTTTGGCATCCATTATAGGGCTCCTGCGGATTTTTATAGGGCCAAGGGTTCGAGGGGCCGGATCCGGCGACATTGCCGCAATAGCCATCGATAACGGGTATCGTAAGGATTTTACCCTATACACCCTGCGATCCCTGCGCTGTCAAGATGTCCCATGAAAATCCACCCTTGGAGACAGCGCCCAACAACAGGCGCCGCGTGAACTTCGGGACCATGCGGCGTATGCAGGCGTACGGAAATTTTGACCTAACCGGTTGATTTCCTATTCCCTTCGACTAATATTGATACATAGGGGTTCGGCCGAGCATTCAAGACGGGTGGAAAGCTTGGCGGCCGGAAACAGCGGCGCAAGGTCGCCGGATGAAAAAGCCGCGCACCGGCGCCGGGAAAGGAGTTTTTGCCATGAGCGACAACCAGGACCAGGCTGTATCGAAGCGCGGGCCCGACGCCGACAGGAAAACTCCGGATCTGGGGGGGCGGCGAAGAAGAGCCGACCGACGAGGCCGCACTACGGCCGCTTTGTTTCCGGAGCGCCGCTGGCTGCGGCATCGCCGGGAAGGGGGCGATCGCCGCAGTTTTCCGTTTTTCAACCCCCGTTCCCGCCGGGAGCGCCGGGAAATCTTCCGTGATACGGACGCCGAAAAGGAAGAATGACCGGCTGGGGGACGAAAAGGGGGCGCGCGATCTTCGCTTTTCACACGCGAACGGCCAGCCCCAGCCCGTCGCGTTCCGGCGAGTGGGCGGGCAGCAGGGCATACAGGCTGATCGTCCGCCAGCAGGGATCCTCCCGGATGGCACGGTTGAAGGGATCGGCATCCGCAAAGGCCACATTGTCGGCGATGAGAAGTCCGCCCGGCGCCGTAAGGCGCGTGCAGTGGGGCAGGGCGGATCGATAATCCTCCTTTTCGATATCCAGGAAGACAACATCGAACAGGTCGTCCATGCGGATCAGGGTCTCCAAGGCGGGGGCGCAAAGAACGTCGGCCCACCTTGCCAGGCCGGCCTGCGCCAGGTTGGCCTCGGCCTGGCGGGCCAATTCCGCGTCCCATTCCACGGTGGTCAGCCTGCCCCCCGTGGCCGCACAGGCTTCCGCCAGGAAAAGGGCTGAATAGCCCGTTGCGGTTCCCAGTTCGAGGACACGGGCGGCCCGCGTGGCACGCACCAGGATATAGAGCAGTTCCCCCACCAGGGGGCCCACGATGGGAATATCCTCACGTCGGGCCTGGGCTTCCAGGGCTTCGAACAGGGGGCCGTGGCGGGGCACCATCTCGCGGAAATACGTTTCGGGGTCTGGGATCATGTCCGACATAGGTCTGGCGCTCCTTTCTGCGTCCGGAGGGCCCCTGCCGCCGCCTCCTCCAGACGCCGCAATGGCGTCAATATAGGGCTGCACCCCGCCTATCGCTGGCAGGCGGGGCAGATATGGGTGCTGCGCTGACCCACCACGAAGCGCACGATGGCCGCCTTGCATCGCGGGCAAAGCGCTCCGGTGCGGCGAAAAACGTTGAGCTGGTCGCGATTGCGGCCGCGGCGGCCCGCCACGGAATAAAAGGTGGTCTGCCCTGTGCCCAGGGTGGTCCCCATGTTGCGCAGGCCCCGCCGCAGCACTTTGCGAATGGCCCGGTGGAGCCGGCGGACCTCTTCCGCGGTCAACCCATCGGAGGTGCGTGTCGGGTGGAGGCCTGCGTCCCAGAGGGCTTCGTCCACGTAAATGTTGCCCAGGCCCGCCAGAAACAACTGGTCGAGGAGAAGCGGCTTGAGCTGGCGGCGGTGACGCGCCAGGCGCTGGCCGAGAAGACGGGCCGTAAACTGCCGCGACAGCGGTTCCGGACCGAGGCGATCGAGCCGTTCATTGTTTGCGGGAAGGTAGAACCGGCCGAATTTGCGGGTATCCTGATAGCGAAGCTGTCGGCCGTCATCCAGGGAAAAGACCACATGGTCATGCCGGCCGAATGCATCTCGCGGATCGGACCAATAAAAACGCCCCGTCATGCGCAGGTGGGACAGCATGCGGGCATGGTTGTCAAGATCCCAAACGATCCATTTGGCCCGCCGTGCCAGGCCGACCACACGCCGGCCCACCAGCCGCCGGCGGAAGGCCTCCGGGTCCATCTCGGCGATGCTCCCCGGCCAGCGCACCAGAACATGCACCAGGGTGCGGCCGATGAGGCCCGAGCTGACAAGATCGTTGACGACGGTTTGAACTTCAGGCAATTCCGGCACGGTGTCGACCTATCGCATGATCGCATCCATCGGTTTGAGGGCGCTTCCCCGGGGCGCCGCGGTCACTGACAAGGTAAGATCCCGCCGCCGTTGGTCAAGCGCGGCCGCGGCCTGCTCGACGGCTTGGCTGCCCCTGGAAAAAATGAAAGACCCCGGAGGGCCCTTGGGATAAAAAAGGAGCCCCGCCTGTCAAAGCCGGCAGATGACAGGCGGGGCGGAAGAATACGCGGAGAGGTTTGGGCGTATCCTTCAGGAAGGCTGGTTCTTGGATTCCCTTGATCGGGAGAGCACAGGCGGTTCCGAACCAGGCCGACCAATTGATGCCCTTGTAGTGCAGGATCAGTGCCAGTCTTTTCATGGCGGCCCGGTGCTTTCCCTCAGATCGCAACGGTTGCAATCGTCAAAGATTTCATATGGTTATTAGCGACGTCCAAAAGGCCCCTCAAAAAACGCGGTCCGGAACTGTAAAGGATGTTGATAAGTGGGGTCGATTGCTGTAAATTTGGTTTACAAATGGGCCTTGCCACCCGCCCATGATTTACGGTGACATTCTTTGGACAGAGGTCCCCATGCCTTCCCTTTTTCATGAAGAATCCTTTTTGGGAGAGGAGCTTGAACTTCTCTGCGACGTCTCGGCCTCCATTCAGGCCTTCACCGATCTGGACGATCTGCTGCGGCATATCCTCAAGAAAATCAAGGAAGCCTACGATATCGAGGGCGCTTCCATTGCCCTGCACGACCCCGCGCGCCAGGAGTTTTACTTTATTCGCACCGTGGAGGCCGAAAACGGCCAGGGGCACCTCGAAGCCACCGAAATGCGCTTCCCCGACGATTACGGTGTGGCCGCATGGGTGTTTCGCGAGAACCAATCGGTGATCATCCCGGACGTGTCCAAGGACGATCGCTTTGCCAATACGCTGCATCTGCAGCAGCAATTCAAAACCCGCTCCATGATTTGCACCCCCCTGAACACCCGCAAGGAACGCATCGGCGTTTTATATGCCCTCAACAAACGGCAGGGCGTGTTTACCGAGCACGATGCGCGCCTGCTGGAAATTTTGGCCGGCCCCATTGCCATATCGATCGAAAATGCCCGCCTTTACGGTGAATTGAAGCAACAGGCGGACCATCTGGCCACGGAGAATGTGCGCTTGAAAGCCCAGGTGCAGGAGCGCTTCCACCTGCAGGGTATCGTAGGCGCCTGCCCGGCCATGGAAAAGGTCTTCAACCTGGTCGAAAAGGTGATCGACAACACCACCTCGGTGCTCATTCAGGGGGAGACCGGCACCGGCAAGGAGATGATCGCCCGTGTCATCCATTACAGCGGCCCGCTGCGGGACAAACCTTTTGTGGCCGAGAACTGCGGCGCCCTGTCGGAGAACCTGCTCGAAAGCGAATTGTTCGGCCATGTCAAAGGCGCCTTTACGGGGGCCGTGGCCGATAAAAAGGGTTTGTTTGAAATGGCCGACGGCGGCACCGTCTTTCTGGACGAGATTGCCGACATGCCGCCGGCCATGCAGATCAAATTGCTGCGGGTGCTCCAGGAGGGACAGGTGCGCCCGGTGGGGGGCTCCGAGATCATCCATGTCAATTTCCGTCTGATCGCCTCGTCCAATCGCGACCTCCAGGAAGAGGTGGCCAAAGGCCGTTTTCGGGATGACCTCTTCTACCGTATTCAGGTTTTTCCCATCATCCTGCCGCCCCTGCGCGACCGTCGGGAGGATATTCCTTTCCTGGTGACGCATTTCCTCGAAAAATGCGCCCGTAAATTCAAAGCCCCCGCGGGACGCCTGAAGCCGATGGCCATGGAAATGCTCTCCCGTTTCGAGTGGCCCGGCAACATCCGTGAACTGGAAAACGAGATCGAGCGTGCGGTCTGCCTGGCCGGCCCGGGAGAGGAGATCGGCATCGAGTGCCTGTCGGAGAAGATCACGGCCCTGTCGGAGGAGGATTCCCTGCAGATGATCGGGGAGGCCACGCTGCAGGAGACCGTGGCGCGGCTGGAAAAGAAGATGATCATCGATGCCTTGCGCAAATCGGGCGGCAACCGCTCCCAGGCCGCACGCGCCCTGGGATTGACCCGACAAGGCCTTTTGAACAAGATTGGCCGCTATGCGATCGACCTTTGACAGACGGCGGCTAAACGGCGCCTCAGGCCGAAATG
>CAYMQN010000179.1:0-8131 GCA_964392545.1 uncultured Desulfobacteraceae bacterium
GGCTGATTGGGGGCTGGGCTCTCATCAAGCGTTTGCCGCGATTCGACCGGAGGTCAGGATCGGGAGCAACTCGCGCGTGGATCTCGTACTGCAGGACGCGCGGCGCGGTCCCTGTTATGTGGAAATCAAAAATTGCACCATGGTGCGCAACGGCCTGGCCCGTTTTCCGGATGCGGTGACGGCCCGCGGCTTGAAACACCTGCGGGAACTCGAGGCCCTTGTCACCCAAGGCCGGCGCTGCGTCATGTTCTATTTCGTCCAACGCATGGATGCCACGGCCTTTCAACCGGCCGACGACATCGATCCCGCTTACGGCGAGGCGCTGCGGCGAGCGAGGCGGGCCGGGGTCGAAATCCTCGCCTACGATGTGCAGATCGATTTGCGGGAAATGCGTTTGAACGGCCGTCTGCCCTGCCGCCTGTGAGCGGCGGAAACGTTTTAAAGCCTCGTAACCTGCTGATCTGGCTTCTGATATCGATTGACTTTGCAGGCTGCATTCAGTATCCTGCGCCGTGATCGAACCACCTCGCGGCAAATAAATGGGAACCCATGGCGGAAACCAACCTCAATCGCATTCTGGCCCCGCGGGAAAACCTGGCCCGCATTCTCGACAATCTCAAAGAGGGTGTCATCGCCCACGACCTGGAGCGCCGGATCTTCTTTTTCAACCAGCAGGCCGAAACAATCACCGGCTTCAGCCGGGAGGAAATCGTGGGCAAAGACTGTCACGAGGCCTTCGGCAGCCCGTTCTGCGGTGAACGCTGCCTGTTCTGCGACCATGCCGAGCGATCCCCCGGATCCATCGACAAAAAGGAATACACCCTCAACATCACCACCAAATCCTGTGAGAGCCGGCGCATCGAGATGACGGTCACCATGATGCAGGATGCCGCCGGACGGGATGTGGGGGTCCTGGCCCTCTTCCGGGATATCACCGACGAGCTGCGTTTGCAGCTGCAGTCCGGCAACCTGAGCCGCTTTTCCAATATCGTCGGCCGGGACGCCAAGATGCTGCAGGTCTTCCAGCAGATCAGCGATGTGGCCGCCTACGACTATCCGGTGCACCTCTATGGCGAAACGGGCACCGGCAAGGAATTGGTGGCCACCGCCATCCACAATGAAAGCCGCCGGGCCGGTGCGCCGTTCGTGCCTATCAATTGCGGAGCCCTGCCGGAAGGGCTGATCGAAAGTGAGCTTTTCGGACACGTCAAAGGCGCATTCACCGGCGCCATCCGGGACAAGAAAGGCCGCTTCGAGCTGGCCGACCGCGGCACCGTCTTTCTGGACGAGGTGGCCGAGCTGTCCAAAGCCATGCAGGTCAAGTTGTTGCGGTTTCTGCAGGAGGGAACCTTCGAGCGGGTCGGCGGCGAGAAGACGATCGCCGTCGACGTCAAGGTGATCAGCGCCACCAACAGGGATTTAAAGGAAGAAGTCCGCCGCAACCAGTTTCGCGAAGATTTGTACTATCGCCTGAGCGTAATCCCGGTCTACATTCCGAGTTTGCGGGAACGGCGCACCGACATTCCGCTGCTGGTCCACCATTTCCTCCACGAAGCGGCCGTGAAGCACAATGAAGCGCCGCTGCGCATCTCCAAGGAAGCCATGTCGCTGCTGATGGACTACGCTTGGCCGGGAAATGTGCGGGAATTGCAGAATGCCATCCAGTTCGGCCTGGTCAAATCCAGCGGGCGCCTGATCACCAAGGACGATCTGCCCATGGAGATCCGTGCCGCCCGACGCGAAACACAGCGCCGCGGCCCTTCCCGCAAGCTAAACCCGGTCATGGTACGCCGGGCCCTGGCCCAGACGGCGGGCAACAAATCCAAGGCCGCCCGGCTGTTGGGCGTGGGACGGGCCACCCTTTACCGCTTTCTGTCCGACCATCCGGACGCGGCCACCGGGGATCAAGGCCGCGGCTGATGACGGCCGTTGATTGCCGATCCCTGAGGCGGTCAAGAACCCGGCGCGCGGCCCCGGCCGATCAGGCGGCCCCCAGCTCGCTCTGCAGCCAGGCCTTGACCTCATCGTCCAGAGCATAAAGCCCCTTGAGTTCACAAACGTCTTTTTCGAAGCGCTCGGGAAGCTTGAAGGCGGCCAGCTCCCGGGCTTCGTCGGAATTGCGCTGGATCAGATAGATCATGTAGGGGCGGTTCCAGCAGTTGACGACGAAATAGGTCGTATAGTCCGTTTTGGAAGCGATCACGTAGCCGTCGCCGCGGGCCCAGTTGTTGCCCCACTCCAGATAGAGGCGCACCGCTTCCTCCGGGGTCATGTTCCAGTCGATTTCGTCGATGACGGCCTGGTTGCCGCGTAATTCGTCCAATGTCATCATGGTGCATATCTCCCCGTCGTATGTTCGCCGTTGCCGCGATCCGCATCTCCCAACCTGAAGCTTCCTGGTTATCTACAAAACAGGCGGAGCCTGGAAAGGCTCCGCCTGGGGTTGCTGCGTTTTGGGCGGGACGGCGACCTAGGCCGACAGCTGCTGGCGGTCGGTCATGTCCATCAGGACGCGTTCGCGGGCCTTGTCGATGCCCAGGGCCTTGCGCTTGGCGTCGATGTGGGCGATCATCATCCGGGCCATTTCATAGGGATCCGCGTTGAAGCCCCATTTGCCGATCCCCTTCTCCTCGAGCCCCTGGAAGAGCAGCTTGTGGAACTTGGTTTCTTCCACGATGGGGAAGGTCACACCGAAAACGGTGTAAACCCCCGAGGCGACGAAGTAATGGCCGATGCTGATGGCCTTCTCGCTCATCCACTCCGGCGCCGCGCCGGCCACCGGCAGATCGGCGATGCTTTCGCCCAGGCCGCCGGTCTTGACCATCTCGGCACAGGCGATCAGGATGCGGCTGTTGTCGACACAGGAGCCCAGACCGAGAACGGGCGGCATGCCCACCGTCTCGCAGACCTCCTTGAGGCCCTGGCCCGCCAGGTGCGCGGCCTCCGGCGTGGTCAGGCCGGCTTTGGCCAGTGAGATCTGGGAGCAGCCCGTCTGGACCACCAGAACGTCGTTCTTGATGAGTTCCTTGACCATCTCCACATGCACCCAGTCATGTTTGACCCGGGGATTGGTGCAGCCCACGACCCCGGCCACCCCGCGGATGCGGCCGTTGATGATGTTGTCGTTGAGCGGGGTGTAGGAGCTGCGGAAAGTGCCCCCCAGCATATAGTTGATGTATTCGTGCGAGAACCCGTGCACGCCGGAGCTCTTGTGTTTGGGGATCTCGATCTCGGCGGTCCGGTTTTCAAAGCGGTGGATCGCCTTGAGCACCATGGTGTCGGTGCAATCCCGGGGATCGTGCTCATGAAACTCGACATGCTCGGCCCCCTCGATGTGGCAGCGCGGGTTGGTGGTGATCAGCGGCGTATTGTAGCACTCGGCCACGGGCGCCAGGCCCTGCTTGATGCACTGCACATCGACGCACATGGCATCCACGGCCCCGGTCACCAGGACCGCTTCGGTGGACATGAAGTTGCCCGCATGGGGGATCCCGTGGCGGGAGAGCATTTCCGCACCGGAACAGCACATGCCCACCAGGTTGATGCCCTTGGCGCCGGCCGCCTTGGCTTTTTCGAGCAGCCGGGGGTCGTTGACCGAAACCAGCATGGATTCGAACAGGTTGGGCTCATGGCCGTGGACGATGATGTTGACCTGGTCTTCCTTGAGGCAGCCCATGTCCACGTCCACCGCTACCGGAGTGGGGGTGCCGAAGAGAATGTCGGAGATCTCGGTGGCCACCATGGAGCCGCCCCAGCCGTCGGACAAGGCGGTGCGGCTGCACTGTTTGGTGATGTTCTCGTAATGCTGGTCCACCCCCATGTGGGTGCGGTGCATGAGTTCCATGATCTCGCGCATGGCGCCGCGGGGCACGATGCCCAGCTTGCGCCAGGTTTCGAGGGTCTTGGGCGGCACGCGCTTGGCGAACGGGATTTCACCTTCGACCTGGACATAGGTGCGCTCGAGTTCATGATAGAGATCCATGGCGATGTCTTTGACACTGCGGCCTTCGGTTTCGATGCCGATTTCCTGGGCTACGCTTTCCAGTTTGTGCACGTCCTTGATCTCGTAATCGAGGATCTTGCCGCTGACCACCTCGCGGAAGAGGTCCAGCATGCTCATGCCGTGGTCGGTGTGGGCGGCGGCCCCGGCGGCCACCATACGGGCGAAGTTGCGGGCCATGATGGTGTCGATGGTGGCCCCGCAGACCCCCACCTTGTCGTAGGGCGCCTTGGCATTCAGCCGGCAGGGCCCCATGGAGCAGTGCTTGCAGCAGGCCGAATCCGCCCCGATGGGGCAGGCCTTCATGTTGGCGGCGCGGTCAAAGGCAATCTCCACCCCGTCGCGCTTGGCCTTTTCAATCATCTGGGCGGTGGATTCGCAAATGGTCACGTCTTTGGTGACAATCTCCTTCTTGGAGATGATTTTCTTCTTTTCCATTGTTACTCCTTTCCTAAAGGGAATGAATGACGGTCACCGGATTGCATTGTCCGTTCTGTTTGAAAGCAAGTTTCAGACCAATTGTGATCGGAACGGCACCCAGAAGGAGAACAAGCGGAGGAGGGAACACAACGCAGCGGCCTAAACCCGCCAATCATCTGAATTAAAATCAGACTCGAACAATCAAAATACGGCTGTAGATAATTTGCTTTCGGGCCTCTTGGCCCCCCTAACACCTTCACCGATTCTCTGAAAACGGCCTAATTTGAGACATCCGGCGATACAACCGCCGAATGCATCCAAAGTCCATGAATTAAATAGGGTTTTCAGAACCAGTGAACTTATATGATAAGGACGACCAGCGCTTCGCGCAACGGGTCAAACCGATTTTTGCCCATCACGATCACCCATCTCAGCCGGGAACCCACATGGACATGGCGGCTCCCGGGCTGGCACCTTGCGACTCAGATCATTAATGATAACTATTATCAAAAATCTTTCTGCCCTGTCAAGTGATGCGGCAAACACAGTTGTCCATAAGACACATGTGTTTCAATATCAATTTGATACACTTTCGGGGCTTTACAGCACCGCAGCGGTCCATAGGCCGTCTAAAGGACAGCGCCATGCCTACAAAAACACCCAACCGATTGATTCATGAAAAGAGCCCTTATCTGCAACAACATGCCTATAACCCGGTCGACTGGCATGCCTGGGGGGCGGAGGCCTTGCATAAGGCGCAAACCACCAACACACCAATCTTGCTGTCCATCGGGTATTCCACCTGTCACTGGTGTCATGTCATGGAGCATGAATCCTTCAACGACGCAGACATCGCCGGACTTATGAACCGCAATTTCATCTGCATCAAGGTCGACCGCGAGGAGCGCCCGGACCTCGACAAAATTTACATCTCGGCCGTTTCGGCCATGACCGGATCCGCCGGATGGCCTCTGAATGTCTTCCTTACGCCGGAAGGACATCCCTTCTATGGCGGCACCTACTTTCCGCCCCGGGCGCGGCCCGGTGTGCCGGCCTGGCCGGAGGTTCTGCAGACGATTGCCGAGCACTGGAGCGATCCGGCACGCCAAAAACAGCTGTTGGCCTCGGGACAGAAGGTTGCGGCAGCGCTTCAGGAGCACCTCGCCTGGCAAAGCGGCGACGAAAAGCCTGGCCGGAAGCTGGCTGAACGGGCCCTGCAGCGTCTGCGCGCCAGCTACGACGCCGCCAATGGGGGCTTCAGCCGGGCCCCCAAATTCCCCTCCCCGTCTTTGCTGCAGTTTCTTTTGGCCTGCAGCCGAGGGGAGGGCGAGGAGGACCCCCAAACCGCAGCACCGGCCGCCCGTCAAATGGCTACCCATACCCTTGACGCCATGGCCCGCGGCGGCATCCATGACCAACTGGGGGGCGGTTTCCACCGCTACGCCACCGACCCGAACTGGCAGGTACCGCACTTTGAAAAGATGCTCTACGACAATGCCCAGCTGCTCGATGTCTACCTCGCGGCTTACCGGTTGACCGATAACGGGCGATACGCCCGGGTGGCGCGCGGGATTGCCGACTATGTGCTGCGCGATCTGACCCATCCCGCGGGGGGCTTTTTCGCCGCCGAAGACGCCGACAGCCTGCCGCCGGAACCCGCCGGGCAGGCCGTGCCCAAGGAAGGGGCCTTTTTCACCTGGCGCATGGCGGAAGTCGAAACACTGCTCGGCGAAGACAGTCGGGTTTTCAGCTATCGTTACGGTCTGCGACCGGAGGGCAATGCGCTTTACGATCCGCATCACGAATTCGACGGGCTCAATATTCTCCACGAAGCGCACACCGTGGCCGAAACCGCAGCCCATTTCGATCTGCCCCGGGAACAGGTCGCCGACGTGCTTAAGGGCGCCACCCAAAAGCTGTTGGCCGCTCGCGAACAGCGCCCGCGTCCCCACCGGGACGAAAAAGTGCTGACATCCTGGAACGCCTTGATGATCTCCGGGCTGGCCCGGACCTACCCGGTTCTCGACGAAAAGCGTTACCTTGATGCGGCCCGTCGGGGTGCCGATTTCATTCTGGACCGCCTCTACGACCCGGCGCACCAGATCCTGCATCGCAGCTGGTGCGACGGGGAAGGCCGGCTTCCCGGCACCGCCGACGATTATGTGTTTCTGGTACAGGCCTTTCTCGACTTGTACGAAGCCGATTTCGAACTGCATTGGTTGCAGAAAGCGCTGCAGTTCAATGCATCGGCGGTGCAGCGATTTTACGATGCCGATACGGGTGGGTTTTATCTGACCGGCCGGGATGACGATCAGCATCTGATCCTGCGGGTCAAGGAAGACACCGACAGCGTGATACCATCAGCCAGTTCGGTCGCGGCCCTCAATTTGCAGCGGCTGGCCTATCTGACCGGCCGGGAGGACCTGCAGCGCATGGCCGATCGCACCATCGCGGCCGGCCTGAGCCGCATGCAAGCGCATCCGGAAGCCGTTACCGGCATGCTGCTGGCGCACCGGTTCCAGCAGGCGCCCGGGGCCCAAATCGCCGTGGTCGGCCCATGGGAGCACCCCGAGACCCGGGCCATGCTCCGGGTGGCCCGCCCGGCGAGAGGCGACGGCCGGGTCCTGGCCTGGATCGCCGACGAGTCCCAGCAGCAGCAGGCTTCCCGGGAAATCCCCTTTCTGGAGCGGGCCCGCCCCCTTGAGGGAACGCCGGCCGCCTATGCCTGCATCCGCCGCAGCTGCCGGGAGCCGCTCACCACGGCCGCAGCGTTGGCCGAAGTGTTGGCTGCTGAAGGAGGGCATCTCGGCTGACGGTGGGGCCCATGGGGGTATGCGTCCTCGGGCAGGAAGGATCCTGTCTACCGGCACTGCTTATCCGCCCCGAAAGGGATGGATTTGGGATTGAAAGACCATCGCAAGTATATTATGCACGGGACTGAGATAAGATCCGCACGGATCCCGCCGCAAGCTTTTCGTCAAGATCGCTTCCGATCGAAAGGATGACGCATATGACCGACAAACCTGTCAAAATCTATTCCCTGAGCACTTGCAGCCATTGCAAGGCGACGAAAAAATTGCTGGACGAATGCACGATCCAGTTTGACTTCGTCGACGTCGATCTACTGGAAGGCGAAGAGCGCAAGGCCATGATCGAAGAAGTCAAAGCCGTCAACGAACGCTGCTCCTTCCCCACGATCATCATCGGCGACAAAACCATCGTGGGCTACAAGGAAAAGGAGATCAAGGAGGCGCTGGGGCTCTAATGGATGCCGCAAAACTTTACGCCATGCTCGAAAAAACCCAATCGGCCCAGGGATATCACTTCAATGCCGACCGTGAGCGCACCATGGAATTGCTGGAAGCGCTTTTGATCAACAAGGAGCGCTACGGCTACATGGCCTGCCCCTGCCGCCTGGCCTCCGGCGACCGTGAGAAAGACAAAGACATCCTCTGCCCCTGCGTCTACCGGGAGCCGGATGTGGAAGAATACGGCAGCTGCTACTGCAATCTCTACGTCTCCAAAGCCTGGAACGAGGGCACGATCCCCCACGCATACGTCCCCGAAAGGCGCCCGCCGGAAAAGATCGGCTTCTAGACCGTAGATCGTGTTTCAGGGCAAGGCGCAGAACGTCTTCGCAAGCGGAGCATACGTCAGTATGTGAGCATTGCGGAGCGTGCTGCAACGCCGCCCTGGGACACGAGATGAGGC
>CAYMQN010000180.1:0-7999 GCA_964392545.1 uncultured Desulfobacteraceae bacterium
CCTGCAACCAGGGGCAAGACCACCGGCGCTGCCAGGGCGATGCCGGCTCCGGCAGTAAGCGATCCAACATTGAGATTGGCGGCGTAAAATTTCATGGAGACCTCCCTGTAGAAAAAATGAGTGTTAAAGGTGATGTGTAGCGATAGCGCAATGACCTGCTACGCCAAATAATTTGAGAAAATATGAAGGCAATGTCAAGATTGCGTTAGCTACCTCATAAAATACTAACACAAACCTAACACTCAAAGCCTGATGGGCCACCCCCGATCGCGCCTGCCTTTTACCCTTCCATGGGCGCGCCGCACGGCTGCCGCTGGCGTTCGCCGGATGCCCAAGGCCGGTCCTCGATACTGCCGGTCGGCTGCTTTTCGGCGCAAAAAACTATAGATGTCGGCGATTTAACAAACAATTCACCAAAGCCTAACAGAACCTGAACGCGATGGATCGATTTTACGTTCGACGCATTGGAGCAGTGATGGGGAGCGCGCTGTTCTTAGAGGATTTTTACAGGGGAGAGAAACCGAACATGACCTATTATGTCCATCAGGTACCGGGCCGGTTGCGTGTCAAAAGTCCTATCCTGAAGCATCAGCCGTTCAAGTGTCAGCGTGTGGTGGAAAGTCTGGGCGGACACGGCGGCATCCACAAGGTCAGAGTCAACCATCTTACCGGTAGTGTGGTGGTCAATTACGATCCGGCCGAGATCGACGAGGAGCGCATTCTCAATATCCTGGAATACGACAAGCTTTTCGACAGGTCCCTGGCCGTGCGCAACGATCTCCACATGGATCTTGCCGCCACCCGTGCCGGCAAGGCCGTGGGGCGCGCCGCCTTCAGCTACATCGTGGGAAGGGCCCTCGAAAGCAACGGCCTTTCCCTCCTGGCCGCCTTTATTTGAGAGGCTAGCGTCGCCATGATGTGGGTGGCCGCTTCCTGCGGCGACACCCCTCTTTAAAACCGTTCCCGCCTGTTTGGGCGGGGGCGGTTTTCTATATCCAGCGGCTGAAACGGCCCACCAGCACCCCCCCTGCAAATCCTAGCAGCATGCCGATGGCCAGTTTGGCCAGCACCGGCATTCCGCCGGCGGCGGTGCCCTGCTTTTGGGGTATCTCCGGTGGGGGAGCCTTCGATTTGGTGGTCAGCGGATCGCGGACGGCGTCTGTAAGGCTTCGGCGGGCTGGGGACACGGCTTCCTCCCTTAAATCGAAAGGATTTCCTCGCAAAGGCGCTCGATCTCCCGGCGCGCCTCGCTGCTGGGACTCATTTGAAGCACCGAACGCCCGCCGATCATGGCTTCCACGTAGGCCACCCGCTGGTGAATTTCGGTTTCCAGAACGGGCAGCCCGGCAAAGTGCAACGCTTCGCGGGCTTCTTTGCCGATGCGGGTGCGGGGGATCTTGCGGGCAATCAAGAGCCGGCCCTTGAGACGGCGGTTACGCTTCTGGGCCTCGGCGAAGAGGGCCAGGGTTTCGCGGCTGGACCAGATGTCCAGCGGGCTGGGCCCCAGGGGAATCACCACGAGGTCGGCCAGGCGCATGGCGGTGAGGGAGGCGGCCCCCAGCGCCGGCGGGGTATCGATAACGATGTGATCCCCGCGGCGCAGCAGGGGTCGGAGGCTTTTTTTGTCGCCGAGCCCCGTTTGATGCAGGACTTCCAAGGCTTCCTGGGGGACGATGGAGGCCCACTGCATCACGCTTCCCTGGGGGTCGCTGTCCACAAGGATGACCCGGAAGTTGCGCTGGGTCAGGCCGGCCGCCAGATTGACGGCTACCGTGGTTTTGCCGGCGCCGCCCTTCTGATTGACGATGGCTGTGATCACGGCGGTGCTCCTTTGTTGAACGGGGACGACCGGTTGTCATGCCGCCAGTCCGGTCTTGAGGGCGTCGACCCGGTCGGTCCGCTCCCAGGGCAGGTCGAGATCGGTACGGCCGAAGTGGCCGTAGGCGGCCAGCTCCTGGTAAAAGCGCCCCCCCGACTCGGCCGGCAGGTGACGCAGGTTCAGGTCGCGCAGGATGGCCGCCAGGCGGAAATCGAAGCTGTCGCGCACCCGGCGGGCGATGTCCTTGTCGTCGATAAGTCCGGTGCCGAAGGTCTGCACTTGCAGGGAGACGGGCTGGGTGGTGCCGATGGAGTAGCTCAGAAGCACCTCGCACTCGGCGGCCAGACCCGCGGCCACCACGTTCTTGGCGGCATGGCGGGCGGCATAGGCCCCGATACGGTCGATGCGCAAAGGATCCTTGCCGCTGAGGGCCTTGCCGCTGAGGCGGGAGAATTCCCCATAGGTATCGATGGCGTTCTTGCGCCCGGTCAGGCCGGAATGGTGGGTGGGGCCGCCGAAAAAAGGGCCCTCCGGGTTGACGATGATCTTGGTGCGGCGATCGGGGCGAATGGGTTCCTCGTCGAACACCGGGGCCACCACGTGTTCACGAATATCGGTCCGCAGTTTTTTCAAGCTGGGCCTGCGCAACTCCCGTTGGTTGGCGGTAATGGTGACGCTGTGAATGCGGCTGGGTTTGCGGTCCTTGAATTCGACGCCCACCTGCACCTTACCGTCGGGCATGAGGTAGGGCAGGGCCTGGATGCGCCGGACCGCCGTCAGCTGCCGCGCCAGACGGTGCGCCAGCCAGATGGGATAGGGCAGCAGGGTTGGGGTGTGGTCGCAGGCGAAACCGAACACGGTCACCTGGTTGCGGGCCGGGATCTTGTCGATTTGCTTGTCGGTCAGGGTTTTTTCGTCGAAGAGATCCTTGGGCAGCACGGGCAGCACGTTGGGGGTCGTCAGGATGCTGCAGATGCGTTCGTTGAAGTCCTCGTGCTCGTAACCGATCCGTTTGATCACCTTGCGGGCGATGCGGGAGAAATCGGTTTTGACCTCGGAGCGGAAGCGGACCGCGATGAAGACGATCGCACTGGAGACGGCGCACTCGGCCCTTACCCGGGCCAGCGGGTCCTGGTTGAGAAAATAGTCGACGATGGCGTCGCTGATCTGGTCGCAAAGCTTGTCGGGATGACCTTCGGTGACCGATTCGGATGTGAAAATGAAATTTTTGATCATCATGTTCGACCTCGACTGGTTTTAGCCTTCTCGATGGCGGCCAGGGACAGGAAGGAAGCCCCCCCGATGATGCCCAGGTCCACCAGGCCGAGGGGGGCCACCCCCAGGAGACGGCGGATGGGGGGGAACCAGATCGTCAGGCCCTGGAGAGCCAGGGATCCGATGATGGCCGCGTTCAGATAGGGATTGGGGGGAAGCTGGCCGCGCTCGAACAGGGTGTGAGTTTGCGACCGGCAGCTGTAGGCATTCAGGAGCTGGCACACGGTCAGGCTCTGAAAGGCCAGGGACGCCGCCTGCGCTCCGGGGCCGTAGCGGCTGAGGCCGTAGGCATAGGCCCCCAGGGATCCTGCCGACATCAGCATGGCGTCCACGGTCATGTGTTTGAAATCCTCCCGGGCGAAAAGGGGGGCTTGGGAATCGCGGGGGGCGCGCTCCAGGATGTCGGGCTCGGGATCCTCCACGGAAAGCGCCAAACCCGGGAAGATATCGGAGATGATATTGATCCACAGGAGCTGCATCACGTTCAGGGGAAACCCGATGCCCAGCGTCATGGCGGCCGCCATGACCATGATTTCGGTCATGTTGGTGCCAAGAAAAAACCGCACCGACTTGCGGATGTTCTCGTAGGTGGCCCGTCCGTCCTTGACGGCCACCACGAGAGTTTCCAGATTGTCCTTTTCCAATACCACGTCGGCAACTTCCCGGGCAACATCGGTGCCGGTCTCCCCCATGGCGATGCCCAGGTCGGCGGCCTTGAGGGCCGGACCGTCGTTGATGCCGTCCCCCGTCATGGCCACGGTTCGTCCGGAGGCCTGGATGGCCTGCACGATGCGCAGCTTGTGGGCCGGGCTGACCCGGGAGTAGACATGGACCCGCTTGGCAATGGCCGCCAGCAGTTCGGGATCCACCGATGTCAATTCCGAGGAATCCAGGATTTCGAGGCGGTTTTCCCCGGCGATGCCCAGCTGGTCGGCGATGGCGAAGGCCGTGGTGCTCTGGTCGCCGGTGATCATGACCGTGTCGATGCCGGCGTGGTGCAGCACGTCGATCAGCGGTTTGACCCCCTGGCGGACGGGGTCGGTCATGCCCGCCAGGCCCAGCCAGGTGATGCCGCCCTCCAGGGCCCGGGCCTCGTCCGCCGGCCCTTCGGCATAGGCCAGCCCCAGGACCCGCAGGGCGTCACCGGACATGGCATCGTTCAGGCGCTCGATCTCCCGCCGCCGGTCGATGTCGAGGTCCTGCAGCTTACCCTGCTGCAGCTGCCGGCGGCACATGGCCAGCACCTCCGGCGGACTGCCCTTGACGTAGAAACGGTGGCGCCCGTCCGTTGTCCGGTGGTGGGACACCATGTAGGGCCGCTGCTCCGAACGGTGCCGGATCGACACCAGGGGATGGTCCCGACGGCATTGCCGGATGTCCATTCCGGCGGCCAGGGCCGCGTAGACGAGGGCGTTTTCGGTGGAGCTGCCGTGCAGTTCCACATCCCGGGACTCGGGCGCTCCGTTGATCCGGGTTTCGCTGCACAGGCAGCCGCAGATCAAAAGCTCCTCGAGCTCCGGAACCGCCAGGGGCTCGACGGCCTGTTGATCCTTGTGAAAACGGGCGTGTTCGATCTCGATGCGGTGCTCGGCCGTGACGATGCGCGATACGGTCATGCGGTTGCGGGTAATGGTGCCGGTCTTGTCCAGGCAGATGGTCTGGATCGATCCCAGCGTTTCCACGGCCTGCAGGCGGCGGATCAGGACATGATCCCGCTGCATGCGCCGGATGCCGAGGGCGAAATTGATGGTGGCCGCGGCCGGAAGCCCTTCTGGCACGGCCGAGGCGGCCAGGGAGATGGCGGTGCGCAGCATTTGCAAGAATCCGTAGCCGCGCAGAAAGCCGATCACGAAAACGAACCCGCAGACCGCCCCGCAGAGAAGCACGAGCTGGTCGCCCATGACCCGCAATTGGCGTTCGATGGGGGTTTCGGGGGACTCGGTCTGCTCCAGCAGCATCTGCAGACGGCCGATCTCGGAGCGGCTGCCGGTGGCCACCACCATCGCCGTGGCCTGGCCGCCGGTGACAAGGGTGCCCATGTAGACCATGTTCAGGCGATCGGCCAGCGGGGTGTTCTTGATGCGCAGGGTGGCGTCGGATTTGATGACCGGCATGCTCTCGCCGGTCAGCATGGACTCATCCACACTCAAGTAGGACGCCTCGAGCAGACGCGCGTCGGCCGGGACGTACATGCCGGGCTTCAATACGAGCAGATCGCCCACCACCACCTCGTGGGCCGGAATTTGCCGTACGTCGCCACCCCGTTGAACCACCGCCACGGGGTTGACGAAGCGCCGCAGGGAACCGATTGTCTTTTCGGCCCGGGTTTCGGTGACGTAGCCGATGGCCGCGTTGGCGGCCACCACCCCCATGACGACCACGGCGTCGATGAAGCCGCCCGTCAGCACCGAGACGAAGGCGGCCGCCCCCAGAAGATAGACCGGCAGGGAATTGATCTGGTCGAAGATAATCTCCCAATTCGAACGGGCATGCGGTTCGGGCAGGCGGTTGGCACCGTCCGCAGCCAGACGACGGCGGGCGTCGTCTTCGCTCAGGCCCTTTCGAAGGTCGCTTTCGAGGGTCTTCACCAGCCTCTTCTGGCTGAAGGTGTGCCACGCCCGGACCGCCGCCGCCGCGGTGTGGTCCACGACCCGGGTCAGGGCCGATTTGAGGCTGCCGCGGATCGTTCCGGTGATGTCGGTTTCGGCAAACCGCTGCAAGGCCTTGCTCTCGGCAGTATCCCCCTCGGCGCTTTCCCCTTCCGGGTGTACTCCGCCATCCAGATCGACCGCCCGCCGGTCGATGGCCTGGAGAACAAGGTCCTGCACGCTTTCCAACGAACGGCTTTCGGAGAAGTGAACCAGCACGTTGCCGGTAGTGGTGCTCGCGCTGACCCGGAGCAGGTCGGGGTGCTGGGGCAGGTAGAACTCGAGAATGCGCTTGAGGGTAGGACCGTTCTTGAGGCCGCCGATGCGGAAGCGGGCACGCCCCTTGACCGCGGTATGTACGGCAACGACGAGTTCGGTCAATTCGGCCTCCGGTCTTTGGGACGGTTGGGCACGTTTCCTGGCGACGCCGCACTTTTCCTACAGCGTCATGCGGTTTCCAGCGGCATGCAGTGCCGCGTGGGACCGGACGCCTGCACGATGCGTGTCAGCGCTTCGCCCCTCTTCGATAACCCGGAGTAACCACAGCAGTGTTAAGAATCGGTTAGGCCGCCTCCCGGCGGTCCGGCTTTCGATCGCCGGTTTCGCGGTCGATCATGGCCTTGGTGAATAGACCGAAGGCGTACCAGAATGCGGTGTACCAGGGGGGTGCTTTGAACCGCCCGCTGGCAATCTCGTAAAAGGCCGTGAACAGGAGGAGAATGAAAAGCGCTCCGGGCAGATCCATCTGCCCGGCCGACACGCCACGTAAGCCCTTGTCGACAGCGGTCAATGGGGCGGTGATCCGCTTTGCCATCGGAGGGGCTGGCAAATCGGGTGCGACGACGTAAAGCTGGTTGTCGCGGCCGAAACTCGCGGCACCATCCGGAGTGGCGTTCGTTCCCTGGAACAAAAGGCTGCCGGTCACCGCGTTCACCTGGGTCAGTTGGAAGGCGCTTTTTTGTGCGGTGCGGCGGATCTTGGCAAAATAGCGCAAGTCGCCCCGACAAGCCGGGATGCGAAGCCGCAGCCGCCCGGAACTGGCATGCACGACAACCGCCTTGGGCGGGTTCACGCCTTGGCCCCTTTGGCGGCTTTCTTGGGTTTGGCCGGTTCCTCTGCAGAGCTCTCGGCAATCTCGGCCTTGGCTTCTGCGGCCAGATCTTCCAGAGACTCCATGGTTTCGGCCGTGGCGATTTTGGCCCGCTCATAGGCCAGCAAGCTGCCTTTGATGGCATTTTTGGCCAGAGGCTTGAGGATGCCGGTGACGACCGGGATTACAATGGGCGCCAGGAGGACAATACCGGCACCGATGGCAAGTGTTCCGACGTTGACACTGCTCCCTAAAACTTTCATGGGTACCTCCTTGTGAATTTTGTGGACGGCATTGGCGGAAGAAGGAATGATTTAACTACTTCTAATCAATGATAATTGAAAGATCCGGTAGCAATTTGTCAATGAATAATTAGGGCTTTAACAAACTTCTAACATTTTCCTAACAATAGGGGCCTATTGAGTGTCCCTCCAGAGAGGGTAGATTTTGGTTATGGGTAGCCTTTCAACATATCCCTTTAAAAGACAGAACGTGCGCCCTCCATCTCGAGGTTGAAAACATCAGGAGACCGAATGATATCAGACCGATGTGATTTCGACGATTTTGTCAGCAAAACCACCGGCAGGGACTACCACGAAATCATTTATCTCGCCGACCGTGAGGCCACCGCAGCCCAGCGTCGCGTCTTCCACACCGGCGTGTCGGACGACGAAAAAAACCGCTGCGGATATCAGTACGCCGAATGCTTGATAAGCTTCATTGCCTACCTGCGCTACGGCATCAAGCCGGCCTGTGTCAGCGAAGAGGCCCTTGTGCGACTCGACCGCATCCGAGAGGGGCCCCTACGTGACCGCCATTCGGCAAGCCCGCAGACGTCGTGAGCGACGCTCAGGGGGGATACCTATAACTCCCTGAGCGCCAATTCCGACGATGGTGTTCGGACGGTATTTTTTCTTCCCTCTTCTTTTCCTTCAACAAATTTACGGGCCAACCTCATTGGGATATGGGAATCATTACCTCCCGGCCGCTAGTTTACCCTGCACCTTACTAAAGGGGCTCTCCCGAGCTTCCTTATGATCCTTGGTAGACGATCGCGCCACAGACGGAGGAATGAGAAACGATGATTCGCTCGAGCTGCGGGTAATGAGCTATAATGTTTACGGTTGCGTCGATGCCAATCGCAAGGTCAACATCCCAAAAACCATC
>CAYMQN010000181.1:0-7981 GCA_964392545.1 uncultured Desulfobacteraceae bacterium
TAAGCCCGATGAGATGCCGGCTTTCGCCGGCATGACGGGCGAAAATGGAATGCGGTATCGGTTGCGACACAGTCTCGGAAGCCGGGATCTTCCAGCGAGCGTTGGTTTGGCATGGAGGAGATTCCGGCTTCCGCCGGAATGACAACCTTGGTACATTTTATTGCCATAGCAATAATCCATCGTAACCCGGCGGCAAGGCGCCGGGTTACGATGGTCTTTCGATCTTCTTGAAGGCCGAGGCGGGGAAGAAACAGTAGGGGCATTCCTCCGGGGGCTCTTCGCCAAAGTGCACGTAGCCGCACATGCGGCAGCGCCAGACGCCCGCGGCGCCTTCGACATCCTCGTCCGGGAAGTCCTTTAGGGAGTGGATCGGCAAATCCTCCAGAGAGGGCATAACCGGCTGGTAGGCGTGCATGGCGTGGCCCGCCAGAATGACGCGCTGGACTTCGCTGGTCCCTTCGTAGATGCGGAAAAGTCGGGTGTCCCGCAGGAGCTTTTCGAGGGGGAAGAAGCGGGTGTAGCCATAGCCGCCGAGCATTTGAAGCGCCTGGTCGACCACCTCGAAGGCGGCCTCGGTGGCGTAGAGCTTGGATACCGAAGCGCTTACCGTGGGATCCATGCCGTTGTCGGCCTCCCAGGCGGCCTTCCAGATGAGGAGGCGGGAGGTTTCCACCTTTTGAAACATTTCGGCGATTTTGAACTGGGTCCCCTGGAAGTCGGCGATCTTGCTGCCGAAGGCGCGCCGATTCTTGGCGTAGTCGATGGCGAATTCCATGGCCGAACGGGCGGCCCCCACGGCGAAGGCGCCGATGGAAGGGCGTGTGCGGGCGAAGGTGCGCATGGCCAGAACAAAGCCCTCCCCCGGCGGGGCGATCACGTTTTCCCGGGGCACCCGCACGTCCTTGAGGTTGACGGCCGTGGTATTGGAGGCCCGCTGGCCGAACTTGGGGATGTGCCGCCCGGCGGTGACCCCCTCCCAGGCGGTCTCCACCACGAAGGCGCAGATGCCCTTGTGGGCCGCTTTGGGATCCACCGTGGCGAAGACGGTCACGTAGTCGGCGATGCCGCCGTTGGTGATCCAGAACTTGGTGCCGTTGAGAATGTAGTCCTCGCCGTCCGGTACGGCCTTGCAGCGCAGGCTGGAGACGTCCGAGCCCATGGTGGGCTCCGATGTGGCGAAGGCGAAAAACTTGCGGTCGCGGGTGACGGCGGTCAGGTACTTTTGTTTGGCGGCCTCGTTGTTGCTGAGAATCAGGGGTTCCATGCCCAGGGAGTTGTCGAAGATGCTCGTGGCCAGCCCCGGACAGGCCGCGGCCAGTTCCTCGGTGGCCACGACCCCCTCCAGGATCCCGTGGCCTTTTCCGCCATAGGCCTTGGGAATGTCGCCGTTGATCAGACCGGCATCGTAGGCCTTGTGGAGGATATGCAGCGGGGTCTCCTCGCGCTGGTCGTATTCCCAGGCCACCGGCAGCAGTTCGCGCAGGGCGAATTCGCGGGCTTCTTGCTGGATCGCTTTCAGTTCGGGACTCAAGGAAAAGTTCAGCATGGAATCGCCTCCAAATAAGAGAGATGGGATCCTTTGCGTCTCTCATGCCATATCCTTGCCGGTCAGGCAAGACCCAAGGGTTTGGCCGCCAAGGGTTTCGACCGCACGCGGTCCACGGTTCCCGCGGACGGACAGGGGATGGTTGTCGTTCCCAGACTGCGGTGATAAGAAGGCGTCAGGTATGCGCCTGCTGTGCTGACCCGCAGGGGGCGGCCGTGGACCCTGACCGAAGACGAGGCTGCCGGTGACAACCTGCCCCAATACGAACGCGGACGAGAGCCGTTACCCCGCGGCCCCCCGCGTGGCCGTCGGGGCGGTGGTCTTCCATGAAAAACGGGTTTTGCTGGTCCGGCGCGGCAAGGCGCCGGCCCGGGGCCAGTGGGCCGTCCCGGGGGGCAGCGTGCATCTCGGGGAATCCCTGCAGCAGGCCGCCGAGCGGGAGATCTTCGAGGAGACCGGCATCCGCATTGCCGCCGGTCGACCGGTCTATGTGTTCGACGTGGTGGATGTGGCCGATGACGGCCGGGTGCGCTACCACTACGTCATCGTCGACCTGGAGGCGCGCTATCTGGGGGGCGGCCTGCGGTGCGGCGACGACGCCCTGGAGGCCCGCTGGGTGGCGGCTGCCGAACTTCCCGATCTTGACGTCAACCCCGCCACCCGCCGGCTGTTGCACCGCCGCTACGGCTTCGGCGGCCGCCCGGAGGAAGCGTGACCGGAGATCGTGAAAAGTGGAACCGCAAGTACCGGGAAAGGCGCTTTTCGGAGGTTCCTGCGGAAATCGTTCAGGCCCACTGGCATCGTGCGCCTGCCGGGCGGGCCCTCGATCTGGCCTGCGGCACCGGGCGGAACGCCTGCTTTCTGGCGCGCCGGGGCTTCCGGGTCGATGCCGTGGATATTTCCGAGGTGGGGCTCAAGCGGTTCGTCTGCCCTCCGGCGGACATCAACCGCATCTGCCAGGATTTGGAGACGTTCCTGATCCGGCCGCAACGCTACGCCCTGATCGTCAACACCCGCTTTTTGCAGCGCAACCTGTTCGGGGCCATCCAGGCCGGCCTGATCCCCGGGGGGGTGCTGATTTTCGAAACCTATCTGCGGGACGCAGGATCGGATGCCGACCAGCGCTTCCGCCCGGAGCATCTCCTGCAAAGCGGTGAACTGAAGCGGGCTTTTCCGGCGCTTGAAACCCTGGTCTATGACGAAAGCCCCAGCCGCGCGCCGGAAGCCCCATCCCGCAAAGCCGCCCTGGTGGCGAGACGGCCCCCGATCCCGTCCGGCGGATAAACAGCGCTTCGTCCGGCGCCCCCTTGGCCATCCACGGCCTGTTAATCACTGTCCTCCTCGTGGTTCCCCGCATCATCCCCGCCTTCCGCGTAGCGCGCCGCCATGGCGACGGCCTCCGTCTGGACGGCCTGCCGCAGGGTATCCGGCGACACCACCTCGGCCTGGGCCCCCCACTGCAGCACCCAATACTTGATCTCCTCGATCCCGGCCACCCGGGCCTCGAAGAGCAATCCGCCGTTCTTCAGATCGGTGAGGTTCTGGGAGGCGTGCCAGGTCTTTTCACGAATGTAGCCGGCCACCGCCGCGGAGAAGCGAATCGTGACGTGGACGTCTTCGCCGCGGAACACCCCGAAACTGGCGGCCATGAAACCGTCCAGCACGCCTTCCTCGGGCGGGTCGAAGGTTTCATCCAATACCGCGATGGAGCGGATGCGGTCCACGGCAAAGACGCGGACGTCCCGGCGGCGAAAGCAGTAGGCGATGAGGTAGAACGTAGCGTCGAAGAACCACAACCGGTAAGGGGCGATATGGCGCCGGCTGCGGCGTTTGCGGCTCATGGTGTAATAGTCGATGTCGAGCACCTTCTGTTCGAGGATGGCCTGGTTGACCGTGTCCAGGCTTTCCCGGAAGGCGCCGTAATGCTTGTGCGGCTGGGAGCCCACGCGCACCGAACGCCGGAAAGCTTCCAGATAGTGGTCGGTGTCCGGCGGAAGGGTGGCTTTGATCTTGGCGAAGAGCGATTCCAGCGATTCGTGGAAAACCGTGTGTTCCAAGGCGCGCAGCCAGTCGCGGCTGAAATAGAGCGCCATCAGTTCGGTCATACTGAAGGGAATCGGAACGGACTGTCGGGCGGTCTCGATCAGGTACCAGCGCGAACGGCCTTCCGCCTGGTCGCTGTAGAGGGGAAATCCGGCGTTCTGCAGAGCTTCCAGATCACGGTAGACCGTGCGGCGGTGGCAGCCCAGAAGGGCGGCCAGCTCGGCGATGGGTTTGCCGCTGCGGGAGGCCAACAAGCTTTGAATGATGGTCCATTGCCGCGCCAACTGATCGCCCCGTGCCATGGCACCTCCCCACCCCAAAAAAAAGGGCACCTGTAAAAAAAAATCGGCGGCCTGTGACCGGATCTGTCACACCGCCCTGTTAGAAAAGGATTCAAATCGTGGACTTGGGCCCATTTCTTTATGGGAATTTTTGCCATATTGCAAACGCGAGGAGGTCGCATGGAACAACCCATCCGTTACCCCGACTATCAGGAAGCGTTCGAATACCATGGCAGCACCACCGTCGAGATCATCCGGCGACGGGCCGGGCGCATCATCTGGAAGGACTGGCTGATCTTCGATTCGGTGGAGGAGGCCAGCTCCTTTTACAACGAGGCGGCCTATGCTTGAGGCCGGCGCCGGCCCAAAGCTTCGGGCTTGCGGCACGGCGGCCGGGGCGACGCAGGGACCGGCTGGGGCATCCGCCACGGTTGCCAAAGAGGGGCCGGGTGGTTAAGATGATCTAGATTATCCTGTGTTTCATGCCCCCGCGTTACCTGCGATCGGCAGGTGGGCAGCGGTGCCGGCCGCCCAGAGGGGCGGCGCGGTGATGAAAACCTGTCTTGAGCGCAGTGGGCCACCAGTTCATGACCCCAGGGGAGGAGAGCGCCGCCATGCTGGATGAAAAACTCTCGGAGTACATCGCTGTCGCCATTGGACGGGAAGAGGAGGCTTACCGGTTTTACACGGATCTGGCAGAAAAGGTGAACGATCCGGCGGCCCGGGAGGCCCTGGGCTGGATCAGCGAGGAGGAAAAGAAGCACAAGGCGTTCCTTGAAAAGTTCCGGGACGAGGGCAAGGGGCCGGCGGCCCTGCGCCTGTCGGACGTGGTGTACTACAAGATCGCCGAGCACCTGGAAGAGCCGGAGGTGGAAACCGACATGGAGCGCGCGGAGGTTTTCCTGGTCGCTTCCCACCGGGAGTTGCGCTCCTACAATTTCTACAGCGAGCTGGCCGCGCTCTACGACGAGGGCGACGCGGTACGCGACATGCTCCACAAGATTGCCAACGAGGAGTTGAAGCACAAGGAGAAGATGGAATATCTCTACGCCAATACCGCTTTTCCGCAAACGGACGGCGGGTGATGCCGCGGCAGCGCAGCGGTCGGCGGTCCCTGCCGCGATCGGAAGCACGCACCGGTTTCAGGCATGCGTTTCGACATAAGCCCCCCTCTGGGGGACGCGTCGATGCTTCCCGCCAAGCGTGAGGAGAACCGGGCCCCATCGCCCTTGTATCGCGTTTGACCCTGCGAAAGAAGAAGTGGCCGTCATTCGACGAACCCTGTAGAGAGGATGCCCATGAGCAACCATGAACTGGCCGGCCAGCCGGCGCCCCGCGAACTGCTCGTCGATGTTCCGAAGTTGATCAGCCAATACTACAACAAGGTCCCGGACGCCTCCGTCCCGGCCCAGCGGGTGGGCTTCGGCACTTCCGGCCATCGGGGCTCCTCTCTGACCATGAGCTTCAACGAGGCCCATATTCTGGCGGTGACCCAGGCCGTTTGCGACTTCAGGGCGCGTCAGGGCATCAGCGGACCGCTTTTCATGGGCAAGGATACCCATGCGCTCTCCACCCCCAGCCTGGCCACGGCCCTGGAGGTTCTGGCCGGAAACGATGTTGCCACCGTTCTCTGCGGCCGAAGTGCGTTCACGCCCACACCGGTGATCTCCCACGCCATTCTGACCCATAACCGGGGCCGGCGGGAAGGCAAGGCCGACGGTATTGTCATCACCCCTTCCCACAACCCGCCGGAAGACGGCGGGTTGAAATACAATCCGCCCCACGGCGGGCCGGCCGACAGCGGGGTCACGCGCTGGATCGAGGCGCGGGCCAACCAGCTTATGGAAGACGGCAACCGGGGCGTCAAGCGTTCTGCCGACCGGCGAACCACGGTGCGCGAAGCCGACTTGCTGGGCGCCTACGTGGCCGATCTCGCGCAGGTGGTGGACATGGGGGCGATTCGGGCGGCGGGGATCCGCATCGGGGTCGACCCCATGGGGGGCGCGGCGGTCGATTACTGGCCGGTGATCGCAGGGCACTACGGCTTGAATCTGGAAGTGGTCAACGATACCGTCGAAAGCGACTTTCGCTTCATGACCCTCGACAAGGACGGGCGCATCCGCATGGATTGTTCCTCCCGCTTTGCCATGGCGGGGCTCATCGACCTGAAGGACCGCTTCGACATCGCTTTCGGCAACGATCCGGACGTGGACCGCCACGGTATCGTCACCCCCGCCGCCGGCCTGATGAATCCCAACCACTATCTGGCCGTGGCGATTCATTACCTGGTCGCCCATCGGCCGAACTGGCCCGCCGCCGGCAGCATCGGCAAGACCCTGGTCAGCAGTGGGATCATCGACCGTTTGGCCCGTGATTTGGAACGTCCTTTGTGGGAGGTGCCGGTGGGGTTCAAATGGTTCGTGGACGGGCTTTTGGACGCCCGGTGTCTGTTCGGCGGCGAAGAGAGCGCCGGCGCGAGTTTCCTGCGCCGTGACGGCAGCGTCTGGACGACGGACAAGGATGGCCTGATCATGAACCTCCTGGCGGCGGAAATTCTGGCGGTAACCCAAAAGGATCCCGGTGACTGCTACCAGGAACTGATCCAAAGGTTCGGACGGCCGTTCTACGAGCGGCTGGACGCGCCGGCCAGCCGGGAACAGAAGGGCTGCCTGGCGGCGCTGACCCCTGAACAAGTGCCGGCCGATCAACTGGCCGGTGATACCATACTGGCGAAGCTGACCAAGGCTCCGGGCAACGATCAGCCCATCGGCGGCCTCAAGGTGGTAACCGCCAACGGGTGGTTTGCGGCGCGGCCGTCGGGGACCGAGGATATTTACAAGATTTACGCGGAAAGCTTTCAGGGCCCGGATCATCTGCGCCAAATCCAGACCGAAGCCCAACAGATCGTCAACGCCGCTTTCGAAGCGGCGGGCCTTGCGTGAGCCACCGCGATCGGGCGGCGTCGTAAAAGGGCACGCCCCTTGCGGCCGTGGCGCTGACAGGCGCACACTGCGGGCACACCTTTAAAAGACGGCCAGTGGAGAAGACGCGATGCGGCACCGCAATAGCAAGTGGGCTTATCGATTGGGCGTGTTGTGCTGGATACTGCTTTTTGTCCCGGGATGCTTCAAGGCCGATCCGTCACCGGATTATGGCCCTTTGCGCAGCGAGGTGGAAAATCTCTATCTCAACTATCATGCCCTGAAAACGATTCACAGCGATCTGCACGAGGCCGCGCGCCGGCATATCGCCCGGGGCGGCGACCAACTCGCGGACATCCAGAGCACGGCGCGCTTTATCGCCCAGGCCAACCTGATCGCCTTCTATCAATGGGAACTGCTTTCAATCACCGAATATATCCGGGACAGCGCCCGGCGAGATTTTTTTACCCTGCGGGTTCGCGACGTAGCGGACGCGCGGCGCAAATCAAAGGATTTGATTACGGCCATCCAGGTCTACGAGGCCTTTATCCGGGATCCCGAAGCCCTCGAGATGATCCAGCAGGCGATCCGGCAGATCCAGCGCAACATGGCCATTTTCGACCGCCTCGCGGAAAAGATGGCGCCACTTTCCAATCCGCCCCGGGCATTGGAGGCGCTCCGTCCGGAAACATCCCTCTGACGCCATCCCAAGCGCACCTTTCAAGATCGTTTCCAATCGGCGCTTTTCGTCTTGACGGGGTGTCGGGACTTAGATAAAAGCGGCATCACACCATCCAACCCCGCCGCTGGCCGGCGGGGCGGGATGGTGAAAAGGATACCCTAATCGATTCAAACGCGCCGATCGCGTTTCACGTCTACCGTTCCGCCCCGAGGTGTACCGTCATGAAGAAGTCCCCCAAGGATCAACCGACCGCCGAAGGTCAGCACAGCGCCCGGGAAATGCGCCAGGAACTGCGTTCCATGGGCTATCGCCTCACCGGCAGCGAGAGTTATGAAGATCTGGTCAACCTGTTGCGGGAAGAATTGAACCGCCAGTGGTTCCAGAGCGCCAGCCGCGGAACCGTCATCCGCCGCCGTAAGACGCCGGCCAAATCCCGCTGATTTCAGCCCCCACCCGCCCTGCCGATTTTCTCTTCTTCGTTACAGGCTATCAGTGCGGCTGAAATCTT
>CAYMQN010000182.1:0-7956 GCA_964392545.1 uncultured Desulfobacteraceae bacterium
GAAACCGGAGGCGTAGCCCGGCTACGGCGAGGATTTCCGAAGAGCGAGAACGCCGCCAGGGGCCAAAAGATGCCCTTTCGGGACGGACACTAGATGAGGGTTTTGCAGTAGATCGCCTTCCCATCCCCCACGGCGTAAAAATCCTTCAGGACGGTCTCCAGGCGGTAGCCGCGGCTTTCGTAAAAGGCGCGCGTGCTCGCATATTGAACCCGCTGGGAGGTGTCCACGTAGATCCGGCGGCCGCCGGCGGCCTTGATGCGGCGCTCGCTCTCGGCCAGCAGGCGACGCCCGAGCCCCCGCCCCTGGAAGTCGGGATGCACGGCAATCCAGTACAGGTCGTAGCTGGCATCCGTGCAGGGGATGGGGCCGAAGCAGGCGTAGCCCGCCAGGCGGCCGAAATGCTCGGCCAGAATGAAATGGTAGCCGCTGGCTTCGCCCTTTGCCAGGCGTTCTTCCACCAGTTCCCGGGCCACGGCCACCTCCTCGGGATGAAAGAACCCCGTGATGTCCACCAGACGGCGCACCCGTTCCGCATCTTCGGCCACCACGTCATTCCTGAAAACAACCCCCTGCAGGCGATGGTGGGAGGCCTGGCGGCGGTCGGCCCACCGGCCGACGCCCTCCACCAGCCCCCGGAAAAAGGCCATGGCGTTGCGGCCCAATGTCTTCGTGCGGTAGCCGCCTTCCTGAATCACCACCAATGGCAGGCCCAGGGCGCCGATCCGGCGGCCGTTCTCGGCCAGATCCCTGGCCGTGAGCGACCAGGTTCCCGTGGGGTCTCCCTTGGCCGGGTCCAGGCCCAGCCCCACCACGAGAAACCGGGGCCGAAATTCCTCGATCCGGCTGAGGGCCCGGCTGAGCGCTTTGCGGTAAGCCTCGCCGTCGACGGACTCCGGCAGGGGCAGATTGAGGTTGAAACCTTCACCCTCGCCCTCGCCGCGCTCCTCCTCGAACCCGCAAAAATACGGATAGGCGAATTTGGGGTGTCCGTGGATGGATACGGTCAGTACATCGCTGCGCCGGTAGAAGATGTCCTGCCCCCCGTTGCCGTGATGGTAGTCCACGTCCAGAATGGCGACCTTGCCGTGGCCGCACAAATACTGGGCGGCCACGGCACTGTTGTTGAAATAGCAGAAGCCGCCGAAGGCGCGCCGCTCGGCGTGGTGGCCGGGGGGGCGGATCAGGGCGTAGGCGATACGGCGGCCGTCCAGGATCTCCCGCGCCGCGGTCAGCGCGCAGTCCACGCTGCGCCGGGCCGCGGGATAGGCGTTGGCGTTGATGGGGGTAAAGGTGTCGATGCAGTAGTAGCCCGCGAGCACGGAAGGCTCCCGGGGGGGCCGGGTCTTGTTGCGAATGGGGAAGATGTAGGGATAAAGGGATTTCCCAGGGGACATTTCGGCGCAGGCCCGCTTGAGATAGCCCACGAAATCCGCGTCGTGCACCGCATGCAGGTGTTTGTCCGGAAAGGGTCGGGGCTTGATCACGGCAAACAGGCCGCTGGGCAGGAGGGCGTCGAGAATGCTCTTCACCCGCACGGGGGCCTCCACGTAACCGCGCTCGTGGATGTGGTGGATGTCGTGCCGGTCGTTGACGATAAGGGCGATCTGCTCGGCCGAGCGGCTTTCCACGGCCGCCACCACCGCCTCGGGCTTGACGTAGCGCAAGGGCCGCAGACGCACCGGATCGTCCTTGAAACTGCGCACCACGCGCTCCACATAGTCGGCCGGGCAATAGCCGGCGTACTTGCGTTCCAGAATGGCCCGCACCACTTGCCGGGCCAGGGTTTTCCCGGGCGGCCGGCCGGTGCCCAGGTCGTCGTAGACCAGATGGGGCATGCAGGTGTCGCCGGGCTTGACCGGGGACTCGTAGGCGGTGTTCACGATGGGCCGGGCCCCGTAGCGTTCGTAGAAGCGCAGGCGGGACCGGTTGTGCTTGCGCTCGGCCGGATCGGGGCAGTCTTCGGGGTCGTCGGGGAGGCACTCGAAAAATAGGCCCTTGACCTTCAGGGCCGTGGATTCCTGCCGGATGCGGTCGTAGAGCGCCCCGCCGATGCCGGCCCCGGCGCGGTTCGAAGCCGTGGCGATCCAGTCCAGATAGGTGAAGCGGATATCCGGCTCGTGAAGCAGCATGGCGAAGCCGCGCACCTTGCCCCGTATACTCTCGGCCACGAAGAGGATCATGCGAAAGCGCTGCTTGAACGGGTTGCGCAGTTTCTCGCCGATGGCCGCGATCTCCTCCTCGGGCACGGCGGAAAAGCGGCTGCGCAGGATCTCCTGGACCTGATTCAGGGTACCTTTGTTGACCGGCAACACGTTGTCGTAGATGCGTCGGATGCGCAGCATACCGATCAGCCCTCGCGCACGGCGGTCACCGGCGGCCGGGTCGGGCGACCGGGTGTCTCGTTGAGTCCGCCGTCGGCCACGATCCGGCGGACGGCCTCGGTGTAATCGATCCCGGCGCGGTCCAGAGCCGCGGCAAAACCGGCATCGGGGGCCAGGCAGGGATTGGCGTTGATCTCCAGCACCCACAGCCGGCCGGCGTCGTCCACCCGGAAATCCACCCGCGCGTAGCCCCGCAAGCCGAAGGCCTGCCAGCACTCCCGCGCCAGGTCCTGCAGGCGGGCCAGAAGCGCGTTGTCGGAAGACGCAAAGTCGAAGCACCGCGGCGTATGGTGGTAGGCAAAGGACGCCGCGTCCCATTTGGCCTGGTAGTCCACGATGCGGGGCCTTTGGTCGCCGAAGCCCTCGAAGACGATCTCCGCCAGCGGCAGCACCTGGGGGCCGTCAGACCCTGCCAGCAGCGACAGGTTGAATTCGCGGCCCGCGATGAAGCGCTCGGCGAAACAGGTCCCTCCCAGCTCGCCGGCGCGGGACCTGAGGAGCGGAAAGAGGTCGCTGGGGGTCGCGTCGGCCACCAGGCTGTGGGGCCCCAAACCGATGGAGGCATGCTCCCAGACCGATTTGATGATCCAGGTGCCGCGGTGGGAGGGAAGGCATCCGGGGGCCTGATCGGTTCCCGGCCAGGGGCCGATCCAGGCCGGGGTCGAGATGCCGGCGGCGGCCATCCACTGTTTGGCCAGGATCTTGTTGGAGGTCAGCAGCATGGCCTCGGCCCGGGCCCCGGTGTAGGGCAGGCCCATGGCATCCAGGCAGAAAAGCGGCAGATGAATCAGGCGCCCCTGCCCGTTGATGGATTCCACCAGATTGAAGACCCCGTCGATCTTCCCCCGCCGCAGGGTGGCCTCAAGCGCCGCCAGGTTCAGGGTGCAGGCCATGCGAAACACCCGATGCCCCAGCGCTTTGAGCGCCTGCGCCACGGCATCGGCCTGGACCATCACGTCCCGGGCGTCGGGGGCGTCGGTGGCGGAAACGGTATCGTGCAGGATGGCGATCTTCATCAGGCCACGCCCCGCAGAGCGTCGGCCGGCGCCACCCGCGTTGCAGCCGAGGCCACGATCCAGCCGATCAGGTCGCGGTAGGCAATCCCCAGGTGGTTGCAGATGATAGGCAAATCCGAATGTTCGGGGTGAATGCCCGCCAGGGGGTTGACCTCCATGAACATCGGCCGTCCGTGTCCGTCGCAGCGCAGATCCAGGCGGCCCGCATCCCGGCATCCCAGGGCCCGCCAGGCGGCCAGGGCCACACCTTCGGCCTCGGCCACCACCGGATCGTCCTCCGGCCGCACAAGGCGGTAGCGAACGCGGGATTCGCACTCTTCCTTGTTTACATAGGAGTAGACCCCCGGCTCGGCCGTATCCAGCAGGATCACCTCGATGGTGCCCAGAGCCCGGGCCTGCGCTCCGGTGCCCACGATGCCCGTGGTGAACTCCCGGCCGGGCAGGTAGGGTTCGACGATCACCGGCTGGTGGAAGGTCTCGATCAACCGCCGGCAGGCGTGCGCCAGATCGCTTCGGCGGCGCACGATGGACGCCGGGGTGACCCCCTTGCCCGTGCCCTCGGCCACGGGTTTGACGAAGTAGGGCGGGGCGAAGGCCACCGTTTCGGCATCGGCCGCGGTTGCAGCCACCACGAAATCGGCCGTGGGCACCCCGGCGTCGCGGATCACCCGCTTGGTCAGGCCCTTGTGCAGGGTCAAACTCATGACCAGGGGGTCTGAAAAGGTGTAGGGAATCCGGTAGAGGTCGAGCAGCGCCGGCACCTGGGCCTCGCGGCCGATACCGTGCATCCCTTCGGCGATGTTGAACACCAGGTCCCAGTGCCGTCCGGCCACCAGGGCCGCCGCCAACTGACGGGCGTGCCCGATGCGCTCGGTACGGTGCCCCAGGGTACGCAGGGCCAACTCGATGGCGGCGACCGTGTCGTCGCGGTCGAATTCGGCGGTTTCTTCTTCGGTAAAGCCCTCCGCCAGGTATTCAGAGCGAAGGTCGTAGGTCAACCCGATCGTCATGCGCATCGGTCATGATCTCCTCGTAGAGCTGGCGGTGCCATTGCCGCGCCAGCGCCATGGTTAATTGAACAGCTTCGAACAGCGACTCGTCGGGATCGAGAAGGTGCCGGGGGCATCCCTCGTCCGCTTCGGCATCGATGGCGTAAGCCGTGTAGGTCGATTATCCGTTGGCGATGTCGCAGGTTTCCGGATAGCGATAAAGGTTGTTTTCGTAATTGCGCAGCACCAGAGCGTCTTCCTCACGGCCCACCACGTAATCGGGCATCAGGGGAATCTTCCCGCCGCCGCCGGGGGCGTCCACCACGTAGGTGGGCACGGCGTAGCCGCTGGTGAATCCGCGCAGACCGCGGATGATCTCCAGGCCCTTGGCAATGGGGGTTCGGAAATGGGCCGATCCGGAGATCGGGTCGCACTGGTACAGGTAGTAGGGCCGCACCCGCATTTTAAGCAGGTGGTGAACGAGGGCGCGCATGGTCTCGACGTTGTCGTTGATGCCTTTGAGGAGCACGGTCTGGGATCCCAAAGGGATGCCGGCATCGGCCAGCAGGGCACAGGCGCGGTAGGCTTCGGGGGTGCACTCGTCCGGGTGGGTGAAGTGCAGGCTCATCCACAAAGGGTGGTGGCGGCGCAGCAGGCGCACGAGTTGCGGCGTGATGCGCTGGGGCAGTACGGCCGGCACCTTGGTGCCGATGCGCACGATCGCCACGTGGGGAATCTGGCGCAGGCGGGACAAGACCCAGGCCAGCTTCTCGTCACAGAGCATGAGCGGGTCGCCGCCGGACAGCAGGACGTCGCGCACGGCAGGCGTTTGCGCGATGTAGGCGAAAGCGCGCTCGAGCCGGCTTCGGCTGGGGTGCAGGGCGCCGTGGCCCACCACGCGGGAGCGGGTGCAATAGCGGCAGTAGGTGGAGCAGAAGTCCGAAAGCAGGAGCAGTACGCGGTCCGGGTAGCGGTGCACCAGGCCGGGCACCGGACTCATCGTATCTTCGCCCAGCGGGTCGTCGGCCTCACCGGCGGTGCGCACCGTTTCGTGAATCGTGGGGACCACGCTGCGCCGGATGGGCTGCTGGGGGTCGTCCGGGGAAACCAGGCTCATGTAGTAGGGCGTAATGCCCAGGGGCAGGGCGGCGTCCGTGCCGGTGAAGGCCTCCCGCTCCGTGTCGGACAGCGTGATCATTCTTTCAAGCTGGGTCAGGCTGCGGATGCGGTGGCTGGTTTGCCACTGCCAGTCGTTCCAGAGCTTGGCGGGTACGTCGGCGAAATGGCGTTTGCGAAAAGATTTGGCGGCGGGGTTGGGGGCTCCGCCGCGCTGGGCGGAGGGAAAGCGTACGAGGCGGACGGCAGGCTTGGGGATCGACAAGGGGCTCCCGAGGGCCGGACACGGGTTGGGGTCGGGAGGTTCGTCGTCGGCTTCCTGGGCGGCCTGGACCGGAGTGGCCATCAGCTGTTCCTTGCGTTTTTTGATCGCGCGCATTGTCAGGGGCGTCCTTTTGAAAGATTGCATGAAATCGGGCACCCGTCAGGGGGCAACCGTGTTTTCGACCTGAAAACCATCAGGTCATTTTAGGCGCGAATATAGCCCTTTTTTTCCTAAAAGCAAGGATCATGATGCGTCGAGCGGTAAAAACCACCTAAAACCGTCTACGGAAGGAACGGCGCTTGGATTTTTTCCTGCCGGAATCGGCCGGGTTGACCTTGATGGTGCGCCCCTCGATGAATTTGCCGTTCAGGTTTTTGATCGCCTGATCGGCTTCCGAATTGCTGGGCATCTCGACGAAACCGAACCCTTTGGACTGGTTGCTGCGCCGGTCCGTGATAACTTTGGCCTCCTGCACTTCACCGAACTCGACAAACAGGGATCTCAGGTCTTCTCCGGTTGTCGCTGATGTTAAATTGCCGACATAGATATTCATCGTACATCCTCCTCTTTTGCGATTTCTCAACGTCTCAAACTGGAGGACACGATAGAAAAAAATATGCTTGTTCCTTCAGCGAAAAACTTCCCGGCTGGCGAAAGGCAGGGTTGATTGAGTTTTCGTAGCGTATACGATTTCGGCGATCGTGGCAAGGTCCATGGAAGCCGGAGCCAGCAGGCGCCCCATGCGAGCCACGCCTACCATGCCATGCTTCAGGTCGGAACCGCCCGGGGTTGCTTGACAATCGCGCCCGCAACCCTTAGGGTCAAACTACGCCTGCCCAGGGCAGGTATGGTTCTTCGAAATAGCGAAACAGCCCGCTCACGACAGCGTCCGTCTACGCGACACCACCTAACCTATGGCGCCCAACGCGCCTATTCTGCGTCCCTTTTCCAAGCGGTTTATCCCTGCGGCCAATCCGAATCCTCACACGATTTGCGCGTTTATCCGGCGGGAGGCGTCAACCGGTGGGCATCGGCGGCAGATCGCATAGGGGGTTGAAGCCCGCCACGGCGCATCTGCGCGTGAGGACGGCCGAGCGGCTTTTCGCAATAACCCACAAGGAGTATTGAATGAAACAGGCTCAAAAAGGCGACACGGTAAAAGTACATTTCAAGGGGACTCTCGATGACGGCACCGTATTTGCCGATTCCAAGGACGGCGAGCCGGTGCAGTTTACCATCGGCGAGGGCGCCCTGATTCCCGGATTCGAAGAGGAGACCGTCGGCATGAGCGAAGGCGACCAGAAATCGGTCCGCCTGGAAGCTGAAAGGGCGTTCGGCAACAAGCGCGACGAACTCGTCTCCACCGTTCCCCGCAACGCGATCCCGGACAATATCGATCTGTCCGTGGGTTTGCAGCTCCAGATGAATTCGTCTTCCGGTCAGCCCGTGCAGGTGGTCGTGACCGACGTGGCCGAAGAGGAAATCACCATCGATGCCAATCCGCCCCTGGCCGGTCATCCGCTCACCTTCGACATTGAACTGGTCGAGGTCGTTTGAACCTCCCGCACCGCCTCCCGGTATACACCCTCTAGACGTCCCGGCGAAGGGAGGCCGTGGATGGCCGTGGTCGGGCAGAAGGGGCATGATGGTTCATCAGTGACCACCGGCTAGGCCGCCTTTACACCAACCAAAGGAGGTCACCGTGTACCATACCATTCTCGTGCCGCTGGACGGCTCGTCACGGGCCGAGGCCATTCTGGCCCATGTGGAGGATCTGGCCCGGCAATACAAGGCCCGCGTGCTTCTGCTCCATGTGGACACCGAGCCGCCCCTGATGCTCGAGCGCGACGAGGTCGTGGACTTGGACCATTACATGAAAAGACGTCGTCAGCGGCGTGACCGCATCGCCGCCTACCTCCAGGGCATCATCGACAATTGGCAGGGCAAGGGGATTACCGCGGTGAAGGAACTGGGCGAGGGTCCTGTCGTGGGCTGCATCATCGACACGGCCGCCCGGGAGCATGCCGACCTCGTGGCCATGGCCAGCCACGGCAGCAGCGGGGGGACGCGCGCCTTTTACGGCAGCGTGGCCGCAGGCGTGCTCCAGCAGATCGACCGCCCGCTGCTGCTGGTGCGCTCCCAGTTCGTCAAGTGAGTCAGGCCGTACTTACTTTGCGACGCGAACCTTG
>CAYMQN010000183.1:0-7896 GCA_964392545.1 uncultured Desulfobacteraceae bacterium
AAAGAGGGGCCGATCGCCAGCCGCGCTCAGCAGGGCTGGCGGTAAAGACCGATGAGCGCAAGCCCCAGGGCATCGGAGGCGTGGAAAGGCCGGATGGGCTCCTCGCGTTTCAATACGTGCCGGACCGCCTTTTCCAGTTGGGCCTTGCTGGCATTACCGTTTCCGGTCAGAACCTGTTTGGCCTCCCGCACCGCAATCTCCCGTATCGGCACGTCGATATGACACCCCGCCAGAAGAATGACGCCGGTCACCTTTCCGAGGACAATGCCGGACTTGGGATATTTCTCGAGCGAAAAGACATCTTCGACCACCATCAGGTCCGGTGCTTCGCGCTGCAGCAGCTCCTGGAGTTTGGTGTAAATCGTCTCCAACCGCCTGGATTGCGTCGCCTTGCGGGAGGTGGAAATACTGCCGAAGGCGAAGCTGTGCACCTTCAGCCCCTGGCCGCGGACAATACCGATGCCCGTGTCCGCGAGCCCGGGATCGATGCCAAGGACTTTCATGCGTCGCGAGGGCTTCTACTGCTTGAGCTTCTGGGCTGCAATCTTGGCCTCGGTCGATCGCGGAAAGCGATCGACCAGATCCTTGAAGATCAAGGTGGCATTTTCCTGGTCGCCCAATTCGACAAAGGCCATGCCCTGCTTGAGAAGCGCCGCCGGCACCTTGTTGCCCTTGGGAAAATTCTCGATCACTTTCTGGTATTCGAGAATGGCCTTTTCATACCAGCTTTCGCGATAGTAGGTTTCGCCGATCCAGAACTGGGCATTGTCCGCGTGATCGGATTGGGGATACTTCTTCAGAATGGTTTCGAAGGCGCTGCGGGCACCGGCGTAGTCCTCCTGGTCGAAGCGCTGCTTACCCTGCTCATAGAGGGTCATTTCTTCCGAGGCGGCCTTGTCTTCGGCAGCGCCGGCTTTGGGCGCCGTCCCGGTGCCGACCGTCGCCTGAACGTCGAGATATTGCTCGACCTTGGCCAGCCGCATGTCCAGGGCCTCCAGGCGCGCCGTCATATCGGCAAGGTGCTGGCCCAGGCGGTGGTCGCTTTCCTCTACGCGGCCCCTCAGCAGCTGCAGCTCGCGTTTGGTGCGCTCGAATTCCGCGCGCATTTCCGCCTTGTAGTCGCTGAAGGATTGATACTTTTCATCGCGGTCGGATCCTAAACTGGAAAGATCCTCGCGGATGGCGCTAAATTGCTCCTCCAGTTCGGCATATTGATTCTCGAGGGCAATGCTTCGTCTGTCCAGCGTGATGACATCCTGGCGTGTCGCACAGCCGGCCATGAGCACCATTCCGACCGCAACAAGGCTCAGCAATGATTTCTTCATGACATTGTCCTGGTTTCCCGAAGTTATGGTCCGTGCAAAAAAAACTGCCCGCCGACAAGCAACGGGCAGTTTGCAGACTCTGCTGGACGAGTGATCGGCAGTCTTCCGGTCACCATGCGGGCATGATGCCATTGCCGCACGAAGGCTATCTCAGTTTGAACTGCGCACGCCGATTCTTGGCCCAGGCTTCTTCATTGTGACGGGGATCCAAGGGGCGTTCCTCGCCATAGCTGATGGTTGAAAGGCGGGAAGCTGAAATCCCCAGATCCACCAGATAGGCGCGCGCACTTTCGGCCCGGCGCTCGCCGAGGGCCAGGTTGTATTCATTGGTGCCCCGCTCGTCGCAATGCCCTTCGATGGTCACCATCGCGCCGGAATTCTCCTTGAGCCAGGCCGCTTTACGCTTCAGGGTGGCCTGGGCCATGGAAGAAAGGGCCGCGCTGTCGAAGGCGAAATAGACGTGCTCGTTGAGGAACTGGTTCATGGCCTGCTCGGCCGCCCGCTTGGCGGCCTCGCCTTCCAGATCCACCGCCGGGCCGGGCTCGGTGGCCTCTTCCGGTGCGGCCGTCTTCTGGGTGGTATCCTGCTCCACCGCCGACTGCTGCGCACACGATGTCATTAACATCAATCCGGGCACCAGCACGACCAGAGCCAGAACCATCCATACTTTCCTTTGCATGTTTCCTCCTTTCAACAACCCAAACAGATTAGTTAAGGTGCTTATTAGGCGACCATTGGGGATTGGTTTGCTCGCCCGGCATGGTCAGCAGCCGGCGCTGGTCGGTTCCAAAGGCCGTCATGACGTAGATCTGCGGTCTGCCTTCACGGCTCGAGCTGAAAACGATCATGCTGCCGTCCGGCGACCAGGAAGGCGATTCGTTGTTGCCCGCCTCGCGGGTCAGTTGCACCGGCGGGCGGCCGTCGAAACCGATGACGTATATGTCGTTGCGGCTACCTTGCATCGCGGCATAGGCCAGTTTGTCCCCTTTGGGGGACCAGTTGGGCTGGGTATTGTAACGCCCCTGATAGGTGAGGCGGTCCACGCGTCCGGAATCGAGGTCTTTGACGTAGATCTGAGGATTCCCGGAACGGTTGGAAACAAAGGCGACTTTCTTGCCGTCCGGGGACCAGGTCGGAGAGACATCGCTCCCCCAACTTTTGGTCAACC
Source organism: uncultured Desulfobacteraceae bacterium (assembly GCA_964392545.1). GTDB lineage: Bacteria > Desulfobacterota > Desulfobacteria > Desulfobacterales > UBA5852 > JABZFP01. The sequence goes on from CAYMQN010000183.1 coordinate 2,494, forward strand.
TTTTAATAATTTTCCCTTTTCCAGTCAACAGATAAATTTCCTGGTCGCCGGTGAAGGAAAGGGTTGCCGCCAGGCGCAAATTGTCGAGGCTGGTGGACGAACCGCTTGCGGGCATCCAGGCGGGGGTGATGTTGAGTCCCTTGTTGCCGATTTCATAGCCGCGTTTTTGAAAGCGATGCTTGATATAAAGAAAAGGACGGTTCTTGGGATAGGCGGTATAGGCCAACCACTGACCGTCCGGAGACCAGGCCGGTGAGAGGGTGATATCGCGGGTGCGGGTGAACTGAACCGGATTGTGTCCGTCGAATTCGCAGATGTAAATTTCCTTGTTGCCGGTCTGGGTCGAGACGAAGGCGATCTCACTGTTGAAAAAGCCATGGGTGCCGGTCAGGAAGAAAATGACTTCGCCGGCGAAGCGGCGGACGATCCGCCGGGTGTCCTTGGGGGTTCCCCGGTAGCGTTTGCCGAGGACCGACTGCCCCTTGAACGTATCGAACAACCGCAATTCCATCTCGACGGCATCCGGCGTGCGGCGGACCCCGCCCGTGATGAGAAGCTCGGCCCCGATCACGGTCCAACTGCGGAAATTGATACTCGCCTCGGAAATGCCGGACGCGCGCGGATCCTCCAGAAAGGCGCCTTGGTCCAGGATATTGAAATAGCCGGTAAACTGAAGGGTGTCCGCCAGCAATTGGGCGGCGCTGTCGGCGACCTCCCGCGAATCCTCGCCCGCCGCGAGCGGTTTGAAATCGGGGATGGCCAGCGGGATTTTCTTGATGAAAGGATTGATTTCGATAAATTCATCCACGGCCCCCGCCGTCCCGGTCGCCAGCGACACCAGCAGAAGCACGGACAGAAAAAACAGCAGCGATTGCCTCGAACGTACCATCCAACGCTCTCTTTCTTGTTTGTTCACCGCCTGTTGAGCTTACGGCCGGCGCTCGGGCCTACCGGAAACCGGAAGGCGTTGCGCGCAGGCCGACCTCGATATAGGGTCGGCCGAACCCCTCGGGGTGCGGCGCCAAGGGGCTGGCTTTTTTCACGGCCCGGTAGGCGGATTCATCCAGGTAGCGGTTCCCCGAAGACTTGACGATTTCGATATCCGTAATCTCACCGTTGGGAAGAATTTTGAACTGCAGCAAGGTCTCCAAACGCTCCGCCGCGCCGGCCAACTCCTGGGAAAAAGCCCAGTTCTGGGCGACCGCCAAAGCCGCCTCCAGGCGGTAGTTCTCGATGCGGCTGAGCACCGCGGAGCCGCCGCCGCCACCGCCGCCCCCGCTGCCGGTCCCCCCGGCACCGGTTGCGCCGGGGGCGCTGCGCGTCTTTTCCTGATCGGCAACCTTGCGACGCATGGCTTCGATGGCCTTGGAGACTTGGCGTTTCGGGGCTGGCGCGGCCGGCGGGGCCGGTTGCTGAACTTCGGTCTTCTGGACCACGTCCTTTTTCAGGGTCTTTTTCTTGAGCGATTTGACCACCTTCGCCGGTTCGGGTTCCGGTGCCGCCGGTACCGGCTCGGGCTCCGGCACCGGTTCCGGTTCGGGCTCCGGGATGGAGACCGCCTCGGGAGGCGGTTCCGGCTCGGCGGCGGGGGCGGCTTCCGGCACGGCTTCCGGTGCCGCGGGCGCGGCCGGCGCCGGCTCGCCGGCGGGCAGGGACACCAAATCCACACTGATGGACGCCGGGGCCAACCGATAGGAGGACGGCAGGGCGGTGGGCATCACCATCAGCAAAATGAAGAACACCAGATGGCCCAGCGCCGAGAGGGTGAACATCCCCACCACCCGGCGGGGTTCCTGTCCCGCGTCCAGCACCCTGCTCTGCCGTAGCCGTTCATCCATCACGATAAGACCTGTTGGGTTCAGCTTTTATCCGGGCCCTGATCCGGCACGGGCAGCGTCACCATCCCAAGTTTGCTCACCCCGGTGGCCCGGATATCGGCCATGACCTGCATCACGACACCATAGGGGATGGTCTTGTCGGCCTTGAGATAGACGGTTCGATCCTGGCGGGCCTCGAGCACCTTGCCGAGCTTGGCGGCGAAGATGTCGCGACTGGTTTTGAAATCATTGATGAAGACCTGCCCGTCCTTGTCGATGCTGACCACCAGCGGCTCCTGCTCAGCCTCGAGCGGCTGGCCCGTGGTTTGCGGCAAATCCACGTTGACCCCCTCCACCATCATGGGGGCCGTCACCATGAAAATGATCAGAAGCACCAGCATCACGTCCACGAAGGGCGTGACGTTGATCTGGCTCATGAACCCCTGGTCGGAACCGCCGGCTTCCATCAGTGGCCTCCTTGCCTTCCGAAGATATCCCGTTCCACGACATTCAGGAAATCGGACGAAAAGCTGATCAGTTCGGATTCCAGGGTGCGGATCTGATTCATGAAGTAATTGAATGCAATGACGGCCGGAATCGCCGCGGCCAGGCCCACCGCGGTGGCCACCAAGGCTTCGGAAATGCCGGGGGCGACCACCGCCAGACTGGCCGAGCCCATGAGACCGATCCCATGAAAGGAGTTCATGATGCCCCAAACCGTTCCGAAAAGACCGATAAAAGGCGTGGTATTGCCGGTGGTGGCCAGAAACGGCACCATTTGCGTCATCCGTGTCGTCTCGGTGTTGATCGCGCGCCGCAGGGCGCGCTTGACATTGTCGATGCCCCCGGCGCGGGTGCCCAGGGAGGCCCTCTCCCCCGCCCGCGGGCCCTGCTCCGCCGCACCGCTGGACTTGCTCAGCTTGCGCAGTTCAAGATAGGCCACGCGGAAAATGCGGGCCACCGGACTACCTTGCAATTGTTTGGATTTGGTGAAGGCATCCGTAAGATCCCGGCTTTTCCAGAAAAATTCGATAAACATGGCGGATTCACGGAAGGCTCGGCGCATGTACCGGAATTTGATCAGGATAATCGCCCAGGAGGAAATGGAAAAAAGGACCAGGATCAGCAGCACCAGTTGCACCACCGGACCTGCGTTCAAGACCATGTGCAGAATGTCTAGTTTGGCGGAACCCATATAACGCTCCAAAAAGACGGTTGCTGGAGGCATCCTCCGGGCAGCCCCAAGGCGCCCGGCTTCTTCGTTTGGTGCCCATTCAGAAAGGGCATCTTTCGGCCCCGGCTCCGCCGCCGGTGCTCACCTTTGGCGGACAAGACAGTGTTCCCGCTCTGTGGAAATCCTCGCCGCAGCCCAGCTACGCCTCCGGTTTCCACGTCGCTGCGGCCTGGATCGAAACCGAAACCTGTCCTCTCCGGATAGACACCAGTATAAATTAGGGCACGCTATCCAAATTACCCAAGGGTGTCAACTGCTTTAGCGGGTTGTGGATACGTCCGGCGGGAATCCAGCGCAAGCGGGATGGTTGCATTTGACCTTCACAGTCCGTAAAAGGATAGGGGCTAAATTTTGATGGAAGCGTAAAAAGTCCCGAAGCCGTCCCTCCCGCGGCGGCGGGCCTGTCCGCCAGAGCGTCCGCGGCGGCGGAAGTCCAGAACCCATTGAAATGCCTGGATCCCCGCTTTCGCGGGGATGACAAAAGCTTTACATTTTCGACTTTTTACGAACTCGTCAATTTTCTGATAAACAGGAGCTCCACCATCCATGACCATGAAACGGATTGTCCACCTTCTGTTCGAGGCCCGCAGTCTCAAGCAGCTCACCCGCTCCGGCTATCAGTTTCTGGGAACCGGTCGTGAATCGGTGGCCGAACACAGCTTCACCACCACCATCATCGCCTATGTAATGGGCCAGACGAACCCGGACGTCGATCGCGGCCGTCTGGTCACCATGAGCCTCCTGCACGACCTGCCCGAAGCCCGTATCGGGGATCTCAACTACGTCCAGAAATTTTATGTCCAGGCGGACGAAGCCGCCGCCATCGACGAAATGAGCGACGGCCTGCCCTTCGGCGACGACATCCGGGGACTGATCGATGAATTCAACCGGGGCGAAAGCCGTGAAGCCCGCTTGGCCCGGGATGCCGATCAACTGGCCTTTCTGGTCGAACTCAAAAGTCTGGCCGATCTGGGCTATGCGACCCCGTCCAGCTGGATCCCCAACCTCCTCGAACGGCTCCAAACCGACAGCGGCCGCGCCATGGCCGCCGCAATCCTGGAAACCCCGGCGGAAGAATGGTGGCGTCAAAAATTTATTGACAGAACGGACCATACCAAATAGAGGTTGAATCTTGTTTATTTATTTGTCGGAATTTGGTGACACGGCCCCGCGGCAACGCCAAATTGTCCGATGGACAGGCCATGATACAGCAAACCTCCAGAACCATCGCCCCGTCCCACCCCTTTTTGCAAACCGTTTGGCTATTTTCTGAATTCACCCGGAAGCGTTCGGCCCCCTTCAGGCAACGTTTAGGCAGCGGCCCGCCCGCCGCTGAAAGAAGTCCGGGCCTTTCACCCCACTGAACCTCAAACGTTTGGAGAGATCGCAGACAATGAACTGGTTCACGACAACCCTCAGCACATCCATCGGAAAGAAGCTCTTGATGGCGGTCACCGGCCTGAGCTTCATCGGGTTCCTCGCCGCCCACCTGGCCGGCAACCTTTCCATCTACGTCGGCGCCGACGCCTTCAACAATTACGCCCTTCACCTGCATGCCCTGGGGCCGTTGCTAAGCGTGGCCGAGTTTGTTTTGCTGGGCCTGTTTCTCATCCATGTCCTCAGCGGACTGTTCCTCTTCTGGCAAAACCTCAAGGCCCGCCCCGCCCGCTACGCGGTCAACCGCAATCCCGGCGGCAAAACCATCGGTTCCGCCACCATGCCCTACACCGGGGTTCTGATTCTGCTCTTCATCCTTTTTCACTTAAGCAATTTCAGTCGCTTCTTCGTCGACCAGACCAACACGACGATCTATCAGATCGTCTCCACCGCATTTCAAAGCCCGGTCTACGTGGGCCTCTACGTGCTGGCCATGGTGATCGTGGCCCTGCATGTCAGCCACGGCTTCTGGAGCCTTTTCCAGACCGCCGGCCTGAACCATCCCAAATACATGCCCGCCATCCATGTCGGCGGCTTGCTGCTCAGCCTGGCTTTCGGCTTGGGATTCGGGTTTCTGCCGATTTACATCGCGTTCATCGCCTAAGGAGGAATGTCAATGCAGCTGGATGGAAAAACCCCCAGCGGTCCGCTCCAGAGCACGTGGGACAAATACCGCTTTGAAACCAAACTGGTAAACCCCGCCAACAAGCGCAAATATTCGATCATCGTCGTGGGAACCGGCTTGGCCGGCAGTTCGGCGGCGGCCTCCCTGGCGGAACTCGGCTACAACATCAAGGCCTTCTGTATCCAGGACAGCCCGCGCCGGGCCCACAGCATCGCCGCCCAGGGCGGCATCAACGCGGCCAAGAACTACCCCAACGACGGGGACAGCATCCGGCGTCTCTTCTACGACAC
>CAYMQN010000184.1:0-7771 GCA_964392545.1 uncultured Desulfobacteraceae bacterium
CTGTTCATACAAAATAGGGTATGGAATGACGCGACAGTCCAGATTCATTAAAATACCTGGCCCCCCGCCTGCCAGGCTGTGTCATGATTTACATGCAAGGTGGTTATCTTGGTTCGTCATCCCGGCGGAAGCCGGGATCTCATTCATATTCATACCCCTAGTTCGACGAGATGCCGGCTTCCGCCGGCATGACGGGCAAAATTGGAATATTATCATCGAATTGCGATACAGCGCGCTTGCGCGGGGATGACAAAACGAGAGCGAGGCCCGCAATGACCCAACAATTCGTTTACATGACGGCCGGCAGCCGGGAGGAGGCCGAGCGGATCGGCGGCAAGCTGGTGGAGGATCGCCTGGCGGCCTGTGTCAACATTATCGAGGGCATGCACAGCATCTATCGCTGGGAAGACAAGCTCCAGCAGGACCGCGAGGTGGTCATGATCGCCAAGACCACCCGGGAGCGCCTGCCCGCCCTGGTGGAAACCGTGAAGGCCGTCCACAGCTACGATTGCCCCTGTGTCGTAAGTTTCGCCATCGACGGCGGCAACCCGGCTTTTCTGGAATGGATCGAGGGCGAGGTGGCCGAGAGGCGCTGACGCGTTCGCGTTGTATCGCCGACCGTGGGGCTAAGATGCTTTGCGTCCCACATGGACCACGGCGATGCCGTTGGTCAGCCGCCGGTAGGCGACCTGGCGGAAACCGATGCCCCTCAGGATGCCGGCGATCTCCTCCGGGAGATGGAAAAGCCGGATGGTTTCCGGCAGGCAGGAATAGGACTCGGCCGAGCCCACCAGCAGGTGCCCCAAAATGGGCATGACGTAGAACGAGTAGACGTCGTAGAGCCAGCGGAAGACGGGATTGACCGGTTTTGAGAATTCCAGGCACATGAAGGTGCCGCCCGGTTTCAGCACCCGGTGCATTTCCCGGAAGCCCTGCTTCATGTGGGTCACGTTGCGAATGCCGAAGCCCACCATGGCGGCATCGAAGGTGTGGTCCGGAAAGGAGATGTGCTCGGCGTCGCCCTGCACGAACTGGATGCGTCCTGCCCAGGGGGTTTCCCGCACCTTGGGCTGGCCCGCCCGCAGCATGGCCCGGTTGATGTCGTAGACCACGCACAGCCCCTCGGCCCCGGTGCGCCGGGAAGCCATGAGGGACAGATCCGCCGTGCCGCCGCAGACGTCCAGCACCCGGTCCCCCGGCCGCAGCCCCATCAGGCGGACGGCGGCGCGCTTCCAGGCGTACTGGATCCCGAAGCTCAGCAGGGTGTTCATGAAATCGTATCTGGGGGCCACGCGGTTGAAGTGCCGGCGCACCCAGTCCACCTTCTCGGCCGCCGGCATGCGGCGGTAGCCGAAGTGGGCCACCGCCGTGCGGTCCACGTGATCGTCCAGTTGGGCGCGGCGCACCGCCGCGTCGAACCATCGGGGCGTTTTCCAATCCATCGTCATCTTCTCCATAAGTCAAAATAAAGCATGCGCAGCCCGTGGCGAAACAGGTGTCCGGTCGAAAAGACGGCAATCCGGAATCTGTGTTTATCCGTGCAAATCTGTGGCCAACATGATTTTTCTTCATGTCCTTACGCAAGCTGCCGCTAAGGCCAGAGCGCCAGGATACCGTCCACCAGCAAGCGTGCGGCCACGGCGGCCATGACGATGCCGGCCAGAAGATCCGAATGCCGCCGGTAGCGGCGGGCCAGCACCGAGAGCCCGGTGCCCAACAAAAGGAGGCCCGGCAGCGTCCCGATGCCGAAGGCCAGGGTCAAGGCCGCCCCGCTCAGGGGCTCCGTGGTGGCCAGGGCCCGGGCAAAGGCCCCGAAGGACAGGCCGCAGGGCAGCAGCCCCATGATCAACCCCGTGGCAAACAGCCGCCGGCCCTGGTCGGACGGCGTCGTGCCGCGCAGCAGGTACCGGGCCCCCGGGATGCGCATGGGCGTGGCCGTCGCCATCCAGGCCGGTTCCGGGATCAGGCCCATGCGCGACAGGCCGAACCCCAGCATGAAGAGCCCGGCCACCAGGGCCAGGCCGGCCTGGATGCCGGCCATCCATCCCAGGGGGTCGCTGCCGCCGCTGCGGCCGGCCAGGATGACGATCAGCCGGCCGATTCCCCCCATGGCAAAGCCCACCGCGGTATAGGTCAGGATGCGGCCGGCATGGTAGACCCCGTGGGCCTTCATCCCCCCCACCTGTCCGGGAAAAGCGAAAATCAGGGGGCCGCACATGCCCAGGCAATGGCCCGTTCCCAAAAACCCCATTAGAAACATGGCATAGGCATCCCAGAACCCCACAACAGCACACCCTCCGGATCGCGGTCCCTATTGACAGGCCGTTTCAGTTCGTCCAGACTGATACCATCTTCCACCGCGGGTGGAAACCCCGGTTTCGGGGGCCGTACGGTTCCATCCGTGCATTCTAAGAAACGTCCTATGATCCTGCGCGTTGCCCTTTTAGCCTGCTTGCTGCTGGCCGATCCTTCCGGGACAGCACTGGCCGGAGAACCGCTGGCCGGCCGTCACGGCCTTTACCCCGACGGGCGGCTGCGTATCAGCGCGGCGGACCGCTGCCCGGTATGCGCCATGCTGCCGATCCGCTACCCGCGTTTCGCGGCCGCCATCGAACTGCGGGACGGCCGCACGTATTATTTTTGCTCGCCGGGCTGCATGCTGAAGGCCTGGCTGCATCCCGACATTTTTCTGGGCACGGAAACCCCCCGGTTGAAGCGTCCCATAGCCCTGGAATATCTCAGCGGCGAGGCCCTCGACGCCCGTGCGGTCTTCTGGGTTTCCGGATCGGATGTGGTCGGTCCGATGGGGCCCGCCCTGGTGCCCCTGAAAAACGAGACGCATCTGGAGGCCTTCCGCCGGCGCCACGGTGCCGAGCATATTTTTCGGCTGGATGAACTCACCCATGACAACTGGGAAACCCTCACCGGCAAGCGCCCCCCCCAGCGGTAGCCTGCCGCTGGATCCGCCGCCGAGCGTGCCCGAATCGGAGCCTTCCGATCGCCTGGGCGGCGCGGCCTGGCTGGTCGCCACGGCGGCCGTGGTTGTCGTGCTGGCGGTGGTGTTGGCCGCGGGGGACGGTTTTTGGCGCGCTGCGGCGCCTCCCGCCCAAACCCTTCGCCTCTACCGTGCCCTCGGACTGAACGAGGTTGCCCTGACACCGGCCGGCAGGCCCGAGCGCGGTCCGGCCCATCATGCGACCATCATCGACGGGCGCTTTCTGCCCAGCCTGCCGCATCAGGACCCGGGACTGATCCGGCTCCTGGAGGCCGAGCCCCTTCTTCGGCCCGCGGGGCCGCCGCCATGAAGCCTTTTCGCCATGCGCTGCTCCTCTGGGCCGCCCGCGAGCATCTGGCCCATCCCGGCGCCGCCCTGCTCCTGGCGCTGGCCCTGGGAGCCTTGACGATCCTTTTGACCACCGGTCTTCTTTTGTCTCAGGCGCTTACCGCGGCGACCGGCCGTCTGTTGGCCGCGGGGCCGGACCTGGCCGTTCGCCGGGTGGATCCCCAAGGTTGGCGGCCCATCGCCGTCGATGCCGTGCAGACCGCCCTGGCCATCCCCGGCGTGACGCGTGCCCGGGCCCGCATCTGGGGAACGGCGGGCAGCCCTGGCGGTGCCGTCAGCGTGGTGGCCCTGGACCAAGCCGCCCGGGGGGCCTTCGAAATTCCCGAGGGTTGGATCCTGCCGGCGCCCGGCGAGGCGATCCTCGGGCGTGGGATCGTCTTGCCGGAAGGCGATGCCCCACTGCTCTTGAACGCCGCCGGTGCCGTGCAGGTGCGGGCCCGGGAGCGGTTTGGGGCTGATTCCGATGTGGCCACCCACGATCTGGTCCTCCTGCATCCGCGCGACGCCCGCACCCTGCTGGGCCTCGCGCCCGATTCGGCCAGCGACCTGGCGCTGAGCGTTTTTCATCCGGAAGAGGCCGAGGCGCTACGGCCGGAGCTGGCCCGGGCGTTTCCCTGGCCGGTGCACATCGTCACCCGCGAGGAGACCCGCAAGCATTACGCGGCTGCTTTCGGCCGCCGCGGCGGGTTGGCCGCGGTGCTCTACCTGCCGGCCGCCGTGGCCCTCGTGCTACTGGTGACGGCGATCGTCCGCCAGCAGATCGGCGGCCGCCGCCAGGTGGGATTGCTCAAAGCACTGGGATGGGCCAGCCGCGACATTGTCGCCCTGCAGCTTTACAAGGCCTTGCTCGTGGGAGGGCCCGCGGTGGCAACCGGCCTGGTGGTCGCCTACGGCCTGGTATACGGGGTTTCGTCCCGCTGGGTGGGTCATCTCCTGCTGGGCTGGCAGCACACCAGCCCTTTTCTGCCACTGGCCACGGGATATGCCGGGCCTGTTTTCCTCGAGGTTGCGGGATTGCTGCTGGCGCCTTACCTGGCGGCGGTCCTTTGGTCCTCCCTGGCCCAGGCCGCGGCCGATCCCCAGGAACTGTTGAGACGGGAGCCCTGACCGTGACGCCTCTTCTGGAATGCCGCCGGCTTGGATTCCGGTATGGCGATCATCAGGGTTCCGGGAACGGATCCTTGGTGCTGCGGGACATCGAGGCGTGTTTTCCCGGCGGGGGCATTACCCTGGTCAGCGGCCCCAGCGGGGTTGGCAAAAGCACCCTGATGCACTTGCTGGCCGGGCTCCTGCGGCCCACCTGCGGTGAGATGCTTGCCGACGGGCAGGCGGTTTCCCGCTGGCTGGCGGGTCATCGGGACCGCTGGCGCCGACGGGTGGGCATCCTGTTTCAACAGGACCACCTGCTCGGCCATCTGACGGCCCTGGAAAATGTGATGCTGCCCCTTATCCCGCGAACCGGCAGTCTTCACCGCTGGCGCATTCGCGGTCGGGAGTTGCTCGCCGACCTCGATGCCGGCGACCTGGCCGGTCGCAGCGCCGGGGCGCTGTCCGGCGGAGAGCGCCAGCGGGTGGCGGCGGCCCGGGCTCTGGTCACGGCGCCGGACTATGTTCTGGCGGACGAACCAGCCGCCCACCAGGATCGTGCCAACGCCCGCAGACTGGGGGCCTTGCTGCGCCAGACGGCCGACAGGGGGGCCGTGGTGGTCGTCGCGGCCCACGACCGGCATGTGGACGAGTGGCTGACGGTGGATCGCCATCTGATCCTGGCAAACCGAACCCTGAAGCCCGCATCATGATCCGCCATCCGCTGCTGCTGGCCGTCTTCGTTGCGGACCTTGTGGCCTTCCTGTTGGTGTTGGGAGCGTCGGTCACCGCCTTTCGCATCGCCCTCAACTGGCGCCCGGAAGACCCATCGGAGGCCCAACTGCGGTTGGAGCGCCGGGCGGAAACCGCGGCGCTGGCCGTGGGCTGGGCCACGGGGCTCACCCTTTTCGCGACTGCGGCACTGGTCTACGCCCTCACCAATCTCCTGCCCGACGTCGTGCCCGGGGCCATGTGCGGTACCGGTGTGTTGCAGTCCATGCAAGGCGCCGGTCCGCGCATGCTGATCTACCGCCTGCTGGCCGTGGCCCTGCTGTGGCTGTGGTGGCGGGTGGCCCAGGTCAACCGCGGTTTGCCCGAAGGACCCCAGGTAGCGCTCGGCGCCAGGCTCGTCCTTCTGGCGCTGCCGCTGATGGGGCTGGCCCTGCATGCCTCCTGGCAGGTGGCCCTGGCAATGGATCTGCAGCAAGCGGTGGACTGCTGCGCGGTCATCTACGATCATTTCCGCAGCCCGGACGAGGCGCGCCGCACCCTGGGCGCCGGCCGAGCCTTCTGGCTGCCGGTTTTCGCTGCCGCCAGCATCGCCGCGGTCTCGACGGCCTGGGCTGCCTGGCGGCATCCCCGGCGGCCCGGGCGGCACTGGCTGCTGGCGGCGCTGGTCCTGGTCTGGCTGCCGGTGGCCGCCATCGCCCTGACGCGTTTTCTATCCGCCTACCACTACGGCGTGCTGCACCACCACTGCCCGTGGTGTCTTTTTCTACCGGTGCACCACCTGGTGGGCTTCCCCCTGTGGGGGGCCTGGCTGTTGGCCGCCCTGGAGACGCCCCCGGTGCTGGTGCTCTCCCTGATCGCCGCGCGGGGGGCCTCCGCCGTGACACCAGCGGCCGCCAGCCGGGCGGGCAGGGCGGCGCGCAACATTTTGCTGGCTCTAGTGGTTTTTATCGCGCTTGCGGTCGGCCCGGCCCTGTGGTGGCGCTTGACATTCGGCATGTGGCTGGCCGGTTGAGGGTTTTCTTCCTTCGGTCTCTTCAGGTCGAAAAACCCTTGATCGGTGCCGATTGCGCGCATTTCCGCTTGCTTTTGGCAACCCTTTTAGGGTACAAAACATCCCTGCGAATTATCTTCCATTCGATGAAGGCCGTTCATTGATTGCACGTTCGGGCCCCATCGATAGCAGCCGCTGTTCAACGGTCTGGCGAAAGGCATGGCCCGATGCCGACCGGCAAAGCGGTTCCGGCAGACCGCGCAAGGCTGCCGTTCACAACGCCAGATGCGTATCCCGTTAAACCCGAACCGAAGGAGGAGAAAATGAAGCTTGCCCGCATTATTATGATTGCCGCCCTGCTGAGCATTTTTCTGTGCACAGGCATGGCCACGGCCGGCACCCTCGAGGATGTGAAAGCCAAGGGCTTCATTTCCGTGGGGGTCAACGAAGGTCTGTTCGGCTTTTCGAAGCCCGACGAGAAAGGAGAGTGGCGAGGGTTGGATGTCGACACGGCCCGGGCCATCTCGGTGGCGGTGTTCGGCGCGCCGGACAAGCTCAAGTTCGTGCCCCTGACCGCCAAGACCCGCTTTACCGCCCTGCAGTCCGGGGAAATCGACGTGCTCACCCGCAACGCCACCCAGACGCTGAGCCGCGAGACCGATCTGGGGCTCAACTTCGCCCACGTCAACTACTATGACGGCCAGGGCTTTCTGGTTCCCAAAAGCCTGGGCGTCAAAAGCGCCAAGGAATTGGACGGCGCCACGATCTGCGTCCTCCCAGGCACGACCACCGAGTTGAATGCGGCCGACTTCTTCCGTGCCAACAACATGACCATGAAGCCGGTGGTCATCGAGAGCACCCCGGAGCTGGCCAAGGCCTTTTTCGCGGGGCGCTGCGACGCCCTGACCTCGGACGCCTCCCAGCTGGCCGGGACCCGCGCCGTGGCCCCCAACCCCGACGACTACGTCATCCTGCCGGAAGTCATCTCCCGTGAACCCCTGGCCCCGGCCGTGCGCCATGGCGACGACCAGTGGTACGACATCGTCAACTTCGCCACCATGGCCATGATCGAGGCCGAATTCCTGGGGATCACCTCCCAGAATGTGGATGAGATGCTGAAGAGCACCGACCCCCAGGTCCAGCGCTTCCTGGGTGTCAGCGAGGGCAACGGCAAGGCCCTGGGGCTGGACGAAAAGTGGGCCTACAACATCGTCAAGATGGTGGGCAACTACGCCGAAGTGTTCGAGCGCAACGTGGGGCCGGACACCCCGCTCAAACTCGAACGCGGCCTGAACGCCCTGTGGACGGACGGCGGCATTATGTATACGCCTCCGTTCAAGTAGATGCGTGCCCATCCAGAGAGGGCATCTTTCGGCCCTTTCTGGATAGATACAGACCAAACTTCACCTTGATATTGGCGACTAGATACCGTGAGCTGCCGGGGCGCCGCAAACGGGCGTCCCGGCAGCTTTCGCTTTCATTATCACGTTCCATTTAGGCCCGTCATGCCGGCGAAAGCCGGCATCTGGTTGGGACAACGGCATGATGCTACAGGAGATTCCGGCTTTCGCCGGAATGACGCCTTAAGCCAAACGCCTTCGGTAGCAATTGCGAAACAG
>CAYMQN010000185.1:0-4894 GCA_964392545.1 uncultured Desulfobacteraceae bacterium
TAACCCCAACGTTGCATAAAAAAGATGGAGAAAGCCTCACTACCACGTCAGTCGGATGCCCACGCCGTGGGGGCGGATGTGCCGGACCTCCCCGGCAATGGGGATCCTGGAGCGGGTGTGACGGAAGCGGAATTTCATGTCGAGGCGTTCGCCCACCGCCAGCGGGCGTGGTGTTTCGAGGAACAACCCGTCGAAGCTGATATCGCGGACTCGGCCGAACCCCGTCTGATGACGGCTGGTGTACCTCAGGCGGGTCCGGTAGGCGATGCGGACGGCCTGTCGGCGCTCCTGGCGTAAAGATTGATGGATGGGGTTGGCGTACATGATAACACCTGCCTGTTGCGTTCTTACCGAACCTGTGCGCCTATCCACAGCAGATTGCGTGCCAAGCCCTCCTGGTAACCCGTGATTTTGGCGACCATCGGCCCTCAGGCAGCAACGCGAGGGGTAAATGGGGATAGGCTGGTGGCCGTCCGCCTGGATTCAGGAGGACCGCGTTGTCTATCCGCTATGCACTTCCCGTCGTTTTTATCCATCCGGTTGACATCGACGACCTCCCCATTCAAGCCATATCCGTGTCCATCCAAGACTATTGACCGATGACCAATGACTATCATGGCGAGAACGCCGCCAGGGGCCAAAAGATGCCGTCGTTTCAACAGGAAGACCAAAAAGTGCCCCTCCAGAAACGGTAGATTTTGGTTCCTGGCAAGGCCGCAGCGATTCTGGAACCGGAGGCGTAGCTGGGCTACGGCGAGGATTTCAGAAGAGCGAGAACGCCGCCAGGGGCCAAAAGATGCCGTTTCTGGAGGGGCACTACTTGAGGGCAAGGCCGAAGATATGCGGCATAACCATGACCGCCGGGGATTGCAGCATGAAGCAGTCCATGTCGAGCCGCCTAAAACCGGCCTGGGCCAGGACGGTATGCGTTTCGCGGTTCAAGTGGCACCCGTCGAAGAGCCATTGCCACGGCCGGGCCAGCAGGGCCTGGAAGCGGTTGAGGGGGGTGCCGACCACCGCCGCTACGTGCTCGAGGAACAGGAAGCGGCCGCCGGGCGCCAGGATGCGGCGGATTTCCGCCACCACCTGTCGAGGGTTGTCCACCGAACACAGCACCAGGGTCCCCACCACGGCCCGGACGCTCGCATCCGTTAGATCCAAAGCTTCGCCCCGCAAGCCGCGGAGGGTCAGATCGATGCCCCAGCGGGCGGCCTTGGCCCGCAGCCGGGGATGCATGGCCGGGTTGGGTTCGATGGCCGTCAGCGCCGTCCCGCGCGGATAATAGCGCAGATTGGCACCCGTGCCCGGCCCGATCTCGACCACCTCCCGGGGCAGATCCCTGAAAATGATCCTTTTGCGCGGGCCGTACTTGCGGTGCATGTAGGCTTCGGCGCCTTCGAGAAGCCATGCGTTCAAGCGGTTTCCAAGGGTATGGTGGTGATGCGCTTCCATCTTGCGGGTCTCCCATCTAATCGCTTTGGCAGTAAAATATACCAAGGTTGTCATTCCGGCGGAAGCCGGAATCTACTCCATCCCGAACCAACGCTTGCAATGAGATCCCGGCTTCCGCCGGGATGACGGGCGGGTTGGTTTATTTTGTTGCCGCAATAATAAATCCGATGCGTTGAATCGGAAGTCTGTTTTTTCAAGACAACCCAGAAACAAAGCTGCGGCATCTTCCCTGTACGAAATGATAGGGCGGCTGGGAGCGTGAGCAAGTCAACAACGGTTTTCGCCGGCCCATATATTGAACCGATCGACCCTTTGTGCTGACATAAAGGTCCGCCCCGCAGGGGGGATCGATTGAAACCGGTGTTGCGAAAATGCTATTCTGTGACCCGACCGAGCATTCCCAATGAATGTTTCTGAAAGGGAGGACCATGAAGATCGAAGCGCACTTCAAACCGCTTCCCACCAGCGCCGACCACACCTGCTTCGGCTGCAGCCCGGTGAACGAGGCCGGTTTGCAGATGGCCTTTTTCCAGAACGAAGACGCGGTGTATTCACGGGTCACCATCCCGGCGCATTTGGGCGGCTGGAACAACGTGGCCCACGGCGGGGTGGTAACCGCCATCCTGGACGAAACCATGAGCTGGGCCGCCATGGTGTTGCTCAAACGCCTCGGCTTTACCTTGAAAATCACTGTGGAATTCAAAAAGACGGTTGCCGTGGGGGCGACGATGGAGGCCGAATGCCGCGTTCGGTCGGTCAAAGACGACCGGGAGGCCGTAGTGGAGGGGGTCCTCACGGATGCCGACGATACGGTTTGTGCGGTGTCCGAGGGCACCTTCCGGATCTTTTCCCCCGATGTGGCCAAAAGGCTCAAGATCGCGGACGACAAGACATTGGCCTGGTTTCACGGGTTGTTTGCGGACTGACAATGGAAAAGGCCACCGGCAAGGGGAACGGGATGCTCTAAACGGTTGGCCGTCAGGGCGGTTTCCGCAGGAGGAGCGCGCCCGTTCAGGGGATTTGCATAGGCTGCGGGGACCGCTTCGGATCGGTTGCCTCAGCCGCCGTCGATGACCTCGCGGACTTTTTGGGAAAGCTCGAGGAGCGTAAACGGCTTTTGAATAAAACCATTGCCGCCTCTGCCCATGATGTCGGCCGCCTTGCCGTTCATGGCGTAGCCACTGGCAATGATCACCGGCAGGTCCGGCGCCAATTCCCGGATTCGATCGAAGGTATTGCCTCCGTCCATTCCCGGCATGATGAGATCCAGGACAACAAGATCGATACGGCTTCCCTCCTGCCGGACGATTTGAATGGCCTTTTCCCCGCTGTCGGCCCTGATGACCCGGTAGCCGAGTTTTTTCAACATGGCGGCACCGACGTCCAGGATCATCGCTTCGTCGTCGATCAGGAGGAGCGTTTCATGCCCCTTGACGAGGATCTCTTCCCGCTTTTCTTCCTGTTGGGCATCCTGGTCGGACAGGGGCAGGTAGATGTTGAAGGTCGTCCCATGGCCGACTTCACTGTAGACCGTGATCATCCCGCCATGATTTTTGATGATGCCGTAAGCCGAGGCCAACCCCAGGCCCGTTCCGCGGGTCTTGTCCTTGGTTGTGAAAAAGGGGTCGAATATCTGTTGACGGATCGCGGGTTCCATACCGATACCGCTGTCCGTAACGGAAATTTGGGCATAGGGCCCGGCTTGGGCCTGATAGGGTAGGCAGTAGGCAGCGTCCAGGATGACAATCCGGGTTTCCAAATAGAGGTCGCCGCCTTCGGGCATGGCCTGCCAGGCATTGATGAACAGATTCAGCAAGACTTGTTCGATTTGTTTGCGGTCGACCGCCACGATGATGGGATCGGTTTTGAGTTTCTCGTGGATGCGGATTTCTTTTTTGGTGCGTCCAAACATGGCGGCGCTGCCGCTGACCAGTTGATTGATGTCGGAGGGCTTGATTTCATATTTTCCACCCCGGGCAACGCCCAAAAGCTGTTTGGTCAAATCGGTTGCGCTGCGCACATACGCCTCGATGGCCGCGATATGCTCCCTTTGGGGATCCGAGCGGTCCAAATCAGCGGAAACCAGCGATGCGCGGCCCTGGATTCCCATGAGCAGATTATTGAAGTCGTGGGCGATGCCCCCGGCCAGGGTTCCGATGGCCTCCATCTTGTGGGCCTGCATCAGCAGCCGCTCGAGTTTTTTCTGCTCGGTGATGTCGCGCATGACATGCACGATGCCATAGG
Source organism: uncultured Desulfobacteraceae bacterium (assembly GCA_964392545.1). GTDB lineage: Bacteria > Desulfobacterota > Desulfobacteria > Desulfobacterales > UBA5852 > JABZFP01. The sequence goes on from CAYMQN010000185.1 coordinate 3,697, forward strand.
GGGATCCGTCATCGCCGCGCAGGACATCCCCGTTGACCTCGAACAGCCGTTTTTCGCCATTCTTCATCACGAGGGTGTAGGATTGAGGTCCAAGCGTGCCTTCCAGCATAAGGTGGTTGTTTGCGATCGCCCGTTCCTGGTCCTCCGGTGCGATAAAGGAAAGCAGGTTTCGACCTTCCAGCTCCTGACGGGTGTAACCGCTGATCCCCAAGGCGGCATTGCTGACAAACAGGATATTGCCTTCCAGATCCATCCGAACGACGATGTCCGGCATGGTGGCGACAAGCCGGGTGTAGAATTCTTCGCTTTCGCGCAGGCGCTCCTCCGCCGCCTTGCGCTGGCTGATGTCAATCAAAGAGGAGATGCTGTCCGTGGTTCCCGGAATGAGGCTCACCGTGTTGATCACCTGCTTGATAGTGCCGTCCTTGTCGACAAATCTGAATTCGTACTTGCGCGGGGGTGAACCGTCCCTGCGTCTGCGCTCCTTGTGGTAGCGCACCATCTTTTCGAGATCTTCCGGCACCACAAATTCGGTCCAGTTCATCTTGCCTTCGATTTGCTCCCGGGGCAGACCGCTCAATTTTTCAAATTCCCGGTTGACCATGGCGATCGTGGTGTCCGCCTGAATCGTCAGGGTGGCGGTGCCGCTGTTTTCATAGATCGTGCGATAACGGGCCTCGCTTTCCCGCAGAGCGTCCTCCGCCTTCAATGTTTTCAGCAAATTTTCCAGGAATGCGACGTTTTCCCGAAGGGCGGTTTCCGTCCGTTGGTGGTCGGATGCGGCGTCTTCGAGTTCACGAACGCGCTGCGCCAGCTCGTCATAGGCGGGCTTGTCAGACATGGGCACCTAAGGGGGTCATGGTCACGAATTTATATCGTGCTGCCGGCAGAATTCTTTGATTACATGTCAATGCGGTTAAAATCAAGTCGCTGGAATGGGGATCGATCCCCATTTTTCAGGGGCAAAGCCCCCAAAACGTTCCCTCCACCCGTTCCCCGGTGGACGGCTCCGATCGTTTGGCTTATGATGGGTTGCGATCGAAGTTCGAACGCTTAACACGACCTTGCAGACGGCAAGCCTGCTTCATTATTCTTGCGGCAACAAAATAGACCAACTCGCCCGTCATCCCGGTGGAGGAGGCTGTGTCACATTTTGTACGAAAGCAATTTGCAATAAAACGTCATCCCGGCGAAAGCC
>CAYMQN010000185.1:4904-7704 GCA_964392545.1 uncultured Desulfobacteraceae bacterium
ACCAACTCGTCCGTCATCCCGGTGGAGGCCGGGATCTCCTTGCAAGCGTTGGTTTCGGCATGGGGGCGACTGCGGCTTCCGCCGGAATCACAACCTTGGTCTATTTTATTGCCCGAGCAACAAATAGCGGTTGGAACGCCTGCTTCGGGCGCACCGGCCCCGCCTTGCCCGAATGCGGATCATGGTGGTTGGCGTTTCTGCCGATGAGAAAGGATCGCAAATGTACATCGACGGTGAATGGGTATCGGCAAGCAGCGGAGCAATGTTTGACGTCTTCAACCCGGCCGACGGCGAGATCATCGGCGAAGTTCCCGACGGCGGGCGTGAGGATGCGGCCCGGGCCATCCAGGCCGCGGGGGAGGCGTTTAAAAACTGGTCGCGGTCCACGGCCTATCAGCGCTCCGCTTTTCTCTACGACGCCTACCGGATCATGATAGAGCGCAGGGAAGAGCTGGCGCGGATCATGACCCGCGAGCAGGGCAAGCCCCTCAAGGCGGCCCGCAACGAGGTGCAGTACGGGGCCGACTTCCTGCTGTGGTTCGCCGAGGAGGCCAAGCGGGTCTACGGGAAGACCATCCCGGCGCAGCGCCCCGACCAGCGTTTCATCGTGCGCCACGAGCCGGTGGGCGTGGTGGGGGCCGTGACGCCCTGGAACTACCCCATGTCCATGATCACCCGCAAGGCGGCCCCGGCCCTGGCCGCCGGCTGCACGATCGTGTTGAAGCCGGCCGAGGCCACCCCTCTCTGCGCCAGGGCGATCTTCGAGGTGTTTCACGACGCCCGGATCCCCGCCGGGGTGGTGAACCTGGTGACGGCCCGGGACCCGTCCCCCATCGGCGAGGAATTCGTGGCCAACCCCACCGTTCGCAAGCTGACCTTTACCGGATCCACAGCGGTGGGCAAGCTGCTCGCCAGGGGTGCCGCCGAGCAAATGAAACGGGTCTCGCTGGAGCTCGGCGGGCACGCCCCCTTCATTGTCTTCGAAGACGCCAACCCAACCCACGCCGCCACCGGCGCCATGCTGGTGAAATTCCTCAACACGGGCCAGGCCTGCATCAGCCCCAACCGGATCTTTGTCCATCGCAGCCACATGCAGGCCTTTCTCAAGGAAGCCGAGTCCCGCATCGGCCGCATGCGGGCCGGCAACGGCATGGAAGACGGTGTGAGCATCGGGCCCCTGGTGGGGCCGGAAGCCCTGGCCAAGGTCGAACGCCAGGTGACCGATGCCGTGGAACGGGGGGCCGCCCTGGTCTGCGGCGGGCGGCGATTGACCGCAGAAGGCCTGGACAAGGGCTGTTTTTTCGCGCCGACCCTGCTCGCCGAGGTCACCCCGGCCATGCAGATCTACCGTGAGGAGACCTTCGGCCCGGTGGCGCCGGTGATCCCCTTCGACACCGAGGAGGAGGTCATCGAAATGGCCAACGACACCCACTACGGCCTGGCCGCCTACATCTACACCCGGGACATGGCCCGGGCCTTCCGGGTCTTCGAGGGCCTGCGCTTCGGCATCGTGGGCATCAACGACATCAACCCCACGGCCGCGGCCGCGCCCTTCGGCGGGATGAAGGAGAGCGGGCTGGGGCGAGAGGGAGGGCGCGAAGGCATCGCCGAGTATCTGGAGACCAAGCTGGGTGGATTTTCGATCCGCTGACAGGCCGTTATCAGGCGTCGTGATGCATCACGACGCTTCGGATGCGTTGCCGGGTGGCATGGTTTTGGCGATGAAACGGACCATCTGGCCGGCGACGATGGCCACCACCTCCCGGGGCAGAAAGTCTCCGGGAGCCGCGGCCATGATCCTGTCCGTCAGGATGGCGGTGGTTCGGTCGGCATCCCCGGTGGCGGCATAGGTGTCTTCCAGGAAGCGGCGGGTCTCGGCCGCGTCGGCCACGGCGCCCTGCAGAAATTGGCGGGCTTGTTCACCGGATCGGGCGCCGTAGTGTTCGGCCAGATGGATCTCGATTTCTTTGGCCGCCATTTTGGCCAGGCTCTGCTGGTAGAGGTCGAAATTGCTGTTGGCCGCGGTGAAGATCTTGTCGCCGAAGGGGACACCGGCGGCATCCGAGGCGAAGAGGGCCTTTTCCTCGGGGACATACACGGCGATGGAGCACGAAGAATGCCCGGGAACTTCCAGGATCTCCAGGGAAAGGTCACCGCAGGTCAGCACCTCGCCGTCGCCCACGATCCTTTCGACCTCGATGCCGTCGAAAGCGAGGCCGCGCTCGTCCGCATTTTGGGCCATGCCCTTTTGCACGAGCATGGCCTGGTTCAAGGAGGCGATGCTCTGGACCACCTTGGGTTTTTGAAGGAGTTCCCTGCTCTTTCGGGAAGCGGTGACCGCGGCCCAGGGCCAGCGGCGTTTTAAGAACGGCACCATGCCGCAGTGGTCGAAATGGCTGTGCAAGATGACGATCCGCCGGACCATTTTCTCGTCGATGCCGAATGCGGCCAACTGCGCCGGCACATCGGGCCCTACGTAGGCCATGCCGCCGCCCAGAAGGGCATAGTCGCCTTCGCCGCCCACGATGTAGGCGCATATTTCTCTGCGGCCCACCAGCCAGATGCGGTCGGTGATTTTTCCTGGGCTATCGAATACCATGGGTCTCCTCGTTCTTTCCTGACGGCGGACGAGCTGTCATCGTCGCCTTGTTCTTTGCAAACCTTCCTTCCGTGGTGCATGCGCCGCGGAAGGTCTTCCATCCCGGCCGGCTTCACGCGGTTAATTTGGCCTACCCGACCGTCGTTGTCAGCGCTCCGATCGGCGCTCGCCGGACTGCAGCATCTGCAGCAGGGTGCGGTG
>CAYMQN010000186.1:0-7685 GCA_964392545.1 uncultured Desulfobacteraceae bacterium
ATCACCATGGCCAGGCCGATCAGGGCGTAGGCGCTGCCCGCGGCAATGCCGTTGATGAGCATTTGGAGGAAGTCGATCAAAACGGCCAGGCCTTCCAGTATTTCTTGGCCCGGATCCAGAACCCGAAGATGCCCAGGGGTTCGAAGAGCATGATCAGCACCAGGATCAGGCCGAAGACGACGAGTTGGATATTGGATACCCCGGTAATGGAAAACCATGTCCGGGACAGGGCTTCCAGCCAATTTCCCAGGTAGGGGATACTCAGGATGTTGCGCAGTTGAAGATCCAGCCAGCTCAACAGGCAAGCGCCGGTGATGGCCCCCATGATCGAGCCCAGACCGCCCACCACCACCATGGCCAGAAACATGATGGACATGAGGAGGGTAAACATCTCCGGTTCGATGAAGCGCAGCACGAAGGCGTACAGCCCCCCGCCGATGCCGGCATAGAAGGCGCTGATGGCAAAGGCCAGGGTCTTGTATCCCATGAGGTTGACGCCCAGGGTCTCGGCGGCGATTTCGGCGTCCCGGATAGCGATCAGGGCCCGGCCGACCTTGGTCTTGAGGAGGTTGCGGGCCGCCACCGCGAGGAGAACCGTAAGGGGGATCAGCAGGCAGTAGAAATCGCGGTCGCTTTCCAGATGCCAGCCGCCGATGAAAAGATCCGGGGTATGCAGCCCCTGGCGGCCGCCGAAAAGTTCGATGCGCCCGATGATCTGGGTGATGGTCAGTCCGAAGCCCAGGGTGGCGATGGCAAGGTAGGGGCCTTCCAGGCGCAGGGAGGGCAGGCCCAGCAGAAAGCCGAAGCCTGCCGCAATCAGACCGGCTGCGAACAGGGCCAGCAGGAACGGCAGGTGCAGCTCGGTCATCAGGATGACGGTGCCGTAGGCCCCGAGGGCGAAAAAGCCGGCATGCCCCAGGGAAACCTGGCCGGCGTAGCCCACGAGGATGTTCAGGCCGATGGCCACGATGACATTGATGGCCAGAAAATTGGCCATGTAAAGGTAGTACGAGGTGGCCAGAAAGGGGAAAACCGCCAGTGCCACCAGGAGGGCGGCCAGCCAGAAGATGACGGCGCCCGAGGTGCACAACTGGACGTCCTCGTAGTAGTCCCGCTTCATATCCATCGTGTCGATGTTCCCGGAAGAGTGCGATGCGCCTGCGATGCTTCGGGTTGCCGGCCGAAGAAACAGAATTTCGGAGCAGATTACAGAAAGGGGGGTAAGGTGTCAATAGAAACTCGTCATAAATTTAAAAAATGAATCTTCTTCATTATGACGGCTGCGTTAGGGTTCCGCGGATTCGGTGTAGGAATTGACCGGCCCGCCTTCGGGCATCGGGAGCGGCTGTCCCCGAAGGCCGAAATGCATGCCCTCACGCGTCCGCGTTCGTCCCCGCCATGGCATGGTGCCGATTTTCGCATATGGGGGGTCAATGGGGTTGACGGATGGGTTCTATTGGTCCAACGGCTGCTGGGAGGAAGGAGTCTCGGACCGCTCCAGCGGGATCCGGATCCGGAAAAGCGTGCCTTCGCCCCGGCGGGACTGCACCTCGATCTCTCCGCCATGCTGGTGGACGATCTTGCGGGTGATGAAGAGGCCGATGCCGGTGCCCTGGGTGGCCTTGGAGGAAAAGAAAAGCGTGAATATCTTGGATTGAACCGCTTCGCTCATTCCGATGCCGTTGTCTTCGATGTCGAAGATCACGTTCCCGTTGTCCGGGTAGGCGCGAAAGGAGATTTGGGGGGCTTTCTGATCCCTGCTTTCGCGGCAGGCATCCACCGCGTTGTCAAGGATGTTGACCAGGGCGGCCCGCAGCTGGTCGGAATCCACGTCAAACTCCCGCGCTTGCAGCGCATCGTCAAATTCACAGACCAGCGCGATGCCGGCCGATGCGATGCGCGCCTGGACCACCGCCACCGTTTCTGCGACAAATTCCCCGATGCGGCAGGTGGAAAGGGCCAACTCGCGTTCCTTGGCGTAATAGAGCACGTCCAGCACCATGTTCTTGATGCGGCCCACCATCATTTTGACGATGTCCAGGCCTTCCCCGATCTGGCCGCTGTCCTCCTTGGCAAGCCCTTGTCCAGCATGTAGACGCCCCCGTCCAGTCCTGTCAGAAGGCCCTTGATGCTGTGGGAAACCGAGCCGATCATCAATCCCAAGGACGAAAGATGGTCGCGCATGTCCAGGATCGGGGAGATATCGGTGGCCATCAACATGACCTCCCCCACCTCGCCGCTCGGTTCCCGCAGCGCCGTCGTCCAGGCAAAAAGGTGGCATTCCTGGCCTGCGGGCGTTTTGTAGCTCAGCTCGCTCTGATGCGACTTGCCGTCCTCGAAGGTGCGGGCCACCGGGCAGTCCTCGCAGGGCGTGGTTCGCCCGCGAACGAGCTCGTAGCACACCGCGCCGGATTGGGGATCGAAGGCAAAATCCTTCTTGAACCGCCCGTTGGCCGAGGTGATACGGTAGTCGGCCGTGTGGACGGTGACATAGCCGGGCAGCGACTCGAAGAGCTGCTGCTGAGCGGTCGGTGTGTTCTGGGCCTCCAGGCGTTCGGATTTGCGCTTGAGAAGGTCTTCGAGGTTGGCCGTGTATTGGCGCAGCTGCTCGCGCAACACGATACGTTCCCGGCATTTCTGCAGGGCCCGGTCCAGGTCGGCATCCTCGATGGGCTTGGTGATGAAATCCGTGGCCTCGTATTTGAGACTTTTGATGGCCAGGTCCATATCGCCGTGACCGGTGATCACCACCACTTCGGTTTCGGGATTGGCCTGCTTCAGCCGGCGCAGCAGCTCGATCCCGTCCATGCCCGGCATCTTGATGTCCGTCAAGACGATGCCCGGTTGCGCATCGTCAAAAAGCCGCAGTGCTTCGGACGCATCGCCGGCCGTCAAGACGGCATAGCCACGATCGGCCAGGGAAATGCCCAGGACTTTGCGGATGCCCTCCTCGTCATCGACGATGAGAATTTTTTCTTTATCCATGACGGTGGTTCCTGCCGTGGGCCGTTTGGAGCGCCTTGGCGATGTCAGTTCTGGCCGATCTGGTATTTCTTCATCTTGCGCCACAAGGTGGACCGGTCCATGTCCAGGGCCCGCGCCGTTTGACTCTTGTTCCAACGGTAGCGGCGCAGGGCGTCGATGATGCGTTCCTTTTCGTCCCAAACCCGCCGCGCCCCTCCCGTACCGCTCCCATCCGCAGCATCACAGGCCTCGTTTTTGAGAAGCCATAGAGGGAAGTGCTTTTTTTCGATGGTATCGCCGCGGCAGATGATCAGCGCATGCTCGAGAATATTTTCCAACTCGCGCACGTTGCCGGGATAGTCGTAATTGAGCAGGACTTCCATGGCGGCCTCGTCGATGCGGCTGATGCTGGCGTGCTTGGTGGTGCAGATGCGCTTGAGGATGTGTTCGATGAGCAGCGGCAGATCGCTTTTGCGCTCTTTCAGGGCCGGAAGCTCGAGGCGCATGACGTTGAGGCGGTAATAGAGATCTTCCCGGAATTTCTTTTCTTCGACCAGCTGTTTGAGGTTCTGGTTGGTGGCGGAAATGATGCGCACGTCGACCTGGGTGGTCTGGCGGCTGCCCAGGGGGTAGAATTCGCGGTCTTCGATGACCCGCAGCAGTTTGGCCTGCAGGGCCAGCGGCAGGTCGCCGATTTCATCGAGGAAGATGCTGCCCCCGTCGGCCAGTTGGAAACGCCCGGGCTTGTCGCGATCGGCGCCGGTAAAGGCGCCCTTGACGTAGCCGAACATCTCCGATTCCAGCAGGTTGTCGGGAAGGGAGGCGCAGTTGACCTTGATCAGCTTGCGTCCGGCGCGCTTGCTGGCATTGTGGATGATTTTGGCCAGCAGATCCTTGCCCGTGCCGGTGGGCCCCTCGATCAGCACGGTGGCATCGCTGGAAGCGATGACCGGGATGATTTCAAAGATCTTCTGCATTTCGGGGTGCCGTCCCACCATGTCGTAGAACGTATAGCGCTCCTGGATGGCGCTACGGTAATGATATTGAAGGGAGAGATCGGCAATCGTGGTGAGACCGCCCACGACCGTGCCCTCCTCGTTTTTGAGGGGCACGTAGTTGGCCCGCACCGGGAGGCGCTGTCCCTCGCGGGTGGTCAGGTCGGTTTCGACGCGAAGGTGGCCGTTGTCATCCTCCAACAGATCGGGGGCCTGCTGGAAGACCTTGCCGAAGCGGGGGCCGAAAACCTTGGTACAGGACTTGCCGAGCAGCTGGGCACGCGAAAAACCGGTGATCTTTTCGGCCCCCGTGTTGAAAAAAGAGATGTGGTTGCCCCGGTCGACGGTCAGCACGCCGATATCGAGATTGTCCAGGATGATCTTCAGGCGCATGTCCTCGAAGCGGATGCGCTTGATCAGGTCCCGGAAGGCCGAATGGTCCTGGAAGACCTCGAGGCACCCCATCAGGTGGTGGTCGGCGTCGAAGATCGGGGTTTCGATCTTGGTCAGGCTGCAGCGTCGGTCGTCGGGGGTTGTGAAATCGATTTCGGAAACCACCGTTTCGATTTCGGCCTCCGGGCGCTCGAGGTATTTGCAGCGGCCGCCGCACAGGTAGTCGAGAAAGATTTCGTAGCAGTTCCTGCCGAGGACGTCTTTGGCTTTCTTGCCGGTCAGGGCCTCGGCGGCGTGGTTCAGGGATACGATCTTGCGCTCGGGGGACAGCACGATGACCCCTAACGAGAGCAGGTCGAAAATTTCGCCGATCTGTTCGAAGCGCATGAACATGGGGTTATCCCGGTGTCGCCTCCGCTTTGTCCAGCATGTCGCGTGCGATGACGGTGCGGCCCTCGCGATCGTTACAGGTGGCCGGAAACGTCAGGGTGAAGCGCGCGCCTTCGCCGGGGGGGGAGTAGGCCCGGATCTCGCCATGGCAGTCTTTGACGATGCCATAACTGATGGACAGCCCCAGGCCGGTTCCCTTGCCGACCTCCTTGGTGGTGAAAAAGGGTTCGAAGATCTTCTCGCGAATCGCCTCGGGGATGCCGCTGCCGCTGTCGGATACTTCGGCGATGACCCGGTCCTGATGACAGCGGGTGCGAATGGTGATCTGCTTGGGGCGAAGCTCGGCCGACGTTTCCGGACTTTCGGCGGCGTTCTCCGAGACGGCTTCGATGGCGTCCCGGGCGTTGACCAGCAGATTGATGAAGACCTGCTCCAGGCAGCTGGGGTCGGCTTCGATGGGCGGCAGGTCGTCGGCCAGGTCCCACTCGACGTCGATGCCGCGTACCTTCAGTTGCTGGCTGAAAATTTCAAAGGCCCGGCGGATGGTGTCGTTGAGCTGAACGGGCGCGATGTCGAGATCCGACTTGCGGCCGAATTCGCGCATGTGGGTGATGATCTTGGTGGCCCGGTTGATATGGCTGTCGATCTCCTCGGTCATGGTGAGCATGATGTCGTCGGCGATGGCCTCCTGATTGCGGACTTTTTTCATCAAATAGCTGCTGGCGGTCTTGATCACCGAAAGGGGCTGGTTCAATTCATGGGCCACGCCGGTCGCCATTTCCCCCAGGGTGGCCATTTTGCTGGCCTGAATCAGCTGCTGCTCGGCTTCCAGCCGCTTGGTGATGTCGCTGGTGGTTACCAGAAAAACCCGCTGCCCTTCGTCGTCGGAGGGTGAGATGCGGATGTTGACGAAGAGCGGAATCCCCGATTTCTTCATCTGCTTGACCCGACTGAGGACCTGTGAAGTGGGAATCGCGGCGGCGTAGGCCTCTTTTTCCTCGTCCACGAAAAAATTGAGAAATGACATGCCCAGTATATCAGATTTCTCATACTCGTAAACCGCTTTCACGCTGTCGTTGCAATCCCTTATCGCAAGGGTGGCGGCATCCAGCACGAACACCGGATTGGGGATGTTGTTGAAAAAGGCCCGGTACTTGATTTCGGATTGCCGCAGCTTGTCTTCCAGGACTTTGCGGTCCGTGAGGTCGAGGTTCATTTCCATGGCGCCGGTGATTCGGCCTTCATCGTCGACCAGGGGCGAGGTGACCACCAGCCAATGCACCGGGCGGCCGTTTTTGTCGTAGCCCGTTTCCTCGCCCAGCTGCGGACCTTCACCTTGGAAGGTTTTCTCCACCAGGCAGTCCTGGCACTTGGTATCGCGCCCCTTGTAGGCTTGAAAGCAGTACTCGCCTCGGACCGGATTGAATTTTTCCGCATAGTTGTGGTTGAAATTGACCAGGCGGTATTCCCGGTCCAACACGGCGATTTCACAGGGCACGTTTTCGAACAGGTTTTGGTATTCGTTGCGCTGGTGCCGCAGATCGGTCTGGCTGCGGGCGATTTCGTCGCCCATGCGGTTGACCGCCATGGCCAGCTGGTTGATCTCGTCTTCGCCGTCCACGGGCACCTTGGTCACATAGTCGCCTTCGGCGATGAGCCGTGTTTCGTCGATCAGGCGGCGGATGGGGCGATTGACGAAACGCAGCATGACCACCACGATGATGGCGCTGGTCACCAGGAAGACAAAGGCCGCCAGCATCAGGATGCCGCGTTTGAAACGCACCATCTCGGCGTGGACCTGCTCGAGGGAGAAGATGACATCCAGGGCCCCCAGTACCTTCTTGTCCGCCGGGTGGACGTGGCAGGCTTCGGCGCAGCCCGGTTCGTTCAGAATCGGTGTGATCACCCCCATGACCTTCTCACCGGAGGCCGTGGTGAAAAATCGCCGGCCCTGCTCGGGGGTGAGGGTTTCCAGGGGCGGATCCAAGTGGTGGCAGACGTCGCAGGCTTCGGCCTTGATGTTGGTGACCCGGTCGACTTCCGCGCGTTCGTTGGAGAATTTGATCTGCCCCGCTTTATTGTAGATGCGGATGGTTTCGATCTCTTTCTGCCGGGCGATATTGAGGATGATCTGGTTGATGTCGTCCCGGGCGTTGGTCATCATGGCGTAGTGCGTGCCCAGCTTGATGGTGTTGCAGAAGCGCGCGGTTTCGTTGAGGATGTGCTGGGTGAGCCGGGTGTTCTGGTAGCGGATGTTGAAGTAGGCCCAGACCGCGATACTCACCAGCAGCGTCAACCCCACCGCGACGATGAGTTTGAACATCAGGGTGTTGCGAAGCTGGCGAAACAAATGAGCCATGGCCTTGACCTTTTTCCATCTCCCGCAAAAGCAAGTCGGTGTCATCCCGGCAAAAGCCGGGATCTCCTACATATTCATACCCTTAGCCCAACGAGATGCCGGCTTCCGCCGGCATGACGGGCAAAAAAGGGAGGTTTTAGGGCATTGCGACACAGCCTCCTTCGCCGGAATGACAACCTTACGTTTCGCACCCCCGGAACAAGGAAAGGGGCCGTAAAACCGTCGTTCGAGAATCCGAGGTGTTCCCCCTCACGACAGACCCACCTCGGCCAGATCCGGCCCCAGGTATTCCCGTTCGTTTTCGCCCAGGATGCCCAGCGACAGGCAGATCAGGGTCCACAGATGCACGGTGTGATAGGGCGCCTCGAAATGCTCGGCCAGATCGTGAATCTGGGCGTGGCAGTTGTGGCAGGCTGCAATGCAGTAATCGGCGCCGGTGGCCAGGATCTGATCCAGCTTGAGGCGGCCGTATTCCCGACGCTCGTCGTTGTATCCCGACTGGAGAAATCCGCCGCCGCCCCCGCAGCAGTAGTTGTTGGACCTGTTGGGAACCATGTCCACGAAGTTTTCTTCCCCCACCAGGG
>CAYMQN010000187.1:0-2622 GCA_964392545.1 uncultured Desulfobacteraceae bacterium
AAGTCGGATAATAAAGGTTTTGTCATCCCCGCGAAAGCGGGGATCCAGGCATTTCAAAGGGTTCTGGACTTCCGCCTGCGCAAGCGCTCTGGCGGACAGGCCCGCATCCGCGGGAGTGACGCCTTAGGGATTTTTTACGGCGCCATCTACCTTAAAGCGGTGCTGCGGGCGCAGCGCCGCTTTAAGGCACGATCCACACCGCCAGGTTTTGGGACTTGCCGAGGACATACTGGGTCACGCTGCCCATGAAGTAGCTGCGGCTGGTCCCCCGCCGCCCCATGACAAGGGTGCTGTAGCCGCCGCGGGTCATTTCCTCGAGGATCATGCCACCGATGCTGCCCAGGCCGGTGCGGGTCTTGATGTCGATCTGGTCTTCCCCGATGTCGAACTCGGCCAGCTTGTGGCGCGCCTTGCCGTAGAAATTGTCGATGCAGACATCGGATCCGGAGGCCAGAATTTCATCCAGCGGTTCGGCGGTGGCGTCGTCGAAATCGATGGTGCAGAAATGCCGCAGTTTGGGTTGCACGTGGAAGAAGGTCAGACGGCAGTCTTTTCTGCCGGCCATCATGAAGGCCAGGTGGTCCACGGCCCGGATGGCGCTGACCGAGCCGTCCACCGGCACCAGGATGCGCCCCGGTTCGAGGTCGCCGTCGATCAGCCAGACCGGCAGCACCCGCGACTGCTGGATAACGGTGTTGGAGACGCTGCCGAAGAAAACGTCCTTGAGGCCGGAGGCGCCGCGGCGCCCGAGCACGATGGCATCGTAGCGGCGCTCCATCCCGTAGTCCAAAATATCCTTGGCAATGCCGAGGCTGCGCGGTGCGGTATGATCGGCAATGCGTGCTTCGGCGACACCCACCGCTTCCAGTGCTTTCTTGAGATTGGCCAGCGTTTCGCGGGCATGTTCCGCGTTTTTGGCCAGCAGCTTGTCGAGCTGGCGCCGGGCGTCGCCCTTGCGCCTGGCCTCTTCCACCAGAAATTCGGAAACGGGCGGTTGGACGTTCAATAAATCGAAGTGGACGTCGCTGTCGGCGGCCATGAGGCGGCCCGCATACCGCACGGCATTTTTGGAGTGAAGGGAATCATCGACCGCCAGCAAAAGTTTTCGTTCCATCGCAGGATCTCCTCTTTAGTGCCCACCCATAAAAAGGCCATTTCTGGACGGACACTCTTTGAAAGGGAATTGGAATACGCATCATTGCGTTTGCTATCGGGCCGCGTCGGTCTTTCGCATGGGCCGGCCCGTGATTTGCGCTTCGCGATCAAACCACTGGGGACCGTGAACTTCCATTACTGAAACTAGGCTCAGGCGCCTGTAAGTCAAGCCGGCAATGGCCGGTGCGTGTTTTTTTGCGAGGACGCTGGTTCCCTCCCGGTCAAGGCCGGGCCAGATGCCGCGATCCCGGGGACGTGGGATACGGCCCAAGGCCGTCTGGGCGGATTGGATGGTGACAGCGGGGGGAATCATGACAATTCTATATCTGATAAAACAAGGCCGCCAATTCTGCAGAGGAGGTTCTATGGCTGACGATGCTTTTCGAAACCGGGCCGCGGGTGCCGTCATGGGCGCTTTCATCGGCGACGCCCTGGGGCTGGGGCCGCACTGGTACTATGATCTCGATGCCCTCCGGCGCGATTACGGCGATTGGATCGACGGCTACACCGCCCCCCGGCCCGGCCGGTACCACGACGGCATGCAAGCGGGCCAGCTTTCCCAGGCCGGTTTCATCCTGGCCCTTACCGTGCGCTCCCTGGTGGAGTGCGGCGGCTATGACGAGGCCGACTTCTGCCGCCGAATGGATGAAGAGCTTCTGGCGCACATGGACGGCAGCCCGCACAGCGGACCGGGGGGCTACACCAGCCAGTCCATTCGGGAAGCCTGGCGGCGCCGAAGGAAAGACAACCGGCCCTGGGGACAGACCGGCGGCCATGCCGACACCACCGAAGCCATCGAACGCACCCTGGCGATCGCCGTGCGCTATGCCCGAGAGCCGGCGCGGTTGGCGGCATCCGTTACCGAAAACACGGTTTTGACCCAGATCGACGAAACCGTCGTGGCCATGACGGTGGCCTACGCGGCGGTACTGGGCCTGCTGGTGCAGGGCCACCCGCTGGACGACGGCCTCTCGGGCGAGCTCATGGCCCGGGTCAAGGCGGGCGAGCTGCCGTTTCACACGGTGACCAAGGACGATCTGCAGCCGCCGCCCGCCGCATCCGCCGAGGCGCCGCGGGTGGGGAATTTTGCTTCCCCCGACGCGTTGCTGACCCCGTCCTACATGGCCCGGACGGCCGTCGACCCCGGAATTCGCATCGAACCGGCCTGGAAGGTGTCGCTGGTGTACGGCATGCCCTGTGCCATCTACCACCAGCTTCCGGCGGCCTATTATCTGGCCGCCCGTTTCGACCGGGATTTCGAGGCGGCTGTGCTGCATGCCGTCAACGGCGGCGGGCAGAACCAGGCGCGGGCCATCCTGGTGGGGGCCTTGAGCGGGGCCCGGGCCGGTCTCGACGGAATTCCCCAACGTTTCATCACGGGCCTGGAGAGGGGCCCCGAGCTCAAACGGCTGGCCGAAGCCCTGGCCTTGCAGGCCGCCGGGTCTTGACCCCGCCGGCATCATTGCG
>CAYMQN010000187.1:2722-7670 GCA_964392545.1 uncultured Desulfobacteraceae bacterium
ATTTCTTACTTGAACTGTTTGGGAAAGGAGGAAACCGAATGGAGCTACAAGCATTGCGATCGACCGCCCGGAGCCTGGTGGCCAAGGGCAAGGGGATTTTGGCAGCCGACGAGAGCAACCCGACCATCAAGAAGCGCTTCGATACCATCGGGGTGGCATCCACCGAAGAGAACCGCCGGGACTACCGGGAACTGCTCTTCACCACCGAGGGGATCGAGGCCTTCATCAGCGGGGTCATTCTTTTTGACGAAACCCTGCGCCAGGCGTCCTCCGGCGGGACCCCCTTTCCCGAGCTGCTGGCCGACCGCGGCATCATCCCGGGCATCAAGGTGGACAAGGGGGCCAAGCCCATGGCGGGCTTTCCGGGGGAGAAGGTCACCGAGGGCCTCGACGGGCTGCGGGACCGGCTCAATGAATACCGTAAGCTGGGCGCCCGCTTCGCCAAGTGGCGGGCCGTGATCACCATCGCCCACGCCATTCCGACCCCCGCCAATATCCGTGCCAACGCCCACGCCCTGGCCCGCTACGCCGCGCTTTGCCAGGAAGCCGGCCTGGTGCCCATCGTGGAGCCGGAGGTGCTCATGGACGGCGACCACGACATCGAACGCTGCGACGTGGTTACCGCGCGCACCCTGCAGGCGGTTTTCGACGAGCTCTTCCGTCAGGGGGTGGACCTGGAGGGCATGCTGCTCAAGCCCAACATGGTGATCTCCGGTCTGGAATGCCCCGAGCAGGCGGACGCCAAGACCGTGGCGGAGCGCACCATCGCCTGTTTCCGCCGGGTGGTGCCGGCGGCGGTGCCGGGCATCGTGTTCCTTTCGGGCGGGCAGAGTTCCCAGGTCGCCACCGCCAACCTGAATGCCATGAATGCCCTGGGCGACCAGCCCTGGGAGTTGTCCTTCTCCTACGGCCGGGCGCTGCAGGCCGACGCCCTCAAGGCCTGGGGCGGCAAGGCCGACCAGGTGGGTGCGGCCCAGAAGATGTTCCAGCACCGGGCCCGCTGCAATTCCGCAGCCCGCTTGGGTGAGTACGCCGAGACCATGGAAGCCGGGGCGGTCTAGCCGGCTGCGGCTAAACGGCGCCTTTAACCGGAATGCCCCGCCGCAGACGGGGTTGCCGTACGAACCCCTTATTGCGCATCCCGCCGGCGGCGGGGCCGCGCATTTCGTTTCAACGGCGCTTTGCCTCTTGCCCCGATGCTTGTGCCGCCACACGGCTGTTTAGATCAGCGGGGTGCGCAGCACCGCGCTCGAACGGTCCGGACAGCCGCAGTCGGTGTAGCAGCCGCGCACATCCGTCCGGACGCAGACACAAGGGTCGACGAAGCAGCCGCAGGGATCGAGCACCAGGCAGTCGCAGCGCTCGACGGCGGATTCCTTCGTGATGCCGACCCACCTCCTGTCGGCGCACAGGGTTGTCGATTGTTCCGAGGTGTAGGTTAGGTACGAATTCACTTCGGGTCAAATCCGGCTAGAAGGTAAAGGCTTTCCCAAGGCGCCGGCCGCATTCGGCGGCGATTTGCGGCGGATACCCAAAATCCCCTATAGTGAATTGATTCCCTTTGTATTTCAATGGTATCGATTGCTCCCAGGGGGCATCGTTGCTATGCTGTTTTTGTTGCTTTGCGCTTACTTCCGATTCGTATGGGGGTTGATGTGGACCCAGTTTTTCCAGGGGAAAATCCCGCCCCAGCCGCTACCTTGACCCCACGCAGCTCTTGGGGGGCCAACTTCCGCATGGGTGTGCTGGTCGCCACCAGCCTGGCCCTCCTTTACTATGCCAACCTGCACAGTTTTCTTCTGTTTCACGTCCTCATCGAAATCTTCAGCGTGGTGGTGGCCTTTGCCATCTTCATGTTCGCCTGGAATACCCGGGACAAAATCCACAACGGCAGCCTGATTCTGCTGGGGGCGGCTTACCTGTGGATCGGGGCCGTGGACCTGCTGCATACCGTCAGCTACAAGGGCATGGGGGTGCTGCCGACCGCCGGTGCGGACACCGCCACCCAACTGTGGATCATTGCCCGCTACATCGAAAGCGCCACCCTGGCGGCGGCCCCCCTGTTGGCCGGCCGCAGGATCCCCATGCCGCGGGCGGTTTTGGGTTATGCCGGGCTTTTCATCCTTGCGATGGCCGTCATTTTCGTGTGGCCGGTATTTCCGACCTGCTATGTCGAGGGCCAGGGCCTGACACCCTTCAAAAAGATCAGCGAATATGTCATTGCCGGCATCCTGCTGGCGGGTCTGGGGACGCTGGGGGTCCGACGGCCGTATTTCGAAAGCGGCGTCTTCCGGCTGCTGATGGCCTCGATTCTGCTGACCATCGTTTCGGAATTGCTGTTTACGTTCTATATCGATGTCTACGGGCTTTCCAATCTGGTGGGCCATCTGTGCAAGCTGGGCTCCTTCTGGCTGATCTACAAGGCGATCATCGAGACCGGGCTGCAGGAACCGTACGACTTGCTGTTCCGCGAGCTGGCCCGCAGCGAGAGGCGCTATCGGGCGCTCGTGGACCGTTTGCCCGCCGGCATTTGCGAGATCGATCCGGATGGGCGCATCCGCTACATCAATCCGGCCGGCCTGGACCTGATCGGCTATACCGCCGGGGATGTGCAAAACGGCCTGGCGCTGGATGCGGTGCTGGATGCCGGCGAGCATGAGAAGGCCGCCCAGGGCCTGGATGACCTGCGCAACGGAAAGCCCATCGATGCCACCGGCTATCGGGTGCGACGCCGGGACGGTGACACCGTGGATGTCATCGTTCGTTCCACGCCGGTTTACCGGCAGGGGGAACTCCAGGCGATCCAAACCAGCCTGACCGACGTGACCGAGCTGCACCGGCTGCACCACCGTCTCCAGGAGGCCCGCAAGATGGAGGCCGTGGCCATGCTGGCCGGCGGCATGGCCCACGAAATCAACAACGTCCTGATGGGCGTCACCGGCGGCGTCGAGCTCTTAAAGCTCAATGCCGCCGACGGAGAGCTCGAAGAAAAGGATTTCGCCGCTGTCCTGAGGGGTTGCGACCGCATCGCGGCGCTTGTCAAACGCTTGCTGGCCTATGCCCGGGGCGGCCGTTATCGTCCCCAGGCTATCGATCCCGTCGCATTTATCAAAACCGTGCTGCCGGGAATCGAGGAGCAACTTGGCCCGGATATCCGCATTTCGCTGAACATGGCCGATCGCTTGCCGGCGGTCACCGCCGATGTCAGCCAACTCGAAATGGTGGTCTCGGAGATCATCGACAATGCGGCCGAAGCCGTGGGCCGCGCCGGACGGATAACGGTCGATCTATCCCTGAGGGACATCACGGCCGAGCGGGTCGCGCAGCTACCCGGCATGCGATCCGGCCGCTATGTCCGCGTTAAAATCGAGGACGACGGCAAAGGCATGACGGCCGAGGCGCTGGAGCAGGTCTTCGACCCTTTCTACTCGGAGCATTTCCCCGGCCGCGGCATGGGCATGCCCGCAGTCTACGGTATCGTCAAGAACCACGGCGGCTGGATCGGGGTTGATTCCGAGCCGGGGCGCGGCACCACGGTGCGGATTTATTTGCCGGCAGAGGAGGCCGAACCTCAGGCGAAGGGGGCGAAGACGGCTGGGTGATCACTGCGGGATGACCACGGGGTATCCGTTGTGGTGGTGGATTTCCACCGGGATGCCGTAGACCTCCCGGATGATGGCGGCGGAAACCTCCCGGGGCGTCACCGCCGCATGGATGCCGCCGTTTTTCAGAAACAGGCACTGGTCGGCAAAGCGGAAGGCCGTGGTCAGATCGTGCAGGGTGAGCACGGCCGCCACGGCGTGCTCCCTGACGGCCCGGCGGACGAGCTTCAGGATCTCCACCTGGTTTTTCAGGTCGAGGCTGCTGGTGGGCTCGTCCATCAAGAGCAGGCGCGGCTCCTGAACCAGGGCCCGGCCCACGGCCACCTTCTGCAGCTCGCCGCCGCTCATGCGGTCGATGGGCCGCAGGGCGAGCGCTTCCAAGCCAAGCTGCTTGATGGCGCCGTCGACGATCCGCAGATCTTTAGGGCTGACCCGCAGGCGGATATGCGGGCGGCGCCCCATCAAAATGGCATCGAAGGCCGTGATCTTGCCGGCGCTTTGCTGCTGGGCCACGTAGCCGATGCGGCGGGCCACGGCCATGGCGTCCAGCTTGAGGACGTTTTCCTCCTCCACCATGACCGCCCCGGCTCCGGGTGTGAGAATGCCGTTGATGCAGCGCAGCAGGGTCGATTTGCCGGCGCCGTTGGGTCCCAGGACCGCCACCACCCGGCCCTGGGCTACATCGAAGGTGACCCCCTCCAGCACCGGGTGGCCGTTGTAGCGGAAACTCAGATCGTCGATCTTCAGTAGCATCAGCGCCGCCCCCTTACGATGAGCACCATGAAGACGGGTGCGCCCAGAAACGCCGTGAGGATCGACACCGGCAGGAGATGCGGCGCCAGGATCAGGCGGGCGGCCGTGTCCGCCAAAAGGAGCAGCACCGCCCCCAGTACGGCCGCGGCCGGCAGCAAAAAGCGGTTGTCACCCCCGATCACCCGGCGCACCATGTGGGGGCAGACAAGCCCCACGAAGCCGATGATGCCCAGGAAGGAAACGATCACGGCCGTCACCAGGGAGGCCACCAGCATGCCCCACAGCCTTACCCGCGCCACCTGGACGCCCAACCCCCGGGCCGTCTCGTCCCCGGCATCCACGGCATTGTAGTTCCAGACATTGAAGAAGAAATACAGCGAGGCCCCCAGGGTAACGGCTCCCAGGAGCATGAGGTCCTGCCAGTCGGCCCGGGCCACGTCCCCGAAGGTCCAGAACACCATGGCGGCCAACTGCACGTCGTCGGCAAAAAACTGCAGCAGCATGGTGCCGGCGGTGAACAGGGCCCCCAGCGCGACGCCGGCCAGGATCATGGTTTCCGGTTTGGCCCCCCGCATGCGGGAGACCGCCACGAT
>CAYMQN010000188.1:0-7576 GCA_964392545.1 uncultured Desulfobacteraceae bacterium
TCAACCCAACCAGGGGTCATTTTCGTGGGGGCCAACGACGGCATGCTGCATGTGCTCGACGAGGCCACCGGCAACGAGCGCTTTGCCTACGTGCCGAATCTGGTCTTCGCGAACCTCAAGGAACTGACCGTCGATCCCTATGTTCACAAATATTTCGTGGATAGCGAGCCCTATATTGCCAAACTGGGCGCGACAGGATCCACGATCCTTGTCGGCGGCCTGGGCCGCGGCGGTCGCGGCTATTACTGCCTCGACATCAGTGATGTGGACGATCCGGCGCTGGATGCCGAATTGAATGCGTCCTCCATCGTGAAGTGGGAGTATCCGGCCAACTCGGATCCCGAAGATAAAACCGTGGACCCGGACATGGGGTACAGCTTCAGCCAGGCCTATGCCGTGAACTCGGCGGCCGGCAGGGTGGTGCTCTTCGGAAACGGCTATGACAGTCAGAGCGGAGAAGCAGTCCTCTATGCCCTGCGGATCAACAGCGACGGTTCCCTGGTTTCGCCGACTCCTCGAAAGATCCGTACCTATGTCGGCGACAGCGGCCCCAACTGCAACGGGCTTTCCACACCGGCCCTCATCGATGTGAATCTGGACGGCCTCGTGGATTTTGCCTTTGCCGGCGACCTGCTGGGCAATATGTGGAAATTCGACCTGCGCGACAGCAATGTCAACAACTGGACCGTGGCCTACAACGAACTGGCCGACGGCACAGGGATGCCGCAACCGCTGTTCCAGGCGCGCAATGCCTCCGGTTTCCGGCAGCCCATTACCACACGGCCGGACATCATGCGGCCCTGCACGGCCGGGCGCAAGGGGTACTTCGTGCTCTTCGGCACGGGTAGATACCTGGGCATCAGCGATTTTGCCGATGCAGGTTCGGTGCAGACGCTCTATGGCATCTGGGACTGGGCCGAGGAGTGGGAGAATCTTGGCCCCCTGGCCAGTGCCGATCGTCGCAATGCCACGGCGAAATACCTGGGCTATTTCGACACCGACCGCCAGCTCAGCAATCTAGTGGCCAACAGCGATATGCCCGAAACCGATCAGACCGTCTACGTGATCGACCTGTCGGGGGCGGCCTACGGCGACACTGTGACTATCAACAGTCGCACCTTTACGGCGGCATCCCTGACAGATGTGGCCGAAAGTGAATTCCTGGGCACGGCGGGCCTCAGGGCTGCCATCGAGGATGCCACTCATGGCGTGCCGGACGTGACCGTCGAAGTATCGCCGAACCAGGCAATTCTCAGGACCGATCCCCCGGGTGGAACGATTTCGGTCAGCGTCAGCGGCGGCATCACCCGGGAACCGGTGGATCTCAAGGTCTCCCTGCTGAACCAGTCGGTGATATTCCATCAGGGGGATTTCATCGTGCTCAGTGACAACCCCATGGATTTGTTCAGCCCGCGCACCGGCCAGGGCCGACACGTTGGCTGGTATTTTGATCTGCCCGGCACCAGCGAGCGGCTGGTCAACGATGTGATCATCCGCGGCGGCATTCTTTACGCGGTGCCCACCGTTCCTTCGGAATCGCCCTGCGAGGCGGGCGGGACGTCAATTGTCTACGCGTTGAATGCCTGCAGCGGCGCCCGTGCCTTCGATGCCGTGTTCGACATCAACGGCGACTACCGTGTGAACAGTGCCGACCTGATCAACATCGGCACGGCGGCCAATCCCATCTGGGTGGCGCCCACCGGTCTGCGCCATGCCGGTCTGCTCTATTCTCCGGCGATCCTTTCCATCCCGGGTACCGGGACGGATATATTGCACTTCAGTACCTCAGGTGGTAACCTGGAATCCGAGATTGCCGTTACGGAAAAACTGGGGTTCCTGTATTGGCGGACATGGTAGGGAAGGAGGATATGATGAAACGCCTTATCGTAACTGTAAGCATATTTATGATCCTGTTTGGAGCCGTGTTCAGCGGCGTGGCGGCCGCCAAAACAGGCGGATTACAAATCGACGCCATTTTGGAGTCAGGGAGCATCGTCCTTGGCGATGTAACCTATGATATTGCCGATGATGCGGTTTTCTATGGAAGTGACATGCGAAGCAGAAAATTGTTGTCAGATTTCAAGGAAGGTGATCGCGTTGTTCTTATCGTTGATCCTGATGGCAAGATCGTAGAAATGTGGCTGAGTTCGGAGTGACGATGATACGAATCGCAATTGCTTCCGTGGTCATGCTTGTGCTTTGCGGCCTCTCTTCGGCAACCGCCGAAATCTACAAATACCGGGATGCCCAGGGGGTGACCCGCTATACCTACGATCTTGGAGAAGTTCCGGAAGATCAGCGCCCCGGGGTAAAAACCTATGAGGAAGAGGTTGGTTCGGCGGAGAAAGCCCCGGTACCTGCCGAACAGGAGGAAGCAGCCTCCACCGCCGAACCGGAATCCTCGCCCGGGGATGACGACGTCCCTGTGGTCGACGAGCAGAAGATCGAGGAGCTGAATCAGAAGAAAAAGGACCTTGACCAGGAATTCGCCGACTTGATGGAAGAGAAATATGCGCTGATCAAGGAAAAGGAGCGGCTCGACACCCTCGCCGGGCGTGACGCCGCGGCAGTTGCGGCATACGATGCGAGAGTCAAGGAATTGAATCGAAAAATCGCCGCCTATCAGAAGCGGCAGGAGGCGTTCCAGGAAGAGGCGCAAGCGGTCAAGGAGGCCGTGGAAAAGGCCGAAAACCAAGAGTAGGGCAGCGTTTTGATACAATCCGGGACCCGGAATGGCGAACTTTCATACCTGCCTGCACAAGAAACAGGGTTGCCCATAAAGTGAATGTAGCTTTTTCGGCATGTGAGCTACCGTGATGCGCAAAAAACAATTCCATCCACAGATTACGCAGATTGACGCAGATTAAAAGGACATTTCAATGACAGTGTTTATGCGGTTATGGTGTTATCTGCGTTAATCTGTGTCATCTGTGGATTAAAAGCTTTTGCGGGCGTGACGGCGTGGGGGCTTTTTTGAGTCATCTATTAGTAGGGGCTGAGCACTTATGAACGACATGGAACTGCCCATCCTGGAAAGCCTGTACGACAGCCAGGGGCGCAACGATGCCCTGATCACCCTGCTGGTGGAGCTCTGCCATCTGCTCAGCGCCTGCCTGCGGCGCAATCGCGATGCCTCGGAAGGGGATAACGGGTCGGATACCATCGAGGAGACCATCGACGTTCCGCTGCAGATCGATCCGTACACCCAGTTGGCCAAAACCTTGGAGAAATTGAACAAACGCTCCGGTCATGACGGAACCCTGTTGATCCGCGCCTGCGGGCTGTCCGCCCCGGGGCGCAATGGCGGAACTCCGGATTACCAGGTTTTTTTCAGCGATATCGTGATGGACCGGGAAGCGGTGGCCATGATGATTCGCCGGGTCGGCGACCACATGACCTATCTCAATGCGCTGATTTCGAAAGCCTTCGCCACCTTTGACCACCACAATGTATTGACCCTCCTGCTCAAGCTCCCGGACGGCGCGCCGGAAGCGGTCGACCGCCTGCGGCGGTCGATTGCCATCATTGCCAAATACCGGGAAGCGTTGCGTCAAGCGGAAGATATCAAGCTCGACACCGATGGCGAGGTCTACACCCTGCCCATCATGAAGGACGAAAAAGGGCTGCCGGACCCCAATCTGACGATGCTGGCGGGCCTCAACGCCATCCAGCCCGAAGCCATGCAGAAACTGGTGCAGAAGGTGTGCACCTGGATCAAGGAATCCGATACCTCCAGCGGGGCTCACCGTTACGCAGGCATCTACGACGCCGTGGCGGGGGTCAAAAACCTGCGTCAGAAACTGATCCTGCCGCCCATCGAGCTGAACAACCTGCGCTGGCTGTTGCTGGACCGCTCCGTGGGGAAGCTGCCCAAGGCCAAGGCCCAAATCGCCCGCCTGGTGGACGAGGAATTCGAAAACACCTCGGCCGACCAGGCCCTTTATCTGGAGAGCCTTTACGGGCGCGACTACGGCCGGGTCAGTGCGCGCGAGCTGGGCTTCCGCCTGAAGCGGATATCCGAGATGATCGAATCCATCGGGGAACGGCCCAAAAAAGCCATGATCATGGATGAGATTTTGTCCAATATCCAGTGGCGCATGGAAAAAGTGCCCGATGATGTCATCCGCCAGCTCCAGGTTTCCGGCGGTGTCTTGACGGTCCAGGAAGGCGCCGAGGTTTTCGAAATCGGCCGCCTTCACGACATGGCGGCCCGGGTCATCGACTTTTATGCGGGGCGCCTGGCGACGCGGGAGAAGATGCGCAGGATCGGGCGCAAGGAAAACGACTTCAACAGCCGTGATTTCGAGATCCTCAGCCGTGATTTCGATATTTCTCCCATGGATGTCAAGGAGATCCTGCACCTGCTGGAGAATTGCTTCGACGCCGAGGGGCGCTTCCGCAAGGTGGATTTCGAGGAGAGTGTCGGCGATTTTTCCCGCTACGAGGCCAAGGTTTTTGAGATATTATGGCATTTTCTCAAACAGCCCATGCAGCGCGACGACCGGATCGCCTTTCTGAATGCGCTGCAATTGCTGTTTGCCAAAATGGAGACGCCCGAAAAGGCGCTTCAGGTGCTGTTGGGGGACTTTCTGGAAGAACCCGACGAGGTGCGTTTTTCCGACCGCAATGCCGTCTTGCTCGCCAATCTCCTGTTGCGCCGGTATAACAAGGAACTGGATATTGACATCGAAATAACACCCGAGGAAGTCTTTCTTGTCAAGGAAGGGCTTAATCGAGAGGCCGCCACGGCGGCGTTGATGCTGATCGATGCCGAAAGCGAGGCCTTTTTCGAGAAGATCAGAACCATCCATCGCCGCATCGTGATGTCCCTTGATTCGGGCTATGCCACAAGCCGGGGGGAAGCGATGGGATTGAAGTATCTGCTTTCCCTGGAGCGCGAGGTTCACGTTTGCGTTTCCCTGCTGGGCGGCAATGTGGCGCGGTCGGTCCTGCGCAGTGCCCTCAATGAATATGGCAACCCGGATGCCGAGCTCTATCGTCTGGCCGAGGACGCCGCCACCATCGAAGCCTTTCTCCAGCATCTCAAGGTGTTGGTCCGTGGCTTGGGGCGTGCGGGAGAAGCCAGTGACGAATGGGTGATGGATCAGATGATGGATCGCCGGGAGGATTTCCTCTCCCTTAGCAAGGAAAGCCGTCACGAATCCCTTGTCAAGCGGGTATGGGAATGGGGAGGACGTGCAAAAGACGAAATCCACGAGCGCCATGCGGTCGAAGTCGCTTGATCCTTCGAGGCCCCTCCTCTCAAGACGCCATGCCAGCCCTTCCTGCTTCCTGTGTGGTCATCCTGAAGGCCGCTTTTCAACCATGACATGGGGTGCCGGGGTGCCTCCGCTGTGAAAATCACATCCCCGGCTTTCCGGAGACGTATTGATTGATGCCACCCGTTGACCTCAAAGACCCGTTTGCCCCCAAGGACGTCTGCCGCGTTCTGATCAGAAGGCGTTTGCTGACCAAAGATCAGGCCAAGCAAATTCTTGCGCGACGGGAAAAAATGACCCAGGAGCTGGAGCGGGAAAACCGCAAGCGCAGCGCTTCGTTCGGCATCAAGATCAACAATCCGGTCACCTTTGTGGACGTGATTGCGCGGATCCAGCCTCCCCGGGCGGACGGTAAGCCCGGAGGCCTGGAAGAAGATGCCATTTTCCAGGCACTTGCCGAGGAGTGGGATCTTCCCTACCAGAAAATCGACCCCCTCAAGCTGGATCTCAACATCGTTACCACCACCATCCCGCGCAATTTTGCCATGAAGCATCTGGTGCTGCCGATCAAGGTCGACAACGGCGCCCTGACGGTGGCAACCCCCAACCCCTTCAACATGGAAGTCCTCGATGACGTGGCCCGTGTCACCAACATGCGGGTCATGACCGCCGTCAGCTCCAAGACGGATATCATCAAGCTGATCGACGAGTTTTTCGGGTTCAAACGCTCCATTGCCGCCGCCGAGGATTTGTTTTCTTCATCGGCCATCGACATCGGCAACCTCGAGCAATACGTGAAATTGAAGAGCGGCGACGACCTGCCCTCCAACGATCAGCACATCGTCAATGCGGTCAATCATTTGTTTATCTACGCCTTCGACCAGCGGGCGTCGGACATCCACATCGAGCCCAAGCGCGAGATCGTGCTGGTGCGCATGCGTATCGACGGCGTGCTGCACACCGTCTATCGCCTGCCCAAGAAGGTGCACAATGCCATTGTTTCGCGCATCAAGGCCCTGTCCCGCATGAACATGGCCGAAAAACGCCGTCCCCAGGACGGCCGCATCAAAATGGACAAGGGCGGGATGGAGGTGGAGATACGCATTTCCTCGGTTCCCGTGGCCTTCGGGGAAAAGATGGTGATGCGCGTCATGGACCCGGATATTCTCGTCCAGGACCTGGACGGCCTGGGATTCACCGCCGAGGATTATCGCAAATTCGACCATTTTATCCGCATGCCCCACGGCATCATCCTGGTAACGGGACCCACCGGCAGCGGCAAGTCGACCACGTTGTATTCGGCCCTGCGCAAGATCTCCACCCCGGAGAACAACGTCGTGACGGTGGAAGACCCCATCGAAATGATCCACGAGGATTTCAACCAGATCGGCGTTCAGCAGGCTGTCGGCGTGACCTTCGGGACCATTCTCAAGACGATCCTGCGGCAGGATCCCGACATCATCATGATCGGTGAAATGCGCGATCTGGACACCGCGGAAAACGCCGTCCAGGCCGCCTTGACCGGGCACTTGGTGCTGTCCACGCTGCACACCAACGATGCCCCCAGCAGCATCACCCGCCTTTTGGATCTGGGCGTCCCCTCCTTTCTGATCCAGGCCACGCTGGTGGGGATCATCGCCCAGCGTCTTTTGCGCGTCATTTGCGAGTACTGTAAAGAATCCTTCGTCATGGGGGCCAACGACCTTCGGGCGGCCGGCATCCAAACGGGCATGAAGGGCGCTGTCAAGCTCCACCGCGGCAAGGGGTGCAACCGCTGCCGCCAGACCGGCTACCGCGGCCGGTTGGCGGCCTTCGAGGTTATGCCCTACTCGGAAGCCATCCAAAAAATGACCACCCCCAAGACCAATGTGGAAAATATCCGCATACGCGCCAAGGAAGAGGGGATGGTGACCTTGCGGGAAAACGCCATCCAAAAAATGCTGGACGGGATCACCACCTATGAAGAGGTCCTGCGGGTGACCAGCGCCCGGAAAGTCATCGTATGATCAGGGTTCGGATATTTGGAAGAAAGAAAAGGGCTTTTGTCGAATGCGGTTATCCGAAGGGCCAAGTTTGGTTAAGTGCAACAGCTTGAACCACGAAGATCACGAAGGACACGAAGGGCTTCATCTGCTATGGCCGGTTTTTCTTCGTGCTCTTCGTGGTAAATTCTTGTCGACTGGAACTTTTCAGAGAACCGTCCTCTTTGGATAACCCTATGAAAATATATTAGATTCCGGCTTCCACCGAAATGACAACCCAGGCAGAACCTTTCCGGTGCAAATTGCAGCACAGGCTTGAAGGCGGCAATTCAAGCAGTTCAATGGTTCTGGACTCCCGCGTTCGCGGGAGTGACG
>CAYMQN010000189.1:0-7503 GCA_964392545.1 uncultured Desulfobacteraceae bacterium
CCATGGGGGTGGCGGCACGCGCCGAGACTTCGGCCAGCATCTGTTCGTACCGGGTGCGCCGGCGGAGGCGCTCGTTGACGTCCTTGAGCTCCCGATTCATGTGAACGAGGGTTTGTTCACGGTCCTTGATGCGGGTGGCCATCTCGCTGAACCGCTGGGCGATGCCGGCCAGTTCGGTGTAGGAAAGGTTTTGTTCCTTTTGGGTAAAATCGCCCCGGGCGAGGCGATCCATGCCCCGGGCCAGGACATTCAACGGTTTACGCAGAAAAATGCGCAGAAGCAGCCCGGAGGCGATGAAAAACACCAGCGCGGAGCAGACCAGAACCACCAGCAGGATGTTGCGCAGCCAAATGATTTCCCGGACGTAGGCGCTCTTGCTCAAGGCGATTTCGACATGCCCGATGAGTTGATCGTTGTATCGGATATCGGCGGCGCGCCGAATCAGCGGCCCCCGGGCGGCAGGGTTTTCCAAAAGAAGCAATTGCTGCCCCTGGTTGTCGGTGATCCGCAGTTGGGATACCACCTCGTTTTGCAGGAACCCCTTGCCGACCTTCTCGATTTGCCGGTCATCGAAATCCCAGATCGGTACCGCCAGCACTTCACCCAGCTTGACGGCGTAATCCTCCGCTTTGAATTGGATCTCAGCCAGCATGGATCGGGACTGGCGCTGGTAGATCACATAGAAGAAGGTCCCTTCGATGAGCAGTAGAATGATCAGCATCCCCAGGGTAAGATCCGCCGACAGGGAGCGTCTGAGACGCTTTGGCCGCCTTTCGGGCCGCAGAAATTTGGAAGCAATCGCCATGGAGCTATCCAGTGGCCGTCCGGGACGCGCTCGGACACGCGAGGATGCGCATTACCGCCGGTCGCCGGCTGTTGCGGAAGCGTTGCCATCGCCGCCGCCGCTGTTCGTAAAATAGCGTGCCCACGTTCCGTCGCGGCGGATGGCATCCAAAGTTTTCTGCCAGCGGGCCACGACGTGGTCGGGGGTCAACCGAGAGAAGGCGATGTAATTGCCGACGGTTTTGAAGGACAGCACCAAATGAAACTGATCGGGGTCATAGCCGGCGTAGCGGACGTAATAAGGCATGTTGAAATCGGAGCTGACCCACAGGTCGAGGCTTCCATCCATGAGATGGTTCACATTGCCGATATTGTTGTTGGTGCTCACCAGGTTTTGGAACCCGATGGATTTCAGGTACTGTTCCTTGGCATCCTCCCGATAGGTGCCGATACGCCCCACGCGGCGCGCCTCTTCCAGACTGACGACCGCGATCTTCGACGGGTGCCGGGCATAAAACCCCCACCGCTGGGTATACAGGGGCCCTACCCACTTGAAAAGCGTTTCCCGCTGGGGCAGCCGCGAGGTTGCAAACAGGGCCACGTTGGGTTGGGTGCGGGCCAAATGGTAGCCGCGGGCCCAGGGCACCACCTCGATGGCGGATGGGGTCCCCAAACGGTGCATGATTTCCTGCACCACACGCACGGCGGGCCCCTGCAGCCGACCCTCGGCGACATAATTGCCCGGGGGGGAGTTCTCCGTGTAAATCGACAGGCGATGACCTGCCTGCCAGGCCGGGGAGGGGCGGCGCACCGCCTCCGGCAGGGTTTCGTGGGGAAGCCATGACTGCCAAATGGTCATGAAAGCGCCGTCGGCTTTCATGCCGTCCAGGGCCGCCTGCCATCGGTCGACCGTATGGCGCGGCGTTCCCTTGGACATGGCGATGTACATTTCAAATTCTTGAAAGGTGTAGACATGCTCGATGAGGGAGGCATCGAGGCCCATCTGGCGCGGAACACTGAACGCTTCCATGGTGCTCGTGGCCCAAAGGTCGATGCGGTCGTTGAGCAGTTTGCGCAGGTTGCTTTCGTTGGAATTGGTGCTGTCCAGGTTGGTGAAGCCCAGTTTGAGGAGATACGTTTCCCGCACATCGTCCTTGTAGGTCCCGATGCTCTGGACGTTGCGGGCCTGGTCCAGGGAATCGATCACAAGGCGTGTGCCGCGGGGCGCGTAGAAGGCTGACCGGAACAGGCCCACCGGCCCCACCCAATGAAACTGCGCCTCACGATCCGGGGTGCGGGCCATGGAAAAAAGAGCGACATTGGGTTGGCTCAGCGCCATCTTGTAGCCACGGGCCCACGGAACGGACTCGATGGGCGCTGCGATCCCGAGGCGACGGGCGATCTCCTTGACGATTTCCGCCGTCGACCCCTTCCATTCGCCGTTCTCGATATAATTGACGGGAACTACGTTCTCGGTCAGCAGACGAAGCTCGGTAGCAGGGGCACGCCCTGCACCCAGCACGCCAAACACCGCCAACAGCATAAGATAGTGTTTCATCATTCCGGCATCATCCGATCCACCAGGGCGCGGAAGGTCTCCACCCGCAGCGGTTTGACATAGCAGTCGGTGTATCCCATGGCCTGGATCTCGGCAAGATCCGGGTGATGGGGGTGCCCTGTGGTGACGAGCACCTTCATGGCCGTCAGCTGGTCGTTGCGACGCACGGCCCGGCATACGTCCAGGCCGTTCATGCCCGGCATTTTCAGGTCCAGAATAAGCAGATCCGGCGTTTGGGTGCCGATGCGCAAGAGCCCGTCGACGCCGCTGGCCGCCGCCTCCACCCGGTAGCGCCCTTGCTTGGAGAGCATCTGGACCACCAGTTGCCGCACCATGGGATCGTCATCCACCACCAGCACGCGATGCGCACGGTGTTTCCCGGCCGGCGGCAGCCATACCGTGAAGGTCGTTCCCCCTTCCGGGCGGGGAGTGAAGGAGATGGTCCCCTGGTGGGCCCGGGCCAGGCTGAAGCTCACGGCCAGTCCCAGACCGGAACCGCCGCCGGCCTGCTTGTCGGTGACAAAGGGATCGAAAATCTTGTCGGCGACGGCGGCCGACACGCCCGGTCCGTTATCGCTGACCGCGGCATAGACCATGCCGTCCTCGACATGATAACCGGTTTCGATGGCGATCCGGCCCGGATGCTTGTCGATGGCCTGGACGGCGTTGATCAGAATGTTGAGAACAATTTGTTCGATGCTCGGCAGGTTCCCGTAAACCGTGGGCAGGTCGTCAGCGAGGGCGAGGGTCACTTCGACCCCGGAGCTGCGCAGCGTGGCGCGGGCCAGTCGCACGGCATTGGTCACGGCCTCGTTGATCTGAAACGGTTTTTTGTCGGAGACCTGGGAGCGGCGGGAGAAATTTTTCAAATCCTTGACGATTTTCGATACCCGGCTGGCCGCCATGTCCATGTCGTCGATCAACTGCTGAAAATGGGTCTGAAGATACGCCAGGGAAAAGCCGCCGAACGTGGCGCCGTCGATGGCATCGGCCTCCCGGCGGATGACCGGCAGGACATCCTGCCACACCCGGCGCACGATGGGCAGGTTGAACATGATCAGGCTGATGGGATTGTTGATTTCGTGGGCCACACCGGCCACGAGGGTTCCCAACGCTTCCATTTTCTGGGCCTGGTAAAGATGGTCGCGGCTTTCCCGCGACTTGGCCAGCTCCGCGGTGGGCCTGGAGCGGGGCGGGTGGGTCGACGAGGCCTGCCGCCCATTTTTATGTTCGCCGGATTCGTTCATATCGAAAAAGAATTCTTGGCAGCTCTTATTACCGTTTCAGGCTGGATTCCAGGGTCACGCCCGGGAATGAAGGGTCGAAAGCCCATAATCCCGGCCGTCAGGCCGTAATCCTGAGCCGAAGGCGGTAATCCAGGGCCGTCAGGCCCGTAATCCTGCGCCGCAGGCGCCGGCCGAAGGCCGTAATCCTTTCCCCTTTCCCCTTCCCCTTTATCCTTTCTTGTCTATCAGCTCTGAATCACGCTGGCAACGCTCGGCCATGCGGCGTTCCACCTGATCCCGCTCGACGGCCATCAGGATCTGATAGACGTGCCATTTGGTTTTACAAAAGTAAACATCGAAGGGGGCCGGCGTATCGCCTTCACGGTGGATCCGTATGCCGGGAATAGCCCCGTGCTGCAGGTATTCCGTGCGGCAGTTGATCAAAAGGGGTTGGATGTCGTGCTTGTTCTGCCACGGAACGCACACACCGCGCATTCCCAAAAAAGGATCCATGATGGAACGCACCTTTTCGGTGATCCCGCCCACGGCCAGGATGATGTCGCCCGTAAGGGAACCGGTAACGGCGAATTTGGGATCCACCGGCTGCCGAATGAAATCGGAAACCAGGGCCACGTCGATGGCCGCCGAAGCGCTGTCGCCCTCGACACCGCCATGGGCTTGGATATATTCGATATGCATTTCATAGCCGACATGGGGTGCACCGATTTTTTTCAAAATGCGTCTTATCGAGGCCCTCACATTCTGGGCCGCGCCCCGGGCGATGTCACCGATTTTGCCGGCCGCCACCACGCGGTCGACGCTCCCGGCATCCACCTGGCAATGGATCGGCAAAGGCTGTCCATGCATCTGGCCCGAAGCGGACGACGTCACGACGGCCAGGCCCACCACATAGCCAATGGAATCCGTGATGGAGTCGATATATTTTTTAAGGTCCTGCTTGTGGCGGGCCATCTCCTTATGGATGGCGCCCTCCAGGCTGAGATGCTCCAGCAGGGCTGTCTGCACGTGTTCGGGTTCCACGAGGGGCGCATCGTGGAAGATGGCTTCGAACACCGCGCTTTTGATGATCCCGTTGATGGGCCGCAAAATACCGGTCAGTTTGCCGTCGGAGGCCCGGCAGCGCATCTCTTTGATGATTTCCATGACGGCGTTGCGGGAAAATTCCCGCGTGGTGAGACTGAAGGCCGGCGACAGAGGTCGGCCGAAAATGTCCTGGCAGCGCCGCCGGACACTTTCCATTCCCTCCTTGGCCAGGACCTCGCCCCAGGCCCCCTCGACTTCCTCCGCGATGCGGTCGACCTCCTGTTTGACATACTGGGCCGTCTGGACGATGGCCGCCGGGGTTTCCCCGACGCTGCTTTCCATGTAGACGATCTCGCCCTTGTCTTCGATGCGGCTCAGAAAAGCGCCGTCCCCCTCTTGGCGCAAGTGCTGGATCGTGTCGTGATTGCAGCAGGCCACAATGATGTTGTCGGCCTTGAGGGCGTTTTCACTGCGGTCGGCGGCGCCGCTGCCGGTGGTGCCGCCCCCTTCGAGAATATACTTTTTTTCTTGCATGATTTCCAAAAGCTCGGGCATATAGCCCACCCGCAGCAGGGTGCGCAGCTCGTCGATGAAAATGATCGGCGCGGTGGCGTGGGCCCCCAGGAAGGCGCGTTTGTGGGGGGGCGTCTGCAGGTTGCCGGACTGATAGGGGTCGTGCCGGAAGCCGCCCTTCATAACGCGGGCATTGGGTTCCGCGATCCGGGCCAGAAGCGTGTCGCTTTGGCGGGGGTCGTAAAGCACCACCGGCAGCATGTCGTGCAGGGACCGCAGGTTGGCCGGCGGTCCATGCTGCTGGCTGCGCTGGATTTCCTCCTGAGCCCGGTGATTGTTTTCCTGCAAAAAAAGAAAGATGCTGCCGATGCCGGTGATTCCGGCACCGGCCAACAGCAGCGGGAAAAAAAAGCCGCCGGCACCCAGCAGGACCGTTGCCGTAATGAGGGCCAGCTTGATGCGGCGCACGTGCTTGATTTGAGGCTCGAGGGAGAAGACCGGCGAGGCCGCGGCGGCCACTTCCAGTTTTTCCCTGAGGGCATCCAGCAGGGGATCGACCGTATCGGGGGGCTCATAGGCGATGCGGATATGATTGCGGTCCTTGCCGGGAAAGGCCAGGATGGCATCCCGGGGACGGATATAATCGTCCAGGGATTTGGTGAGCACCTCCTGCAGCATGCCGGCCAGCATGGACTTGCCGGTGCCCGGGCGGCCCACCATGAGAATGTGGCCCCGTTTGTGGGCGATCTTGCGAATGGCTTTTTTGGCGCGGTCCTGAAAAATGACGCGCTCGATGGGATCGGCGGGCACCTCGATTTCAGATGTGTCCCGAAAATAGGCCAAACGTTCCTTCAACACCAGGGGGTATTGGAGCAACTCCTTGATCCAGGCGTAGTCGTTGGCATTATAGTCGTTCTTCATCGGGGCGACCCTTGATGGATTCCAGCAGGTAGTATTTGCCGGCCTCCGTAAGACTGGCTTTACGGTTGATGGCGGCATACAGCTCCGGCAGCGCTTCGCGAAGCGGATCGAGGGCCTTGACGTCGTGAAGCACCGCAATGCTGGTGGTGGCCTGGGGGTCACCATGGCCCCCGGGCCGGGTAAAACTGAAGGAAACGCCCGTCTGATGGGCATTCAGCGAGCGGATGACCTCTTTCCGGACCCCGGCCTCGAGGTCCAGACGGTGGAACAGCTCCTGATAGACCCCGGGCAGGCGGTTGCGGGAATAATCGATATCCATCTGCGCATTGATCAGCAACCGCAGGGCCTGCGCCTCGCCTCGCAGACAGCCCTCGATGGAGGACCTGAGGACCGGATCCGTTTCAAGGGCCTGTTGCAGGATCAGCAGGTGATGGAGGCGCTTGGCGTCATCGATCCAGAAGGCCACGCGGCCGGCCGCATTCAACAGGCAAGCGAAGAATTCTCCGTTCACATGAAACCGCAGAAGGCGGTGCCGGCGCTCTTCCTGGTAGGTGCGGGCCGCCAGGCCGCGCATTTCGTATAGTCCGTCGGCGATATGCGCCTGAGGCAGGGTTATGGGGATACGCCCCAGGAGATTGTCCAGCACGTAGCGGCGCTTGGTTTCCAAATCGCCGCTGAGGGTGATGTGGGTGCGATGGCCGCCGGTGTCTTCGCATACGCCCCGCATATCCGCCACGCGGTCCAGGTCCAGGCCGGCAATCTCCTGAAGGATCGGGTCGGACGGCCGCAGCAAGTCCCGCAGCCGATCCAGATGACGTGCCAAGGACGGGTCCTGCAGGGAAGGGAGCGGCACGAACAATTGGGCCATGAGAAGCCGGCGCTGGAGAGGGTTGGCGGGCGGGGAGGACTTGCCCTTGAAGAAATTGCGCCTCCTTATGGCATGCTTGAAGCGGTGCCAGGCGGAGGGCTTCATATCGCACTCGCATCCCATCAACCGGCTTTCAATCTTGAAGGCGCCCGGAAACAGCAGGTAGCGGCCGATGTCCGACAAGGCGTACTCCATGACCCGTTTGGGGGTCGCATGGATATCGAATGCGGCCAGATCGATGTCGGCATAAGCACCGGCGGAAATAATCCAGGCATGTTGGGTCATAGCGCTTGCCTTGACGGGTTTCACCACGAATGGCGCCGCAATGGGTTCGCGGCTTTTGGGTTCAGGGGCCGTTTAGAGAAAGGGTCGAACCGGGCCATTGCCGAATAAAATCTTGCCTGGTTATCCATAAAGTGAAAGCCGCTTTTCCGATAGTGAGCTGCCTTCAAGGCGCAAAAACAATCCTATCCGCAGATGACGCAGATGAACACCGATAACGACACAACCGCATAAACACGGTCAATGAAC
Source organism: uncultured Desulfobacteraceae bacterium (assembly GCA_964392545.1). Classification (GTDB taxonomy): domain Bacteria; phylum Desulfobacterota; class Desulfobacteria; order Desulfobacterales; family UBA5852; genus JABZFP01. Next base: position 7,445 of record CAYMQN010000189.1, read on the forward strand.
TATATTTTTAATCTGCGTTAATCTGCGTCATCTGTGGATCAAAAGCTTTTGTTTTGTGG
>CAYMQN010000190.1:0-7498 GCA_964392545.1 uncultured Desulfobacteraceae bacterium
ATTGCCGCCACCAACAAGGATCTTGCGCAGGAAATCAAAAAGGGCTGCTTCAGGGAAGATCTCTACTATCGCCTCAATGTGGTCCCCATCGAGGTGCCCACCCTGCGGGCAAGAAAGGCGGATATCCCCGAGCTGATCGATCACTTCCTGAATGATTGCGCCGTCCAAAACCGCACGCGGCGCAAGACCATCGATCCCCAGGCGCTGGAAGTGCTGTCCGCCTATAGCTGGCCAGGCAATGTGCGGGAGCTGAAAAACCTGATCGAGCGGCTGGTCATTCTGGTCCCCGGCGATCATATCGAGGCCGCGGACATCCCCCCCAGCTACAGGACCGAAGGGGCTTATAGCGCATCGGCCCTCAAAAGCGACTACCTCGCCATCGATGACTTCAAGGATGCCAAAAAGGCCTTCGAGGATGCGTATATCCGCGAAAAACTCATAGAAAACGAGGGCAATGTTTCCCAAACCGCGCGACGCATCGGAGTGGGCCGCAGCTATCTGCACAAAAAACTCAAACAACTGAATGTTCAAAACTGAACGTGCGCATCATCGCCGGCCATTGGAAAGGGACTCGCCTGCACGCCCCCACCGGAACGGCCATCCGTCCAACGGCGGACCGCCTGCGGGAAGCGATTTTCAGCATTATCGGCAGCCGGATCCGCGATAAGCAGGTACTCGATCTGTTTGCGGGAACCGGTGCCATGGGTCTCGAAGCGCTGAGTCGGGGCGCCCTTCATGCCACCTTCATCGACCAGAGCGCCAAGGCCTTGGCGCTAATCCGTCGCAACATCGCCAAGCTCGATGCGGCTGAACGTGCGGCCGTGATCCGGTGGGACATCACCCATAACCTCGATTGCCTCGATGCACGGGGGGGATTCGATTGGATCTTCATCGATCCGCCCTACGGGCGAGGCCTTGGTGTCAGGACCCTGACGCGTTTGGCGGCGGCCGGGGTCGAACACGGCCGAATCGTCGTCGAACACGGCGCCAAAGACCCCCTAGCCCCCCTCCCGCAGGCCCTCCGGCTGACGGACCAGCGCCGATACGGGAAAACCCTTGTTTCCTTTTTAAGCCCTGTGGTATAGGCGGAGCATCGCTATCATTGGCAAGATCACCTCAGGAGGACTTGCACTGGCATGCCCAAAACGGCCATCTACCCCGGTTCCTTCGATCCAGTCACCAACGGCCACATCGACATCATCACACGCGGCCTCAAGCTTTTCGACCACATCATCGTTTGCATCCTAAACAATCCGTCCAAGCAAGCTCTCTTCTCGGTGGAAGAACGCATGGAGATGCTGCGCAAAAGTCTGAACGGGGTCCAGAAAATCGAAATCGCAACCCATGACGGCCTGCTCGTCGATTACGCCGTCAAGCGCAAAGCCCATGCTATCCTGCGGGGGATGCGAGCCGTATCGGACTTTGAATATGAATTTCAAATGGCGCTTATGAACCGTCGTCTCAACCGGGATATCCAAACGGTTTTTCTCATGACCGGCCTGCGATGGATTTTTACCAGCTCTTCCATTATCAAGGAAGCGGCCCGCTTCGGCGGCAACATCAACGGCATGGTCCCCAAAGTCGTTCAGCAAAAATTGAATGCCAAATTCGCTTCTTAACGTTGCCTTGGAGCCCCATGGACCTCTGGCAGCTGCACATCTTCTGCAAAGTTGTTGAACTGGAGAGTTTCAGCCGGGCCGCCCAAGCCATCCATCTTTCCCAGCCCACGGTCAGCAGCCACGTAAAAGACCTCGAGCAATATTTCGGATGCCCGCTCATCGATCGCCTGTCCAGACGGGCCGCCCCCACAAAAGCCGGCGAGTTGCTCTATACCCATGCCCTTCGGCTTCTGGCCCTGCGGGATGAGATGGAAGCCATCATGGGCGAATACCAGGGGCATTACAAGGGGCGCTTGCCTATTGGCGGCAGCACCATTCCAGGAGGCTATCTTCTTCCCAAGATCATCGGCAGCTTTCATCGAAGCTATCCGAACATACGCATTGCGCTACAAATTGGAGACTCCACGGAGATTGTGCAAAAGACCCTTGCCGGTGCCATCGAACTGGGATTTGTCGGTGCCTGCTTGCCGGAGCCCCACCTTCATGAAACCGTCTTGACCCGCGATGTACTTAAGGTCATTGTTCCGTCGCATCATGAGTGGGCCACGCAGTCTTCGATCACAATCGATGCCCTTCGACAGGAGCCCATGATCATTCGGGAGGCCGGATCAGGCACCCTGCAAGTGATCAAAAAAGCGCTGGGGGACAAGGGGTTGGTATTGCCGGATGAATTCAATATCATTGCCGAAATCGGCAATACGGCCGGTATCATCGGCGGCATCAAAAGCGATTTGGGCGTATCCATCCTTTCCACGCGGGCGGTCGAGGAGGAACTCGGCGACGGAAGATTGAGGGCCTTGGATATCCAGGGTATCAATCTCGAACGGTGCATCTACCTTGTCGTGGATCAGCGCCGTTCGCTTTCGCCTCTCGCCGCCACCTTTCAAGACTTTGTCCTGGCGCATGGGGAAAATTGATTCGCGTTTCTTTATGGTGCCCGCATCCATCCCCCCCCGGCCCGCAGCGGGAGTGGATGCGGGCCCAAAAAACGCTTTGCCGGTGTTCAGGTACCCCCCCATCCGTCTTCGCCGACCAATTTGACGAAGCGGCAGCCCCCCAGGCTGATCTGGTGCCATCCTTGCTCGTCTTTGACAATCTTGATGAGATCCTGGGTATACTGATTACCGACGGGCAGCACCATGCGGCCGCCCAACGAAAGCTGCGACAAGAGCCGGTCAGGGAGCTGGGGCGCCCCTGCCGTGACAATAATGGCATCAAATGGGCTTTCTTCCTTCCACCCCATGGTGCCATCCCCATAGCGGGTCACGATGTTGTGGTATTGGAGCGCATCGAAGAGTTGGCGCGCCCGGCGATAGAGTGGATACAGTCGTTCGATGGTGTAGACGCGGTAGGCGATCTCCGCCAGAACGGCCGCCTGATAGCCTGAACCGGTGCCGATTTCAAGGACACGGTCTTCGGCGGTCAGTTCAAGGGCCTGGGTCATCTCGGCCACGATATAGGGCTGCGAAATGGTCTGCTGCTCACCAATGGGGAGAGGATGATCTTCGTACGCCTTGTGCCGGAGGGCTTCGCTCACAAACAAGTGGCGGGGGACACGACGCATTGCCGCCAATACCCGCGGGTCGGAGATGTTCCGCCCCTCGATCTGGCGCTTGACCATCTCTTCCCGGCGGCGGTCATATGCGTGTCCAGAGTCTGTCATGGGCTAGTCTTTAACAGCAGGTCCGGGTTTCGTCAAGAATTCCACACAGAGCTGTGCGCCTGCGGCCGGATAGCGGACAGGGGTTGCCTCTGCAGCCCGCTCAGCTTCGTCACGATGAGCGCCTGCCGACCTTTTTAGGGGAAATGATCCTGGATGAACAGCGCACGTCATCTGCTCGTTTCGATTCTATTGGCTTTTTTGATTCTGGTGATCGGCACCATTGGTTACATGCTATTGGAAGGCTGGGGACTCATGGATGCCTTGTATATGACCGTGATCACGATATCAACGGTCGGTTACAGCGAGGTTCGGCCGGTGGATGCCGCCGGACGGGTCTTGACGCGCAATCTGATACGCAAGCTTCCGGGTATCGTCGTCATCGAGAAAAACCCCGACCTCGTTTCGATCATGGAGGAAGACGGCGTGCTGTACTTGTCGGGGGATGCGGCCGAAGAGAGCCTTCTGATCACCGCCGGGATCCAACGCGCCAAAGGCCTTGTCGCCGCCCTGGCCACCGATACCGACAATGTTTTTCTGGTCCTGACCGCACGCCAGCTCAATCCTGATGGAAGAAATCCCTGTGAGTGAGCGGTCCAAAATCGCGAATGTCATCCTGAAGGATTCGGGGATTCGCCAACGGTATGACCTGATCATCATCGCCATCGAAAAATCCGACCAGGAGATGATTTTCAACCCCTCCTTCGAATCACGCATTCAGCCCGGCGATACGCTGATCGCCGTTGGCGAGGAACACAACCTGCTGGCGTTGTCGCGCGAACTCAACCCTGGCGCCGAATAGCCCTGGGTCGGCGGTATGGCGCGGTATAGGCTCCCGATGGCAAGCCGCGCGAACATTAGATTTTATAGATGGTGCGTTTGTCGGTGATGATGATGTCGACCGGTTTGTCGTGTGATTCGGCCGGAATCTGAGCGACGATCTGTTCTTCCAGGGTCAAGGCCACTTTGCGGGTGGTAATCGGCAACAGGGGCATCAGACGGTCATAATATCCGTCCCCGGCGCCCAAGCGTCCTCCTTTTTCATCCACCGCAATACAGGGAATGATCGCAATATCGATACATTCCATCGGAACCTCACGGCAACGCTGCGGATTGGGTTCCAATCGACCGCCGGCCCCCTCAACCAGATCCCGTTTGGGGTCATCGACCTTTAGCAGCCGAATTTTGCCTTTGCCGCCAACCAAAAGCGGCAGGACGATGATTTTACCATAATCGAAGGCTTTTCTCAGGATGTCCTGCGTATCGACCTCGTTTTTTTCAGCCACATATAATAGGACGATACGCGCCTCCAGAAAGTTGGCAAAATCAAACAAGCGGGTTTCAATTTCTCGTCTTTTCGCATCGCGTTCGTCCGGAGGGAGGGCACCCAATCGTTTTTCGATTTTCCCTCGCAATTCCAGCTTGGCTTCCCGAATTTCCTCCATAACACGATCCCTCCGGGCATGAGTCTGGATGTCGACCCAAGTGTCTGATGCCCGTCGACTCTTCGACGGCAATTAAAATTGACTAAGATAGCTGCAAATGGTAGCGTTTCTTTTTATTTTGCTGGGCAATGAGATTGCCACAAGGCTTCCGCATAACCTTCGAATATAGGTATTCATATGCTTGAAATCAAGTTTATCCGGCAAAATTTGGGGGATGTCCAGAAGGCCGTCGATCACCGTGGCGATCGCATCGATTGGGAGGCTTTGATCGGCGCCGACGATGCCCGCAAAGCGATTTTGCAGGAAATCGAGCAACTTCGCCACCAACGCAATGTCGTTTCGGATCAAATCGCCGGAATGAAAAAGAGCGGCGCGCCAGCAGAGGCGATCGTGGCCGAAATGCGCACGGTTTCCAACCGAATAAAGCAATTGGACCAAACCCTGGCCGAGAACGAGGCCATTGTGCAATCCATTTTGATGCAAATACCGAACGTACCGCATAGCTCGGTTCCGATCGGGGCCGATGAATCCGACAATACGACGCTCCGCACCGTGGGCAGCCTGCCGAGCTGGGATTTCGACCCCGAAGCCCACTGGGATATCGGCGAGCGCCTGGGCATTTTGGACTTCAAACGGGCCGCCCGAATTACCGGGGCGCGTTTTCCCCTGTACATGAAAGCGGGCGCCTTAATGGAGCGCGCCCTTATCAACTTCATGCTTGATCTGCATGTCAATCACCACGGTTTTCAGGAAGTGTTGCCGCCTTTCATCGTCAATCGTGACAGCATGACCCATACGGGCCAACTCCCCAAATTCGAGGAAGACTTGTTCAAGCTTGAAGGGTTCGATTATTTCCTGATCCCGACGGCGGAAGTGCCCGTCACCAACATTCACTGCAACGAGATCCTTGCGGAAACGCAACTGCCGCTCTACTATACGGCCTATACACCCTGTTTCCGATCAGAAGCCGGATCGCACGGCAAGGATACACGGGGGCTGATTCGGCAACACCAATTCAACAAGGTTGAGCTGGTCAAATTCACACTGCCCGAACACTCCTACGAGGAACTGGAACTGCTGCTGCAAAATGCGGAAGCCGTTCTCCAGAAACTCGAAATCCCCTACCGCGTCATCACCCTTTGCACCGGGGATCTCGGCTTTTCAGCGGCCAAGACCTACGATATCGAGGTCTGGATGCCGGCTCAGGGGGTGTATCGCGAAATCTCGTCCTGCAGCAATTTCGAAGATTTCCAAGCCCGACGGGGCAATATCCGTTTTCGCCGCCAGGGTCGCAAAGGCACGGAATTCGTTCATACCCTGAACGGATCCGGACTTGCCGTGGGCAGAACGTTTGCAGCGATTCTTGAAAATTGCCAGCAGCCCGACGGAACCGTAATGGTGCCGGAAGCACTCAGACCCTACATGAACAATCTTGAAAGCATCGCCAAGTGAAACTCGCGCATTTCCCCCAAGCGATTCAGCCGCATCTGATGCCCCGCATCGCCGGTCATCTGGTCTACCGCTGCCTGGGATGCGCGGAAACGTTCGACATCGGCGACCTGCATTACGTCTGTCCGCATTGCCACCAGGTCCTGCTCATTGAGGATCTGCAGGCCGAGCGCCTGAAAGAGATCCCCGGGTCGCTGTGGCACCAGATTTTCGATTACCGCAAGATGCTCAACGTCCCTGCCTTAAGGGGCATCTACCGTTTTCACGAATTCATCGGCCCTAGCGTGCCGCTGGAGAGCATCGTTTACCTGGGCGAAGGCCATACCCCCATGATTCGGGCCAATGCGCGTCTCCGGGAGCGGGTCGGCCTTGACTTCTATTTTAAAAACGACGGCCAGAATCCCAGTGCCTCCTTTAAAGATCGCGGCATGGCCAGTGCCTTCAGCTATCTTTCTTTTTTGATTACAACCGGCCAACTCAAGGAGGTGCTGGCCATCTGCGCGTCTACCGGGGACACCAGTGCCGCCGCAGCGCTTTACGCCGCGTATTTGAAGCCCGACATTCAATCCGTCGTCCTCCTTCCCCATGGCAAGGTGACCCCGCAGCAACTGTCCCAGCCCCTTGGCAGCGGCGCCCGCGTGTTTGAAATTCCCGGCGTCTTCGACGACTGTATGAAAGTGGTGGAAAAACTTTCGGAAACCTATCGCGTCGCCTTGCTGAATTCCAAAAATGCCTGGCGCATTTTAGGCCAGGAATCTTACGCCTACGAAATCGCCCAGGATATGGAATACGCCCTGGACGATATCGTCGTCGTGCTGCCCATCGGCAACGCCGGCAATATCACAGCCGTCATGCGCGGTTTTCTCAAATTCCTCGAGGCGGGCATCATCTCGCGGCTGCCGAAAATTGTCGGGGTGCAGTCCGAACACGCCAATCCGGTCTACCGCTATTACCGCGAGGTGGATCCTGCCAAACGGCGCTTCGAGCCGGTCAATGTGCAGGCCAGCGTAGCCCAGGCCGCCATGATCGGCAACCAGGTGTCCATGCCCCGGGTGATCCGCCTCGTGGAGCAATACGAACAGCATGTCGCCGGCAACCGGGTTTTTTTCGTGGAGGTCAGCGAACAGGACATCATGGATTGGCAGCTGCAGGCCAACCGCAACGGCCACATCGCCTGCACGCATGGCGGCGAGTGCCTCGCCGGCCTGGTGGAAGCCCGCGCTGCCGGTTATATCGGCAAAGATGAGACCGCCATCCTGGACGCCACGGCGCATGCCCTGAAATTTGCCGGCTTTCAAAACCTCTACTTCGAGGATCGCTTTCCG
>CAYMQN010000191.1:0-7454 GCA_964392545.1 uncultured Desulfobacteraceae bacterium
CGATATCTGCGGATTTGATTTTTTTGTGTCATCACCAACCTGAAGGAAAAAATGGACGCGAAATACATCGTCGGCATCGATCTCGGGACCACCAACAGCATTCTGGCCTATACGGCGGCGGACGAGGCGTCCCGGGAAAGCGCCGCCATCGAGGTTCTGGAAATCCCACAGCTCGTCGATCCGGGGGCGGTGGCCGCACGGCGGATGCTGCCGTCTTTCATTTATCTGCCGGGCGAAACGGAAAAGGCGTCGGAAACCTTGGCCCTGCCGTGGCGGGACGACACGTCACGCGTGGTCGGCGAACTGGCCCGCAAACGCGGCGCCGAAGTTCCCCAGCAGTTGATCAGTTCGTCCAAGTCCTGGCTGTGCCAAACCACAGTGGATCGCAGCCAGCCGATTTTGCCCTGGGAGGCGCCGGCGGAAGTGCCCCATCTCTCGCCGGTGGAAGCCTCGGCGGCCATTCTCGATCACATCCGCCGCGCATGGAACCACCGTATGGCCCATGACGACGCAAGCCTGGTCCTGGAGCGCCAGGAAATTTTTCTGACCGTGCCCGCTTCCTTCGACGCCGTGGCGCGCGAATTGACGGTCAAGGCCGCGGCCCTGGCCGGCTTGCCCGATATCGTGCTCCTGGAAGAGCCCCAGGCCGTATTCTACGCCTGGATCCACGATTCCGGCGACCGGTGGCGCGAGGCCGTCAGCCCCGGTGACCTGGCGCTGGTTTGCGACCTGGGCGGCGGAACGACCGATTTCAGCCTGATCCGGGTATCCGATGCCGCGGGCCATCTCGAACTCGAGCGCGTTGCCGTCGGCCGCCACATTCTGGTCGGCGGCGACAACATGGATCTGGCCCTGGCCTACGCCGTTGCGCAGCAGATGAAAGCGGAGGGCAAGAAACTGGACGCCTGGCAAATGCGCGCCTTGTGGCACACCTGCCGCAGTGCCAAGGAGCAGATCCTGGGAACGCCCGGCAGCGACCGCGTCCCCATTTCCATCCTGGGCCGCGGCAGTGGTTTGATCGGCGGCACCCTGCGCACGGAACTGCGCCGCGAAACCGTGGCGCAGGTCATCGTGGAGGGGTTCTTCCCCTTGTGCGAGCCCGGTGCCCGTCCGGCCGCGGCGACGCGCACCGGCATCCAGGAAACCGGCCTGGCCTATGAAGCCGATCCCGCCATAACGCGACACCTGGCCCAGTTCCTCAGCCGCAACGAGGAAGGTCCACGCGCGATGCCCACCGCCGTGTTGTACAATGGCGGGGTCATGCAATCCCGCCTGCTGCAGGAGCGGGTCACCGCATTGCTCGGCAGTTGGCAAACCGACGCCCAACCGCAGGTTCTGGCATCCGCCGACATGGACCTGTCCGTTGCCATCGGCGCCGCCTACTACGGTCTGGCACGCCTGGGCCGCGGCGTCCGGATCCGAAGCGGCTTGAACCAGTCCTACTACATCGGCGTGGCCGCCTCCCTTCCGGCCGTACCGGGAATGGCGCCCCCGATCAAGGCCCTGTGCGTGGCGCCCTTCGGGATGGAAGAAGGCTCGGAGGCCGCACCCACGGAACGGGCGTTCAACCTCGTCGTGGGCCAGCCGGCCAAATTCGACTTCCTGGGCTCGGCCGTGCGCACCGACGACGCGGTCGGCACCCTGCTCGAAGACTGGGAAGACGAGGTCGAACCGGTCACGACCATCGAAACCACGCTCGAAGGCGATTCCGGAACCGTTATCCCGGTCGCCATCCAGGCCAAATTGACCGAGACCGGCACCCTGGAAATCTGGTGTGTGTCCCGCCGGGACGACCGCCGCTGGAAGCTCGAATTCAACTTGCGGGAACAGGCATGACGACCCCCCTGGTAGACCAACGCTTTGTCATCGGCATCGACCTGGGCACCACCAACTGCGCTGTCGCCTATGTGGATCTCGCGGAGGAAGCCGCCGCCAAGCGGGGCATCCGGATGTTTAAAATCCCCCAGTTGACCGGCCCCGCCCAGGTGGGCCCGCTACCGCTGCTGCCCTCGTTTCTCTACATCCCCGGTGAATACGACGTGGCCGAGGACAGCATCGTTCGGCTCTGGAGCGCCGAGCCGGAAGAAAAGGTGGTCGGGGCCTTCGCCCGGGATCAGGGGGCCCTGGTGCCGGACCGGCTGGTTTCCTCGGCCAAGAGCTGGCTGTGCCATTCCAATGTCGACCGGCGCGCCCCCATACTGCCCTGGGGGGCCGCCGACCAGGTGGCCAAGGTTTCGCCGGTGGACGCCACCGCCGCCTATCTGAAGCACATTCGCCTGGCCTGGAACGCCGCGTGGGGACCGGAAGCGGAACTGCTGCTCGAAAACCAGCTTGTCGTCCTCACGGTACCGGCCTCGTTTGACGAAGTGGCCCGGGAACTCACCCTGGAAGCCGCCAAAGCGGCCGGCATCCAGGCGGCCATTCTACTGGAAGAGCCATTGGCGGCGTTTTACAGCTGGCTGATGCGCCACGAGAAGAACTGGCGCGATTTCGTGCAGCCCAACGAGTTGATCCTGGTCTGCGATATCGGCGGCGGCACCACCGATTTTACGTTAATCCTGCTCCGGGAGGGCGACGGCAGCCCGCGCTTCGAACGCATTGCCGTCGGCGATCACCTGCTTCTGGGCGGCGACAACATCGACCTGGCCATCGCCCACCAGGTCGAATCGCAGCTGGCCGGCAAGCGGCGGTGGATGAGCGCCGAAGCCTGGAAAGCCCTGTGTCATCAGTGCCGCCAGGGGAAAGAAGCCATTCTGGGCGGAGAGGCGACATCCTTTACCGTCACGCTGATGGGCGGCGGCGGACGTTTGATCGCCGACACCCGGCGCGTGGCGCTGACGGAAGACATGATTGCCCGGACCGTGCTGGATGGTTTCTTCCCGACCGCCGTGGACGCCCCCCCGGCGTCAGCCGGGGAACGCAAGGGCATTACCGAATTCGGCCTGCCCTACGAACCGGAGCCGGCCATTACACGGCACATGAAGGGCTTTATCGAAAAACACCGGGATGACGTCGAAGCAAAATTGCGACGGCACACGTTTCGTCCGGATTTAATTCTCTTCAACGGCGGCTCATTGAAGCCGGCGGTGATCCGCCAACGGATTCGCACGTCCCTGCAGCAGTGGTACCATGATGCGGATGCCGATCGCCCCGGGATACTGGAAAGCCACGACCTCGAGCTGGCGGTGGCCTGCGGTGCGGCCTATTACGGCCTGGTCAAAATCGGCCACGGCGTGCGCGTCGGCAGCGGCAGCCCCCGGTCCTATTACCTCGGCGTGGCGCGCGACGAAAGCGCCCGGACCCAAGACGCGCGCCGGGAGGTCATGTGCATCGTCGAACGCGGCCTGGAGGAAGGCAGTACCATCGACCTGGCCGGCAAATCCTTCGAGGTGCTGACCAACCAGCCGGTCGCCTTCGACATCTTCAGCTCGAGCTACCGCAGCGGCGACAAGCACGGCGACCTGATTGCGGTGGATGATTCGCTGACGGCCCTGCCCCCTTTGCAGACCGTCATCCAATACGGCAAAAAAGGCACGCAGCGCGCCCTGCCGGTTATAATCGAGGCCGAATACACGGAGGTCGGAACGCTTGCGATCTGGTGCCGTTCACGCGTCAGCGACCATCGCTGGAAGCTGCAATTTCAGCTGCGCGCCGTGACCGCCCCAACGGAAGCACCGCAAACCCAGGTTCTCGAACAGGCCACCGTCGAGAAAGCCCGGCAAGCGGTGCGCCGGGTGCTGACGGGCAACGACAAGAACCAGGTCCCGCCGCTGGTCAAAAAGCTGTCCCGGATGATCGACCTGCCCCGGGACGACTGGCCGCTGGGGTTCATCCGCACCCTGGCCGACGACCTGCTGGACCTCGCATCGATACGGGAACACGGTCCGGATTTCGAAAGCGGCTGGATGAACCTGCTCGGGTTCTGCCTGCGGCCGGGCATTGGTGAAGGCGCGGACAAGCTGCGGATGCAGCAGCTCTGGAAGCTTTTCCTGCAGGGCCCCGCGTTCGACCGGAAACCCAGGGTGCGCCTGGAGTGGTGGATCATGTGGCGCCGGGTGGCTGCCGGTCTCACCGAAGGCCAGCAGCGGCACGCGTTTCAGTCGCTCTCGAACGTGTTCTTCAATCGCAAGAAGGCCTCGATCAAAACCACCCCCCAGGAACTTTTGGAGATCTGGATGTTTGCCGCCAACCTGGAAAAGCTCTCCGCCCCGGACAAAACCCGCCTGGGCCGACAGCTGCTGTCGGAAGTTTCCATCAAGAATTTGAAGCCCCAGCACCTGTGGGCCCTTTCCCGGCTGGCGGCCCGGGATCTATTGTACGCCACGGTCGATCGCACCATACCGCCGGAGGAAGCCTCCCGCTGGATCGAACAGCTGATGGGCTACGATGGGGAGGATCCCCATGCGGTGGGCCGGGCCATTGCGCAAATGGCCCGCAAGACCGGCGACCGCGCCCGGGACATCGATGATGCCATGCGAACCCGCGTCCTGGCCTGGATGGAAAGCTGCAAGATAGCAGACGACGTGATACGCCCCGTCAGGGAAATCGTCGTCCGGGCCTCGCAGGATCAAAACGCGATGTTCGGTGAATCCCTGCCCCAGGGCATTATTTTGCGGGATTGACATCCTATTGGCGAAGGATGGGTGCCGGAGCCCTGGCGCTTTGCACGCCGCAGCGTTGGCAAAGGCCTAAAAGGGTACCTTAGCAGCGTGTGGAGAAACAAGTAGCAGGTCGAAAGGCAAGGCGCCGCCCGAAGCGGAAAGCGCAGTCCCGCCGTCGGCGGGATGAGCGATGATGCGCGAGGGCGGCAACGGCGCATTTCGGCCTGATACGCCGTTTATCCACAGGCTGTTAGCCGTCACCCCGCCTCAGGTCAGCTTGTCCAGGAAATAATTCATCTGTTTGAACCACCAGGGCCAGTCGTGGCTGACGTCGTGGCCCCAGATGTCGATCCAGGCGGGCACGCCCTTGGCCTGGAGGATGCGTTCGAGGTCGCGGGTGTCGGCCAGGGCTTCCTCGTCCCAGGCGCCCCGGCCGCAGCAGACCACGATCTGGCTGCGGCGGTAGGCATCCAGGGTGGCGCCGTCGTTGATGCCCGGCAGGTAGGCCAGGGGGGAATTGAAGTAGACCGCTTCGAGCTCGTGGCGCTGCAAACCGAACTCGGACCGGTCCAGGCGGTATAGACCGCTCAGGGCGAGGACCCCGCCGAACAGGTCGGGGTGCTTCAAGAAAAAGTTGAGCGCGTGATAGGCGCCCATGGAGCAGCCGTTGGTCAGAATGTCCGCCTGTGGCGAGCGGCAATGCTCGCGGATAAACGGCACCACCTCGCCGGTGACGTAGCGGTCGTAGGCCTCATGGCGGGTATTGCGCTCCGCCGGCGGCACCTTGAAGTCATACCACGACGCGGCATCGATGCTGTCCACGCAAAAAAGCTTGACGCGCCCGGCGTCGATGAAACCGCGGATGGCATCGATCATGCCCAGCCCCTCGTAGTCGAAATAGCGCCCCCGCGAACAGGGGAAGACGATCAGAGGCCGCCCCCAGTGGCCGTAGACCTTCAGGGACATCCCGCGCCCCAGGTGGGGGCTGTGCCAGCGGTGTTCCTCGATCTGCATCGGTTCTTCCCTCTCACGTCGTTGCGTGGATAAAGTCCGTGATCTCCCGCACGCGCGTCATCGCGTCCGCACGGAAGATGTACCCCGCATCCCCCAGGGCGCTGCTGAAGACCCCCGGCACACGGACCACGTCGACGATCTCGGCAGGGAAGCGGGCCATGATCGCGGCGTGGCTGTTCCGGTAGGGGATGCCGTTTTTGCGGCTGGCATAGGTGCAGTGGTACTTGCGGGTGTAGTCCAGCGTCCGCTCGTCATGGACCAACAGGCGGGCCCAGGCGCGGTAGATGTCGATGTCGCAGGCGTAGTTGAACATGTCGGTGGTGAACCCTCCCGGCGGGCGCATGTTGATCTCCAGGCCCACGTAGTCGTCTCCGCCCCGATGGAAGAATTCGATGTGGAAAAAACGTTCGCGCGCATCGAAGGCAGCCACGCAGCGGCGGCCCAATTCCTCCAGGCGGGGCGGGATTTCCCGCAGGGAGGTGTAGCTGATGTGGCGCCCCTCGTTGACCGTCTCCATGATCCCCTGGCTGAAGGTGTGCGCCGTGGCGAAGACCAGGTTGCCGTCGCGATCGGCCAGGCCGTCGAAGCTGACGATGGTGCCCGCCACGAAGCCTTCCAGGATGTAGTCCGCCGCCGGGGGGGACGCAAAGAGGGCCGCAAGATCGTCGTCCGTGTCCAGGCGGAAGGTGTCCAGGGCGCCCACCCCGGCGTCCGGTTTGGCCACCACCGGGTAACCGGTCGCGGCAATGAAAGCCTGGGCCTCGGCCAGATCGCGGACGACCCGGCCGGGGGCCACCGCCACCCCCGCCTGACGGAAGCGTTGCTTCATCTCCGACTTGCGCCGGATCGCGTCGATCTGGTGGCCGCGGATCCCCATGATATTGAAGTCGTCCCGCAGGCGCGCCTCCGTTGCCAGCCAATATTCGTTGAGGGATTCACAGCGGTCGAGCTTGCCATGCTTGTGCGTGAAATACCCCAGGGCCCGTAAGAGCTGATCATAGTCGTGCATATCCTCCACACGATAATATTCGGTGAGGGCCTCCCGGAGGGAAGCGCCGAGGCCCTCGTAAGGGGCGTCGGCCAGGCCCAGCACCGTGGCGCCGGCGGCCTTGAGCTGGGTGCAGAAGGCGGAATAGTGCGCGGGGAAATGGGGGGATATGAAAACGATGTTCATGGTGTTTCCCAATATCGCGGCCATCTAATGACCCCAAAACGGTTTGTGCCGTCACCTCCTCCTTTATGTCGAATTCAGGGGATCCGTCCAGGCCTTTCTGAACGGAACGCCAGCCGGCCTTGCGGCTGCGCCTATCCGCCACTGTGTCAGTCATCGCGAAAACGATGCCGCAATGAAGAAACGCCAGGCGCTTACTCGATGGCGACGGTTAAACTTCACGGTGCAGGTCGTGTAGAAAAACCATTTGACTTGAAACCCGGCTTAAATCTATAAGATTTTCAATAGCCTTACCTGGGCTTCCGAAACTTCCGTTTCATCGACGCCTCCAGCCCACTCCTTTAAGGCCTTCATGGTGGCCTGCCGAATCCGGGTAACTTCCTCTCCGCAACCATGGCCACGGCAGAAGCGTGTCTGCAATCGTCGTTTGAGTTGCAGACGTCCTCCCCCCCTACCAGGAAAGGAGTCCGGCCGAATGAAAAGACGCGATTTCATCAAAAAGGCAAGTATCGGCACGGCGGCTGTGGCCGCGTCAACTATCAGCGCGCCCTTCGTGCACGCCCAAAAGAAAACGGCCATCAAGTGGCGCATGCAGACCTACGCCGGCCCCGCCCTGGCGGAGCACGTCATCAAACCCTCTATCGACGCCTTCAACAAGGCCGCCAACG
>CAYMQN010000192.1:0-7412 GCA_964392545.1 uncultured Desulfobacteraceae bacterium
TCGAACGCGGCGTCACTTGTACTATCCGCCCGGATCCCATTTGTCAAGCGCTCCCCTGGCACGCCAAGAGAAGGCCCCCGGAGGGCGGTTCAACTCTCGATGAAGTGCTTGAGCTTGCGGCTGCGCGTGGGGTGCCGCAACTTGCGCAGGGCCTTGGCTTCGATCTGGCGGATGCGCTCCCGGGTGACCGCAAAATCCTGCCCCACCTCTTCCAGCGTATGATCGGCCTTCTCGCCGATACCAAACCGCATGCGAAGCACTTTTTCTTCGCGTGGCGTCAGGGTTGCCAAAACCTTGCGGGTTTGCTCGGCCAAATTCAGGCTGACCGCCGCATCGGATGGCAGCATGAATTTCTTATCTTCAATAAAATCGCCGAGATGGCTGTCTTCCTCCTCGCCAATGGGCGTTTCCAGCGAAATGGGCTCGCGGGCAATTTTCAAAACCTTGCGCACTTTCTCCAGGGGAATCTCCATCTTCTCCGCAATCTCTTCGGGCGAAGGCTCCCGGCCCTGCTCCTGCACCAGATAGCGTGACGTGCGGATCAGCTTGTTGATCGTCTCGATCATGTGCACCGGGATTCGAATGGTGCGGGCCTGGTCGGCGATCGCGCGGGTGATCGCCTGCCGGATCCACCAGGTGGCATAGGTGCTGAATTTGTATCCCCGGCGGTATTCGAATTTATCCACGGCCTTCATCAGACCGATATTGCCCTCCTGGATGAGGTCGAGGAACTGCAGGCCGCGATTGGTGTATTTCTTGGCGATGCTGACCACCAAACGCAGATTGGCCTTGGTCAATTCGCTTTTGGCCAGCTTGGCCCGCAGGCGACCTTCGTCCACGCTGGTGATAATGCGCCTGAGGATGCGGCTGTTGGCGCTGATGAGGCGCTCCTTTTCCTCCAGCGCCTCCTCGACGCCGCGCAGCTCCTTGTAGATCTGCCCCAATTCCTTCTGGGTGAGATCGGTGCGTGTCTTGGCCCATTTCACGAAATGGGTTTCGGACGTCAACTGGCTGCGCAGGTCATTGATCGATGCATCCACCACGTCGGCATACAATGCGAAGGTCTTGTTGCGGGATTCGAACCACTCGATCTGGTTGCGGAGGATGCTCTCCATCTTATCGATGACGCTGCTTTCCAGCCGCCAATCCTTGAGCAAATCGAAAATTTTATGGATTCGCCGGGATATGGCGCGCCGGATGCGGCGCAGCTCGTCCGGCTTGGCTTCGGAGCGGAATAGCTTCTGCCGGAAGACGCGATTCTCTTCGTCGATGGTCCGGATGGCCTCGATGGTTTGCAGAAAACGGCTGGCCTGTTCCGTTTCGTCGACAAAATTGTCTCCCTCATCGATGTCTCTGAGAACATTTTTGGGACGCAAGGCACCGTTTTGAATGTGTTCGCCCAGTTCCAGAATGCAATCGATGGCCGTGGTGGTGTCCAGCAGGGCGCGCAGCACTTCCTGCTCGCCGGCTTCGATTTTCTTGGCAATCTCCACCTCTCCCTCGCGGCTCAGCAGGGTGACATTGCCCATCTCCCGCAGGTACATCTTGACGGGATCGGTCACGGTGCCGAAATCCGTAAGTCCGGCATCCTCCGCACTGGTCTTGATCCCTTTCATCAGCTTGGTCTTGGCCGTCAGGCTCTGCTTTTCCTCGTCCAAAACCTCGATGTCGTATTCATCGAACATCATCAGGGTGTCGTCGATCTGGTCCGGAGACATGAATTCTTCCGGTAGAATCTGGTTGATTTCCTTGTACGTCAGAAATCCCTGCGCCTTGCCTTTGGCGACCAAAGCCTCGAGCGCCATCACCACCGCTTCCTTGCCATCCGGCAACGACCCATTTTCAGGTGTCTTTCGATCGTCCGCCTTTTTGGAGGCGGCCGCCTGGGCTTTGCCGGACGGCTTCACGGCCGGCTTCCTTCCCTTGCCCTTGGGGGTCTTGGTGGTCTTGGATTGGGGGGAGGCCTTTTTCTTGGGCGCCGTTTCGGCGGAAGACTTCGCAGCAGCGGCGGCCGTCTTTTGCCCACCCCCTGTTTTCCCGGCGGCCGCCGCAACCTTCGGGGTACCGACCGCAGCCTTGGCGCTCGTCCGGTCTTTTGCGGCGCTCTTCTTCTGCACTGTCTTGTCCGCCTTTTTGGGCGTTGCCGATTTGGCAGCTGTTCTGGCTTTAGGGGTTTTCTTTTTCACATCTTCCTTCGGTGTTGAAGTTTCGGTTTTCGCTTTAGCCGCTGCCGGCTTTTTCCGCTGGACGGCCATGGGCTTTGCTGTCGTCTTGACCTTGGCGGCCGTCTTCTTTTTGGGCGTGGCGGATTGTTGGGTCTTTGCCGCGGCTTTCTTTGCCATAAAAACGTGCCTCCCGCGTAAATGGAATTAAAATATCTGCTCGCGGATCAATTTGCCGATCCCTTCCGTGTGCGATCGCTTCATCGATCCGTCGAAATGCTTCGGCTACTCTGCCTTGCGCTGATATGCACGCGACTCGTGAATCCAGCGCTGCTTTTCCTTCAACAACTGCATCAATCGCTCTTCGTCATGTTCGTGCTCCGCCTGCCGGATCTGTTCATCGAGAGGCGCGGCTTCGCGCCGCTTCTTGACAGCGACGAAATGGCGAATGAACCGCTGGCAGCCCTTGAAATCCCAAACCTCCTCCTGAAGACTAAGACGCGCTTTCAAGCGTTCTAGCGCCTCAGTGGCGTTTTCCGGTTGCCGGTATAGGGCCGCCTGGTCCCGCGGCCGGTCCTCCAGGGCTTCCCGGGCGAGGGTGCGCAAAGCCGGGTCTTCGATCATCTCGACCATCTGGCTCCGGCGTATTTCCGGCAAAATGTCGGGAAATTGAAGCATCATGGCAACCAGCTGCCGCTCGATCCGGCTGTCTTTGACCGGCGTCGGGTGTTCAGTAGCCAACCGGTCCGGCCGCATTCCCGCCGGCCGCGGGCCCCCGCTGCTTCGACCGGCCTCCTGACGGAGTTTTTCCTGGATGGCGGCTTCGTCGATATCGACCCTTTCGGCCAAATACTTGATATATACCGCGCGTGCCACCGGATCGTCGAAGGCCGCCATGGGCTGCGCAACCGCCTGCAGCACCTTGATGCGCCCTTCCATGCTGAGACCGTACCGCGCAATGGCTGCGTCGATCAAAAACGGCATGAAAGCCTTGGCTTCGCGCGCTTTCGCGGCAAACGCCGCGGGACCGAATTCCCGCATGAAGGTATCCGGGTCGTGCCCCGGCGGCAGCACCAGAATACGGGCATCGACCAGCTCGCGTGCAAAAATTTCGATGCTGCGCTGAGCCGCTTTGAGACCGGCCTCATCCGAATCGAAGACGAGAATCGCTCTGCCGGAAGGACCGATGTACCCTTTCAACATGCGTACGTGATCGCCCGTCAGAGCCGTCCCCAGCGTGCCCACGGCATTGCGGACACCCTCCTGGTGAAGGGCCATGACATCCAAATAACCTTCAACAATATAAACCCGTTCTTCTGTTCTGCAATGGGACTGGGCAATATCCAGCCCGTAAAGACAGCGGCTTTTACGATAAACCACCGTTTCGGGTGAATTCAGGTACTTGGGCAGGCTGTCATCCAGCACCCGCCCCCCGAAGGCGACCACTTTGCCCCGCGGGTCCCGTATGGGAAACATGATCCGTTCGCGAAACCGATCGTAGAACCCGGGTCCCTGCCGCCGTTGTGCGACCAGACCCGCCTTTTCCGCCAGCGCCAACTCAAAACCCCGGCGCTGGAAATACCGCGTTAGATTGTCCCACCCCGCCGGCGCAAAACCGACCTGAAACGCATCCAGCACCTCCCCCTGGAACCCCCGATGGGCCAGATAATCGCGGGCCGCCTGCGCCCGGGGGTCGCGCCGCAGGGTTTTACGGTACACCCCCATGGCAAGTTCGTTGAGCTCCAGAATAGCGTCCCGTTCCTGCCAGCGTCGATTCTGTTCCGCACTCTGGCGCTGCGCCGGGAGAGCGATACCGGCCCGCTCGGCCAAAACTTTGACGGCTTCGGGGAAGGTCAATCCCTGCTGTTTCATCAGAAAGCTGAAGACACTACCGCCTTCGCCGCAGCCGAAGCAATAGAACATCTGCTTATCGGGGCTGACCGTGAAGGAAGGTGTCTTTTCGGCATGAAACGGACAGAGCCCCTGGTAGTTCCGGCCGGCTTTCTTCAATAGAACCGTTTCACCCACTACGGCGACGATGTCGGATGCATCCTTGATTTCGTCGATTTTTTCTTCCGGTATAGTAGGGGCCAACCCGCAGTTCCTCCCGGGGGTAAAACATATGGATAAAGGCGTGGAAGGAAGGTTAGATAGGATGAAGCTTTGCCAGGGGCGTTTTAAAGGTCGCTCGGGTCACAGCAGGTCCCGTAGGGTCACAACGAAATTGTTGTAAACGTATTTTATTATACCTTTATGAAGGATTTGTCAACATGGATGCTAACGCGACGGCCGCACGGCTGCGGGCCGGCCGGGGGCTTAGGCGGAGGAGGTGGAAGATGCGGTGCGGGCCAGGGCGATGGCTTCGGGGAGTTTCAAGGCGCCGCTGTAAAGCGCCTTGCCGGTAATGACGCCTGTGACACCGGCCGGTTCAAGGGAGCGTATATTGCGGATATCCTCCAGGGAAGAAACGCCGCCGGAGGCCACCACCGGGATGGCTACGGCTTCCGCCACCTGCCGCGTGGCCTCGAGGTTCGGACCACGCTGCATGCCGTCGCGGTGAATATCGGTAAAGTTGATGGCGGCGATCCCCACATCCTCGAAGCGCCGGGCCAGCTCAACGGCCGTGGTACGGGTGGTCTCGGTCCAGCCCTCCACGGCCACGAAACCATCGCGGGCATCGATGCCGACGACGATATGCCCCGGAAAGGCTCGGGCGGCCTGAGCCACCAGGCCGGGATTGCGAATGGCCTCGGTGCCCAGTACGATGCGTGCAATTCCCATCTGGAGGTAGGCTTCGATGGTGGCCATGTCCCGGATGCCGCCACCCAACTGCAAAGGAACCTCGACGCCGGCCAGAATGCGCTCGACGGTCGCGCGATTGCGTGGCGTTTTGTCCACGGCGCCGTTGAGGTCCACCAAATGGATCAGTTCCGCCCCTTCCGCCTGCCAGCGCTGCGCCATGGCGGTCGGGTCATCGGAGAAAACGGTTTCCTGGTCCATCTTGCCCTGCAGGAGGCGAACACAGCGCCCGTCCTTGATGTCCACCGCCGGTATAACGATCATGGTTGTCTGAATCCTTCGAACATGGTGTCCATGGCTTCGCGGGCCATTTCCTCGGCCGTGACCCAGCGCCCTCCACGCCGGAAAAAGGTACCGATATAGCCCAGGTCTTCCAGAAGCGCCTGCTGGCGTTCGTCAAAATGGCCGGACCACACCACACGCTGTTCGAGGCAGTCGATGAGATGCAGATCGAAGGCGACGGAGGCCGGCGACTCGGCCGCATAATCCTTCCCGACCCGGTCCTCGAAGCGGTAAAGGTACCCTTGGATCACCAGATCGGCCTGCATCATGCGGCCGGTGCGGGCCAAGGTGGCCAACGGGGTTAGCGGAGAGCCCGCAGCGCTTTGAAGGGCATTCTGCACCGCGGGGGCCTCCTGGGAGGGAACCGTGTGAAACGCCGTGTACTGGTGCAGGGCGCTGACGAGCAGGTCCGTCAGCAGCCGATCGGCATCATCGGAAGTTGCCCCGGTCATGAAGACTTTGCCGGTCAGCGGGCTGCGCACGCTGGTATTCTCCCCGTGCAGCCAGGCCATGTCCTGAAACGGCATGACCAAAACGGCTTCATCCCCGACAACCGTTCCGGTTTGATGGATGACCGGCGCACTGGACTTGCAGGCCCAAAGCCCTGAGCAGCAGAGAAGCATCAGGCCCCATCCGATCCAGACAGATCGCAACGTCATATGCAATGCCCTTCGTTCAAGCGTCGGAGATGGTGTCAGATGGCCCCTTTCGTGGAGCGGACACCGCTGACACGCGCGTCCAGACCTACGGCCTGAGCCAGAGCGCGGCCCAACGATTTGAAGATCGCCTCGATGACATGGTGGGGGTCATCTCCATATTCGACCCGGATGTGCAGGTTCATCCCGCCGCGCGTCGCCAAGGCGCGACAGAACTCTCGGACAAGGTGCGGTGCGAACTGACCGGCCGGAACCATGTTTTCCGGCAGGCGGCAGACCAGGTAGGGCCTTTTGGACAAATCGATCGTCACGGCCGCCAGGGCATCGTCCATGGGCGTGACCGCATGGCCAAAACGCCGGATCCCCTGGCGGTCGTCAAGGGCTCGATCCAGCGCTTCGCCCAGCACGAGGCCCAGGTCCTCGACCGTATGATGAAAATCGACCTCCAGATCGCCCTTGGCCGCAACAGCCACATCCATGAACCCGTGGGTGGCCATCAGGGTCAACATATGATCGAGAAAAGGAATCCCTGAATCGATATCCGTGCGGCCGCCGCCATCGATATTCAGCCGCACCTTGATGCGGGTTTCCTTCGTATTGCGTTCCACTTCCGCCGTTCGTTCGGTCATGTCGGGTCGTCTAACCTCCGGGCGTTTGACAGCCAAGCATCGATCCCCGGTTAGTACACTGGAGCCCTTCGGCAAGTCAAGCGTATCGTCCCCCACATGGGGTTCATCGCCGCAACGGCTTCTCCGCGAGTGTCCACGTTCTGGACAGCGGATCCCGCAACCTGTCTATATCGTGGACCTTTTACCGGCCAAAGTCAGGTTTGCCATCCACCACGGATGGCCAATGACAGCTTAATTTTGCTGTATTTTCTGATGATTGCAGCCGGATACGGCGAAGGTCGTGGCAAGTGGGGAAAGAATGGCATGTATTCTGCTTTGTTCACCCTCCGGACCCCGATCCGAGCAGACAGGCCGCCCACCCTCCAGCGAAAGGGATACCGCCCATGCAACTGAGCGAACAAGGCTCCGACCCTGCCCCCGACAACC
Source organism: uncultured Desulfobacteraceae bacterium (assembly GCA_964392545.1). Taxonomy (GTDB): domain Bacteria; phylum Desulfobacterota; class Desulfobacteria; order Desulfobacterales; family UBA5852; genus JABZFP01. The sequence goes on from CAYMQN010000192.1 coordinate 6,955, forward strand.
AGCGGATTGCGCACCCGATGAAAATTCATACCCGCGACAAACCCTCCCGCTGCCCATGGTGCGGTTCTCAAAAAATCGCCTTCATGCTCAGGGGCATGCCCGTATTTTTTCCGGATTTGGAACATACCCTGGACGAGGGCGGGCTTGTTATCGGCAGCCGCAAAGCGGGCCGGGAGGGGCCGACGTGGCAGTGCACGGAATGCTACGCCCAGTTTTATCGCGACGACCGGGAAGAGCGCTAACGTGCTTCCCGAAAGGGTAGATTTCGGCTCCTGGCAAGGCCGCAGCCGACGGGCGCCCACAGGCGTAGCCCCGCTACGCCGAGGACCGACCGGAGGTGAGAACGCCGCTTGTCCGCCAAAGGTGGGTTTTCATCACCGACGGCGGGCCAGGGGCCTAAAGATGCTATTGCGGGATAGAGGCTGAAGCGTGTCCGGCCAGAAAGGGTAGATTTTGGT
>CAYMQN010000193.1:0-4082 GCA_964392545.1 uncultured Desulfobacteraceae bacterium
CGAGGGCCCAGGCCGCCATGGCGTTTACCCGGGGATCGTCTTCGTCGGCGAGCGCCCGCGCCAGATCCGGAATGTAGGCGGGGTCGCGGGTGTTGCCCATGGCGCGGGCCACGTTCATCTTCCAACGCCAGAGGTCGTCGGCGGCCATGTAGAACATGTGCGGCCAGACGCGGCTCTGGAAATAGGCGGCATCCATGGCCAGCAGTCGCGGGAGGTCGAAATCGGACGCTTTGGCCGCCACCTTGGGGTTCACGGGCAGGTCCGCGGCCAGCCAGGCCGCGTTGCGCGGACAGACGTTCTGGCAGCGGTCGCAGCCATAGATGTAAATGCCCATGGGTTCGCGCAGCTCGCGAGGGGTCAGGCCATCACCGAAATAGGTCAGAAAGGAAATGCAGCGCCGGGGATCGATGGTGCCGTTGCCTTTCAAGGCGCGTGTCGGGCAGGCTGCGATGCAGGCGTTGCGGCACCAGTCCGGGCAGTCCATTTGGATGGTGGGGGTATCGGGGGTAAAGGCCTGATCCACCACCACCGCGATGGGCAATACCCAGGAGCTGCAGCGCGCCACGCGGTTGGAATAGAAGAGGCAATTCTTTCCGAAAGTCCCCATGCCGGCACGGGCGGCGGCCACACGGTGGGGGAGATTGAAGGGCACCTTGGAGTCGATCCCGTTGTCGCGCAGCACACGGCGAAAGCCTTTGATACGCTGGGCGAGGCCGTCCTTGGTGATCCGATCGTCGTCCAGGTAGCAGCGGCCGAAATGGCCTTCCATGGTCCGCGGGTAGGCCGCGCGAAAATACACTTCCATCAGTACGATGACGCTTTGGGCTTCGGGCATGATCGCCCGTGGGTCCGTGCCTTTCCTCAAGTCCAGCCCCACAGCTTCCGCCCAACCGTATTCCGCCCGGTGGCCGACCAGATAATCGCGATGGGATTCGAAGGGCTCGGCGCTGGTGAAACCGATATCTTCGAAACCGTTGGCGACGGCGGCATTGACGACTTCCTGGCGTGAGAGCATGCGGTTTTCCTTTCTGAACCTTGGCGATGATTTCCTGTTGGTGGAGACCGCAGGACCATAGCCCAATTTGGGCTTCCGGGCAACGTTGGAAGAAAGATCCACTGTGAGCTGGCTGGGGGGCGTGTATAGGATATAGGCGGGTGCGCCAAATGCCAAAGCGGGGCGCCGAAGCCGCTTCCCGCCATGTGGGGAAAAGGATATACGAACCCCTGCCCGTCGTTTCGAGCGTTGGGGACAGGTCAATGCCTTGCCGCCCGCCCACAGAAGAGGGGCTGGCGTGTCCAAGAAGATGAGCAGCTACTTGCGACTTAGGCTAGATTCCGGCCTTCAGGGTGCACCGGGGCGTGACAGATCATGGGACAGTTTCTTGGCCTCGTCCGGTGTCACCTCCCGCATGTTCTGGCCGCAGCAGACCAGATCGCCGTCGCCGCCTTTGAGCACACTGACGATGCAGCCGCATTGGTCGCATTTGTAAACAGCCGACTTTTGGGTGGTCATGGCGAACCTCCTTTCAGACCCGTTGACATCGCGGCAGGGCTGTCGACCCCAAGCGGAAGCGGTCCAGGTGCCAGACCAGGGTCGGGAAGCGCGGAATGCGTTGGAAGGTGGCCGTCGAGGGTGCTTGTCGGTGAAGGATGTGCCGGGTATCGAGCGGTCTTCGCGGATAGGCCGGTGTCGCAGCCGCTGCCCATATATTTAACTGTAAACATCCTTGGCGAAGCTGTCTATACCAAAGCCGGGCCAGGATCTTCAGCGTGCGAGATGCCAAGCACTCCAGGCCACGAGCAGGTAGCGCGCGGCCTTGCCCGTGGCCACCAGAAGGATGAAACGCCCCGGCGGCACGCGGAGCATGCCGCCCACGAGACATAAGGGATCGCCCACCACCGGCATCCAGGCCAGCAGCAGGGACCAGCTTCCCCAGCGGGCGTACCAGTTTTCCGCCCGGAGGCGGCTGGCTTCGCTGATCCCCAACCAGCGGTGCAGGATCCACAAACCGCCCCACATGCCCACGGCCCAGGTGGTGAGAGCCCCCAGCGTGTTGCCCAGGGTGGCCACCGTGACGGCTGCAGCGAGGTCGCCATGGTGCATCACCATGGCCGCCAGCAGCCACTCGGAGGCGACCGGGAGCACGGTGGCGGCCAGGAAGCTGATCCCAAAAAGGGCGGGCAGGCCCCAATCGATGAGGAATGTGTCCATAGATGGAAAGGGCAGACAGTGCCAGTAGAGGGGCTTCTAATGGAATGCGGGGCGTCTGTCAATCGTCGCGCCAAACGCCTCTCCCGTGATAAAGAGGGTTGATCGGATCCGCCAGGCCCTCTATCATGGGATGAGGTTTTTACGAATCCATCAGGGCTTCCCGCCGATCGATACAAAGACCCAATTGAAGACCAGGGAGGTAACATGACCCAGCCGATTGGCTTCCAACCGATTGGAACGGCGCGTACCGATGCGGCGAGCATCCCCCGCCACTGGACGGTGTCGGATGTGGAAGGCCGCCTGGAGATCGATCCCGCGTATGCCGAAGGACTTGCGGACATCGCCGTTGGGCAGCGCATTGTCGTGTTGTTTTATTTCCACCGAAGTCCGCCGTTTTCGCCTGAGCTTCTGAAGCAGACCCCGCCGCACCGGCGGCAGTCCCGGGGGGTGTTCAGTATCTGTTCGCCCCGGCGGCCGAATCCCATCGGGCTCTCGGTTCTAGAGGTGTTGGCGCGGCAGGACAATGTCCTGCGGGTGTGCGGCATGGACATGATCGACGGTACGCCCATTCTCGATATCAAGCCCTTCATCGTTGACGACAACAGCCTGCCGAGCCGGGAGGACGGGTCGTGACAAGCATCCGGGATCCCTGGTTGCAATTCGCCCTCGATTGCGTCATGGTCAACGCAGCGGCGCCGCAGCGTCGTTTGGCCTAAAGCCATTTCAACCGTTTGAGATAGCGTTCTTGAGGCAGAGGAGGGGAAAAGGCTGTGAATACGACCCCTTGGCAGAACAGCCATCAGATTCAGCGCACCATTCTGGACAATTTGATCGAGCATGTCGTTTATCACGACATGGCGATGCGGGTGTTGTGGGCCAACAGGGCGGCCTGCCAGTCGGCGGGGCTGGAACTGGACCAGGTGATCGGAAGGCACTGCTACGAGATCTGGCCCAAACGCGCCACGCCGTGTGAAAATTGTCCGGTGAGCCGATCGTGGAAAACCAGGCTGCCCCAGTCCAAGGAAACCACAACGCCGGACGGGCGGTCCTGGTACATCAGCGCATCGCCGGTGTTCGACGACCGCGGACAGATCGTGGCCATGATCGAACTGACCCTCGAAGTCACCGAGCGCGTGCAGGCCACCGAAGCGTTGAAAAGGATCCAAAACGAACTGGGGCAGCTTGTCAAAGACCGCACGCAAGAACTGGTGCGGCTCAACGAACAACTGCGGCAGGAAATCGAAGAGCGCAAAGAAACCGAAGCGGCCCTGCTGGAACAGAAGAATTGCATCCAGCAGCTGGCCATGGAGCTGTCCAGCGCCGAAGACCGTGAACGCCAGCGGCTGGCCGGCGTCCTGCACGACGAACTGCAGCAGATGCTGGCCTACCTCAAGATTCAGATGACCACCCAGCTGACCCACACCGACGGCGGTGAAAGGCTCGACGCCCTGACGTCGCTGGTGGACGACTGCATCGACCATTGCCGCAACCTGTCCCACGAAATGAATCCGCCCATCCTGAAGAAAAAGAATTTCCAAAGTGCCCTGGAATGGCTTTGCCGCCAGATGAAGGAGCGCTACGGGCTGCGCGTCGACCTTCAGATGACCGCCGATATCGGCATCACCTCTTCGGTGTTGTCCTCCATGCTGATCCGCTCCATCCGGGAATTGCTCTTCAACGTTGTCAAGCATTCGGGGGTTGCCTACGCCACCATCAGTTGCGGCGTGGACAAGGAGCAGCTTCGGATCATGGTAAGGGACACCGGCAAGGGTTGTCCCCCCGAGGATTTGAAGGCCAAACAGACCACCGAAGGTGTTTTCGGGTTGTTCAACATCGAGGACCGTATCAAGGTCTTGGGCGGGCGGGTGCG
>CAYMQN010000193.1:4182-7393 GCA_964392545.1 uncultured Desulfobacteraceae bacterium
GGCCGCCGACGGTCGGGAAGCGGTCGAACGGGCGCTGGAACTGAAACCCGACGTCATTCTGATGGACATCAGCATGCCGGTCATGGACGGCATCCAGGCCGCGGACCGGATCCGCGAGCTGCTGCCCGCTACCCGTATCATCGGCCTTACCATCCACAAGGATCCGGAAACCCTGCAGGCCATGCTGGATGCCGGTGCTTGCGTCTGCCTGTCCAAAACCGGCTCCCCCGATGAGCTGATCAAGCGCATCCGGATGTAGGCCCTGAGAAGGTCGTTCATCTGCAGCCCGCCGGGGATTCTCCGCGGCGTGGACGACAGGCTTGTCCCCTACCGCTGCAAACCCCCGATGAATGCTTATATTTTCTATGTGTAAGAGCACCGGGCCGGTGTGCAGCGCGTTGTCACCTCAGTGGTCTCGAGGGATCGCAAGGTCGAGCTTCGACCGGTCCTCCTTCATGTCCCGCGTTGGCGAGCGCATCCAATGGATCTCATCGACATATTGCAGCGCCAATCACAAACATTGCCACCCGAATGGGCGCGACGCCTTCAAGCGGAGGTCAGCGAGCGTTACGCGCGCCGCCCTTTCGAGGAACTGCTGAGCCATACCACCCAAGCCAGTGAGGCCAATTTCGCGTTTATCGTCCACCGGGACCATGCCCGAATCGATGCCTTTATTGAAAAAATATGGAAGACACGCCTGGCCGGCGGGTTCGCGCTGTCGGAGGTCCAGCGGGCCTTCGAACTTTATCGCACCATTTTGACCCCCCTTCTTGCCAAAACGCTGGAAGGGGAGGCGCTGGTCGCCGCCCTCGAAAAGCTCAACGGGTGTTTGGAGTATACCATCAACCGGTTCAGCGACTATTTTCACACGGCGGATGAGGCGGCGCTGCGGAAGGCCAAGGAAGACGCCGAAGCGGCCAGCCTCGCCAAGAGCGATTTTCTGGCCACGATGAGCCACGAAATACGCACCCCCATGAACGGCGTGATCACCGCCGCCGAACTCGCTCTGGGGGAGGACCTTCCGGAGAAGGCCGCACGCTATCTCGACATCATCCACACGTCGGCCTATTCCCTGCTGGGGATCATCAACGACATTTTGGACTTCTCGAAAATCGAGGCGGGAAAATTGACGTTGGAATCCAGGCCCCTGATGCTGGACGAGACCTTTGACCGGGTGGTGGACGTCTTTCATACCAAGGCGGCCGAAAACGGCATCGAACTCCTGGTGGATATCGATCCGCGGATTCCCATGGTGCTGGTGGGAGATCCCCTGCGGCTCAAGCAGATTCTGACCAACCTGCTGAGCAACGCCGTCAAATTCACGGACCCGGGCGGCGTGATCCTGGTGAGGGTCCATGCGCAGGAGATCACCGAAGAAAACGTCTTGCTCACGTTTGCCGTCAAGGATACCGGCATCGGCATCGCTCCGGAGTATCTGCCGCAGCTGTTCGAATCCTTCACCCAGGCGGATGCCTCGTCGACCCGCCAATACGGCGGCACCGGACTGGGGCTCGCCATTTGCAAGCAGCTGGTGCGCATGATGGGCGGCGACATCTGGGTTGAAAGCCAGCCGGGCCGGGGCAGTACCTTCTATTTCACGGTCGGCTTCGACCGATGTGGCGATGCAGCGCCGCCGTCTTTCGAACCACCTCCCTCGATGCAGGCCCTTCGGGTCATGGTGGTGGATGACTGCAAGGAAAGCCTGGACCTCATGCAAAAGATGCTGGACGGCTTCGGCTTCCGGGTCCGGACCTTCGATGCGGCGGCCGAGGCCCTGGCGTGGCTGCAGCGCAGCCCGGCCGACGAGGCACCCGTCGACCTGGTCCTGATGGATTGGAAGATGCCCGGCCTGGACGGCGTAACGGCCGCCCGCCGCATCCGGCACGACTTGCAGCGCGACACGGTCGTTCTTCTCATGACCGCTTTCGAAGCGCCGGGGCTCCGCCAGGATGCCCAACATGCGGGCATCAACGGCTTTCTGGCCAAACCGATCGGCCCGTCGGAACTGTTCAACGCGGTGATGGATGCCTTCGGCCAAACGCAGGCCAAAAAGGCCTCTTCCCACAGCCGGTTTACCACCCGTGCCTCCATCTACAAAGAGCGCCTGAAGGGGGCGCGGGTCTTGCTGGCCGAGGACAATCCCACCAACCGTGAAATCGCCACGGCCGTGCTGCAATCCGCGGGCATCCAGGTGACCACGGCGGCCAATGGACGCGAAGCGGTGGCGGCGGCCGAGGGCGGGCGCTTCGACGCCGTTTTGATGGATATCCAAATGCCGGAAATGGATGGCTTCGAAGCGACCCGGAGCATCCGCGACAAACCGGACATCGCGCAGATCCCCATCATCGCCATGACCGCCCACGCCATGAAAGGCGACGAGGAGGCCTGCCGGGAGGCGGGCATGGACGGCTATGTCTCCAAACCCATCCATCAGGATCGTCTGTTTCAGACCCTGTGGCGCAGCATCAAGCGCCCCCGTGCCAGTGAATGCCCCTTGCCCGGGGCCGCGCCTCGGCCGGCCGCCGATGCGACGGCTGACCAGCAGCTGCCCGACAGCCTGCCGGGCATCGACGTTCGCGAGACGCTGGCGGCGCTAAGCCTTGACCCGGCGGTCTTTGCCAAAATTCTGGTGGGCTTTGCCGAGCGCAACGCAAGCACGGCAGCCACGCTGGAAAACTTGCGGGAGCGGCGCGAAGTGGATAATCTGCGGCGTCTGGCGCACAGCCTCAAGGGCAGTGCCGCCAACATCGGGGCGATGGCGTTGTCGACGGCGGCCCAAGCCCTTGAACAAAGCCTGACGGACCCGGCCGCATGCGATGAAACCCGGCGGGCGGCCTTGACCGAGGAGGTGGCCAGGCGTCTTCGTGAGGTGCTCGACGGCATCGCAACGCATGTGCATCCGCCGTCGACGCCAGGGGGCGGGGCACCACCGTTGGATCCGGCGGAAGGTTCTAAAAGGCTGGGCAAACTGGCCGAAGCCCTGGAACGCGCGGACCCCGAAGCCATTGCGTCACGTTTTGCCCAAGCCCGCGCCGATCTGCCGGAGGAAGTGAAGCAGAAGATCGCCAACGATATCGACGCCTACGATTACGACAAGGCCTTGGCCGGCGTGCGTCGCATCATGGCGGCGGGTTGAAGGAAAGATGGAAGCGACAAAAGGCCCCAAGCCGTCACTTTCGCGGATGCGGGCCTGTCCACCGCAGCTCCCGCG
>CAYMQN010000194.1:0-7366 GCA_964392545.1 uncultured Desulfobacteraceae bacterium
GCCCGACAAGGTGCTGACCATGCAGAAAAACTGGATCGGCAAAAGCCGGGGCGCCGAAATCCGGTTTCCGGTGGAGGGCGCCGATGCCGTGATCAGCGTGTTCACCACCCGCCACGATACGGTCTTCGGGGCCACCTTCATGTGCCTGGCGCCCGAACACCCGCTGGTCACCGAGCTTTCCCGCAACACGCCCCAGGAGGCGGCGGTGCGCGAATTCGTCGAGCGCATCGCCCTGCAGGACCGTTCCGACCGTGCCCTGGAGACTTACGAAAAGGAGGGCATCTTCCTCGGCGCCTACTGCATCAACCCCATGACCGGGCGCCGGATGCCGATCTATGCCGCCAATTTCGCGCTGATGGCCTATGGCACCGGGGCGGTGATGTCGGTGCCGGCCCACGATCAGCGGGACTTCGAATTTGCCCGCAAATACGGTCTCGACATCGTGGTGGTGATCGATCGGGAAGACGCCCCCCTGGACCCCGCCGCCATGACCGAGGCTTACAGCGAGGACGGCGTCATGGTCAACTCGGGCCCTTTCGACGGCCTGCCCAACCGCGCGGCCATGGAGAAGATCGCCGACCATCTCGAAGCACACGATCTGGGCCGTCGGACCGTCAATTTCCGCCTGCGCGATTGGGGCATTTCCCGCCAGCGCTACTGGGGGGCCCCCATCCCGGTGGTCTACTGCGAGAGCTGCGGCGTGGTGCCCGTGCCCGAGGACGAGCTGCCCATCGTGCTGCCCGAGGATGCCGACCTGCTGGAAGGGGGCCGTTCGCCGCTGCCCGAGCTGGAAACGTTCCGCCGCACGGTCTGCCCGCGCTGCGGGCGCCAAGACAGCCGGCGGGAGACCGACACCATGGACACCTTCGTGGAGTCCTCCTGGTATTTCGAGCGCTACTGCAGCCCGCGCTGCGAGACGGGCATGTTCGACACGGATGCCGTGGCCTACTGGATGCCGGTGGACCAGTATATCGGCGGCGTGGAGCACGCCGTCCTGCATCTGCTCTATTCGCGCTACTACACCCGGGTGCTGAAAGAATTCGGGCTGATCGACTACAAGGAACCCTTCACGCGTCTGTTGACCCAGGGCATGGTCTGCAAGGAGACGGTTTCCTGCCCGGAACACGGCTTTCTCTTCCCGGACGATGTCGTGGAGCAGGGCGGGGAGCGCACCTGCCGCCTCTGCGGCCGGAGCACTCACACGGGCCGGGTCGAAAAGATGTCCAAATCCAAGAAAAACGTCATCGATCCCAACACCCTGCTCAACCAGTACGGCGCGGACACCACCCGCCTGTTTTGCCTCTTTGCCGCGCCCCCCGAACGCGACCTGGAATGGAGCGAACAGGGCGTGGAAGGGGGCTATCGCTTCCTGAACCGGGTGTGGCGCCTGGTATGGCGCTGGCTGGAGACCATCGACGGGGTGGCACCCTTCGACGGGAACGACGAAAACCTGGCGCCTGCCGTGCGGGAGCTCTTTAAAAAGGTGCATCAGGTCACCTACAAGGTCACCCACGACATCGAGGAGCGCTTTCATTTCAATACGGCCATCAGCGCGGTCATGGAACTGGTCAACATGTTTTCCGGGGAAGAGGTCGCCCCCGCTTCGGAGGACGAGGCCGGGGTGGTGCGGCTGGCCCTGGAGCGCATCGCCCTGCTGCTGTCCCCCATCGTGCCGCATTTTGCGGAGGAAGTCTGGGAGCGTCTCGGCCATGCCCCCAGTATTCTGGAAGCCCCCTGGCCGTCCTATCGGGAGGCGGCGCTGGTGCGGGACGAATGGGTGATCGTCATCCAGGTCAACGGCAAGCTGCGCAGCCGGATGACCGTGGAGGCCGGAACGGACAAGGCCGCCCTCGAGGCCATGGCCCTGGCCGACGACCGGGCCCGCAAATTTATCGGTGACAAGCCGGTGCGCAAGGTCATCGTGGTGCCGGGCAAACTGGTGAACATCGTTGTCTGAGCGAGCGCTTCACAGGGGCGTGCCCGTGCCGGGCGGCGCCCGCGGACCGCATTTCGGCCGGCGGAAGTCCACGGCCCTGGCCGCCGTGGTGTGTGCGGCGGTCCTGGCCCTAAGCGGTTGCGGCTATCATTTTGCCGGCGACCGCAATCCGGTGGTGGATATCCAGTCCGTCCACATCCCCCCCATGACCAACACCACCACCAAAGTGGGGATCGAGACCCTCTTTACCAACGATTTGATCTTCGAAGTCAATCGACACGGTGAGGTGGCGGTGGTGGGGCGGGAAGCCGCCGACGCGGTGCTGGAAGGCGTGATCCGGGATCTTTTCACCGGCTCGGTGTCGCGCCGCAGTATTACCACGACGCTGGAGCGCCGGGTGAGCGTCACCGTGGTTCTTGCGCTCAAGAGCCCCAGCGGCAAGGTGCTCTGGCAGGGCCGGTTTAGCGACAGCGAGGCCTACACGGTGCAGGCGGACAAGACCAGCACCGAAGGCAATCTGCGCCGGGCCCTGGCCGTCGTCTCACGGCGGGTAGCGGAAAAATTCCACTACCAGTTCAACGCCTCGTTTTGAGATGCTTCGTGGAAGATCAGGACTGGGCGGCGTTCACCCGGCGGGCCAGGCGGGAGATCTTACGCGCGGCCGTTTTCGGATGGTAGACGCCTTTCTTGGCGGCCATGTCGATCGCCGACTGGGCAAGCCGCAGTTGCGCCGGCGCATCGGCCTGGTTTTCGCCCTCGGTCGTGACGCGAACGGTTTTGACGATCCCCCGGATGCGGGTTTTGACGGAACGGTTGCGCAACCGCCGGACTTCGTTCTGCTGGGCACGCTTTTTCGCCGATTTATGATTTGCCAAGGTAAACACTCCTTATTTTCGTTTTTGGTAAATTTGGTTAATTACCCAACCGCACGCCAAATGTCAAGCACCGAATCCATCTTTTCACCCGCCTGTCCGCCGAAGGGCGGGGTCCTTCCGGCCCGTTGCCGCCGGTTGTCCCCGGTTTGAACCATGACCGCCCAGCCAATCGAACGTGCGGCCCTGAACTCGGCCGACGCCGGCCGGAATGCCGGCATCGTCCTGGCGGCCACCTTCGCGAGCCGGATCCTCGGCTACGTGCGGGATATGCTCATCGCCTGGAGTTTCGGGGCCGGCCTCTACGCCGATGCGTTTATCGTGGCCTTTCGGCTGCCGAATCTGTTCCGGCGCCTGGTGGGGGAGGGGGCGCTGGGAATGGCTTTCATCCCCGTATTCCACGCCTATGCCCGACGGCGGGGACGGGAGGCGGCCGTCGATTTGGCGGTGGTGGCCCTGCACCGGCTGACCCTGCTCCTGTCCGTGGTGGTCATCGTGTCCCTGTTTTCGGCGCCTTTGATGGTGCGGGTTCTGGCCCCCGGTTTTGCCGCCTCGCAGGAACTGGTGGCACTGACCGTGGGGCTGATCCGGATCATGATGCCCTATCTGCTGCTGGTGGGGCTCGTGGCCCTGAGCATGGGCATTCTCAACGCCATGGGGCATTTTACCGCCCCGGCCCTGGCCCCCGCCGTGCTCAATGTGGCCATGATCGCGGCGATCGGCGTGGGCGTATGGGTGACACCTTCCCCATCCCTGCAGGTCGGCATTCTGGCCGCCGGCGTTCTGGCGGGGGGCTTTCTGCAACTGATGCTGCAGGTTCCGGCGCTCCAGCGCAAGGGGGTCGCCCTCTGGCCTCCCCGTCGGCTCGAAGCGGGTGTTTTCAAGCAGTTCGGGCGGACGGCCCTGCCGGTTCTGCTGGGCGGGGCGACCTACCAGGTCAATGTCCTGTTGGGGACGCTGTTGGCCTCGTTCCTGGCCGCGGGCAGTGTTTCCTACCTTTTTTACGCCGACCGTCTGGTCCAGTTTCCCCTGGGGCTGTTTGCGGTGTCCGCCGTTACCGTGATGATGCCGGATCTTTCCCGGCAGGCCGCGGCGCGGCAGTTGACGGTGCTGAAGGAAACCCTGCGGCAGGCCCTGCGATTGGTGGGGTTCGTCATCGTGCCGGCCATGGTGGGGCTTATCGTCCTGCGGGAGCCGATCGTCTCGATCCTGTTTGAACGGGGTGCTTTTAGTAGTGATTCCGCTCGTTTGACGGCCGATGCACTTCTGTGGTATGGAGTAGGCCTATGGGCGTACGCTGCCGTGCGCCTTCTGTTGGCGGTGTTCTATGCGCTCCAGGATGCGTTTCAACCCCTCATGGCGGCGGTGGCCGGGGTGGCGCTCAATCTCGCGGCGGGCGCGGGGCTGATGCCGTTCATGGGGCACAGCGGGATTGCCCTGGCGGCCTCCCTGGCGGCGATTCTGAACGTGGTTCTACTGGTTATCCTGCTGCGGCGACGCATCGGCCCCCTTGGGTTGCGGTCCATGACCCCTGCGGCGGCCCGGATCGGCGGTTGCACCTGCGTGATGGGGCTCGGGGTGCATGGGCTTCAGGCGCTGACCGCGCCCGCCGTTGGAAGCGGTGCGGCCCTGGCCGCCGGCCACCTGGCGGTTTGCATCCTCGCGGGGCTTGGCATCTATGCCGGGGCGGCTCATCTATGCCGCAGCCCGGAACTGCGTATCTGCTGGCGGATGGTGTTTCGAGGAAAGGTGATGCCATGAGCGCGCGTCAGAGCGTTATGCTGTCAATGGCCATTGTGGGCCTTTTCACCTTTCTGCTCGTGATTGTCTTCGGTGACAAAGGCCTGGCCGATCTCCATCTCATTCGTCTGGAGCGTGACCGGCTGGTGGACCAAAACCAGGCGCTGCTGCAGGAGAATCTGGCGCGCTTTACCGAAAAGGAGCGCCTGGAAAACGATCCGCTCTACATCGAGCAGGTGGCGCGCCGGGAACTGGGGCTCGTGGCCCCGGACGAACTTATCTTCATGGCCCCTGAAGCGGCGGCCGATGCCGCGGCGTCGACACTACCCGAGCCCTGATCCCTCTGCGCCTCGAGGATGGCCGGACCCCAGGTGCTTCGCTGCATAACCCATTTTAGCAAGGAATGTGTCCAGGATGCCCGTCGAGCGTCAATTTGAAACCGAGACCATGGCGCACATCTACGCCGAGCAGGGTCATTACGCCCGGGCGGCGGCCATTTACCGGCGTCTTCTCGATGCGGCGCCGGAGCGTGAAGATTTGCGCCGCCGTCTCGAGGAAATCGAAGCACAGCAGCAGCAGAGGGGCGGCGGGCAGCTATCCGAGCGGTTCGGTGAGTGGATCCAGCTGCTCCTCAAGAAGAAGCAGATCGACCGCTTGCGCCGTTTTCGCCAATCGCGGTGAGCGTAGGCGCACCGATCGGGATGGCGGGGTGTGCGCACGGTCGATGGCGGCCATGGAGACGCGGGGCGGCGTCGCGGCCAGCTGTTTTTTGCGGCCCCTCGCCGGTGTGCGGTTTCAGCCATTCGACGCATTCGCAAGAAGGCTTGACAAAAGACGGCGCAGGCGTTTTAGTGGATCATCAGCCGACCCGCAGGGGTCGGTACGAGAAGGGCAAACCCGTTGAAAGACGGAGACGCAAAGCCACGGGTCTAATGCCGCCGGAGGTGGTGAAGACGGCCGGGCTGCCGAAGGTCAACCCGCGGAAAAGCCCTTGGTCATTCATGGCCGGGGGTTTTTTGTGGCGCGCTGGCTTGGGGGATCTGCCGCACGATGGAAATGTACGTCGTTCAGGAAAAGAAGGAGAATTGCGGGAGCAGTGTTTTCTACAAAGGTCAGATCGCCTATGCCGAAATGCCCAACGGACGCAAGATCGCCCTGCAGGCCTGCGGCGATGTGAAATTCGTCCTGCCCAATCCCGATCACAAGTTCGATGTGTATGGGCATGCCGGCGCCAGCGGCGGCCTCGAGAAAATGGAGATCGCCGCTCTGACCGACGACGATCTGCCCCGCCAGGCCAATCGCTGGTTGTGCCGCAACCATTTCGAAATCGTCAAACTCTCCAGCTTCGGGGATGTCGTCGGCGACGGCATCCTGGCCGGTGAAGACTACGACGAAGCCATGGACCGTTTCCTGGACTACTGTGTGTCGCTGAGCGCGCGCTGACCACCGGCGCGCGCACTTGCCCCCACAGGGCCCGCCATCCACAAAACCCTCCGCTGCCTGTTCCGGAGAAATCATGCACAACGCCAATCGCCCCTTCGCGGGGCCGCTTTCATTTGCCGTGCGCGGGCTGCTGGCGTGCCTGTTGGCGGGAATACTGCTGGCCTGTGGGGGGCTGGCCGACAGGGGGGCAGCCCCGGACCTTCCGGGGCGACCCGATCCGGGCTTCAATCGACTGTTCACCCGTTCCGGCCCCGGCTGGACCGGCGGGGACGGAACCCTTTCGCTGGCCCTGCCGGACGGACGCACGCTTTGGTTGTTCGGCGACAGCTTCCTGGGAACCGTTCGGCCGGACGGCTCCCGGCCGCTGGACAGCCCCCTGATCCGCAACTGTCTGGTGATTCAGGACGGGGCCCATCTGGAAACCCGGCACGGGGGGACCCTGCGCCACCCCGAGGCCTTTCTGGTGCCGGAAGATCCCGAAGCCTGGTACTGGCCGGGGGCAGGTATCCATGCCGGCCGGCGGGCACAGATTTTTTATCACCGCTATCGGCAGGTTTCAGAGGGGATCTGGGGCTGGGCCTGGGACGGTACGGTGATCGCCGTTCTGACGCTGCCCGAACTTGCCGTCCAGCGCGTGACCGAGCTTCCCACCGCCCAGGGCGTGGTCTACGGTGCCGCGCTCCTCGAAAGGCACACCTGGGTGTACATCTTTGGTACCGAATGGCGGGAGGGGCGCCATCATCTGCATGTGGCCCGGGCGCCGCGCCATGACCTGGCGGCGCGCTGGCAGTTCTGGACCGGGGCGCGCTGGGCATCGGAGCCTGCCGCTTCGCGGGCCATACTGGCCGGTGTGGGACGCCAATTCGGCGTCGTCGCGCTGGCCGGCGGTTTAGGCCTGGTGACCATGGATCTGCGGCAGCCCTTTTCGAACCGCATCGTGCTTTACAGCGCCCGGGAACCGACGGGCCCCTGGCGGGGACCGGTCGCCATCTACCAGGCCCCGGAAGCCGACCGGGAGGTGGCCGCCTACAATGCCTTCGTGCATCCCCAGTTTGCCGGACCCGACGGCCAGTTGATCTCCTACAACCTGAACCATGTCCACAATCCGGACGCCTTGTATGCCGATGCCGCGCTCTACCGTCCCCGTTTTATTCGGGCCGACCTGGCGCGTCTGATCGATCGGCCCACCCCTTCCCATCGCAAGGACATCCCATGGCCCTGAAAACCGGCCGTGACTATCGCAATCCATCGCCGGCGGGCTGCCGGGAAGTACGGCCGCGGCCTGCGATCTTGCAGACCCGGTCAGCGGGACCTATATTGAGGAATATTCGGCGGCGGCCGACGGCGTCGATGCGCTGGATCGGATCAAAGTCCG
>CAYMQN010000195.1:0-7322 GCA_964392545.1 uncultured Desulfobacteraceae bacterium
TTCATGTTGGCCACAAGAGGCCCATGACAACGCCCCCTCATCGCGCAGGGGGCGTTGTCATTTTCATCCCCTGAATCCAGCCACCCGTGTCCGTTAACTCACGATTAGCGGACACTCCCAAGGAGATCGACATGAGCAACATCATCACCATTGAACATGCTGAAAATACATCTCTTTCAGCTGAAACGGTGCAACACGTGCGGGACATCCTAGACGATGGCACCGCTCCCGAAACCCGCCGCGGAGCACGACTACCGCGTCTTTCCGGCTGACCGACGCCCAATGGAAGCGCTCTGTGCAGCTGTACTGCTACACTCCCCTTTCCAGCCCTATCTTCATCACCTCGGTCGGGACGCCCGCCGTCTTGCCCGGCACCTTGGGCAAAAGGCGGCGGCCAACGGCTCGAACCAGGTGATCGACCGTATCGAAATGATTCCGGCACCCTTTTTCCGGGGTATGGGGGCCTACCTGATCGGGCGCGCGGTCACATCCCGGGGCCGCCTGGCGCCCTTCGCCATCGCGCTCGTCAACGATGCCACGGAGGGCGTCCTGGTCGACGGGATCATCGACGACGATCGCGGCATCCGTCTTCTGTTCAGCTATACCCATTCCTACTTCCATGTCGCAACCCAACGCATCACAGCCCTAATCGCCTTTTTGCAGCCTCTGCTGCCTCACCGTCGCCTGGCCGAGCTCTATATTTCCCTGGGCTTCAACCGCCACGGCAAAACCGAGCTCTACCGGGATCTGGCCCGCCACCAGAACGCCTGCCGGGATATCTTCACCCTTTCTCCGGGCAAACCGGGCATGGTCATGGCGGTCTTCGGCATGCCCTCGGACGATCTGGTGTTCAAAATCATCCGCGACCGCTTCGCCCAACCCAAACGCACCACCCGCCGGGAAGTGATGGCCCAATACGCCTATGTCTTCCGCCACGACCGCACCGGCCGGCTGCCGGACACCCAGGCCTTCGACCACCTCAAATTCGACCGGGGCTGCTTTCATCCGGATCTTCTGCGGGAGCTTCGCGACACGGCCGCCCGTTCGGTGCGCATCGACGACCGCGCCGTGGCCATCGATCTGGCCTACGTCGAGCGCCGCGTGCAGCCCCTCGATCTTTTTCTCCGGACGGCATCCCCGCCGGCCGCGCGCCGGGCCGTGATCGACTTCGGCCAGGCCATCAAAGATCTGGCCTTCAGCAATCTGTTCCCCGGCGACATGCTCCTCAAGAATTTCGGCGTGACCGGCTTGGGCCGGGTTATTTTTTATGATTTCGACGAGGTCTGCCCTCTTGCGGCGTGCCGCTTTCGCCGCAAGCCGCCGCCCCGCGGGCCGGAAGACGAGCTGGCCCCCGAGCCCTGGTATTACGTGGCCGCCAACGACATCTTTCCCGAGGAATTCGAAAATTTTCTGGGCCTGACGGGTGACCTCAAAGAGGCGTTCATGGAACACCATCGCGATCTGCTGGGAGTGGATTTCTGGCGCCGTACCCAGGCGAAAATCCAGGCCGGCGAGCCCCTACACGTCTTCCCCTATGCGCGTCTGGATAGATCCCTGCCGGCCGTCAGTGCCTGAGCACGTATCCCCGCAGCGACCCGTGCTCATATAGCGTCCATTAAAAACGAAGCTTGTCAAGTGCACCACGGGTAATTAGTGTACGGTCCATCCAGCCCCGCCGGTGGCCGGCCGGGCCGGTTGACAAAAACAGATAAAAATCGAATCAACCCATTTGAATCAATTGGTTTTGGCATTGCACACGATCATCCCCTGAAAACGAAAAGGAGGCCCTATGCAACCTACCCCCAGTGTCGCGGGCGTGGAAATCCGCGCGCCCCTGCGGGAAGATTTTGCGCGGGTGCTGTCGTCCGAGGCCCTTGGCTTTGCGGCCACCCTGGCCCGAGAATTCGAAGGCCGCCGGCAGGAACTGCTCGCACGCCGTGAGGCCGTCCAGAAAGACATCGACAATGGCAAACGACCCGATTTTCTTCCCGAAACCCGTGCAATCCGGGAGGGCGACTGGAAGGTGGCCCCGATCCCGTCCGATTTGCAGGATCGCCGGGTGGAGATCACCGGTCCCGTGGACCGCAAGATGGTCATCAATGCCCTCAATTCCGGCGCCAAGACCTACATGGCCGATTTCGAGGACTCCCATAGCCCCACCTGGGCGGGCACCATCGAGGGTCAGATCAATCTCATGGATGCCGTGGACGGCACCATTTCCTTTACCAGCCCCGAAGGCAAGCACTACGCCCTGAACGACCCTGCCGCCGTTCTGATCGTGCGCCCCCGCGGCTGGCACCTGGTGGAAAAGCACGTTACCGTGGACGGTCAGCCGATCTCGGGAAGCCTTTTCGACTTTGCGCTCTACTTTTTCCACAATGCCGCGAATCTCGTGCGCAAGGGCACCGGCCCCTACTTTTACCTGCCCAAGCTGGAAGGCCATCGCGAAGCCCGCCTGTGGAACGATGTCTTCGTCCGCGCCCAGGAGCTGCTGGGGATCCCCCAGGGCACCATCAAGGCCACCGTGCTCATCGAAACCATCCTGGCCGCCTTCGAGACCGAGGAGATTCTCTACGAGCTGCGGGATCACATGGCGGGCCTCAACTGCGGGCGCTGGGACTACATCTTCAGCTTCATCAAAAAATTCCGCAACGTGCCCGGCTACCTCTTCCCCGACCGCGCCCAGGTCACCATGACCCGGCACTGCATGCGCTCCTACGCCCTGCAGGTCATCAAGACCTGCCACCGCCGGGGGGCCCATGCCATCGGGGGCATGGCCGCCCAGATTCCCATCAAGGACGACCCGCAGCGCAATGCCGCGGCCCTGGCCAAGGTGCGGGAAGACAAGGTCCGCGAAGCCACCGACGGCCACGACGGCACCTGGGTGGCCCACCCGGGACTGGTGGCCATCGCCCTGGAGGAGTTCGACCGCCACATGCCGCGGGCCAACCAGATCGACCGCCTGCGGGAAGACGTCCGGGTGACCGCCGACGATCTGCTGCGCTGCCCGGCGGGCACCATCAGCCAAGCGGGCCTGCGCAGCAACATCAGCGTCGGCATCCGGTACATGGCCAGTTGGCTGGGCGGCAACGGCTGCGTGCCCATCAACAACCTCATGGAAGACGCGGCCACCGCCGAAATCTCACGGGCCCAGGTCTGGCAGTGGGTCCACCACCCCCAGGCGGTCCTGGAGGACGGCCGCGAGGTGACCCTGGCCCTTTTCGAGACCGTACTGGGAGAAGAACTGGACCGCATCAAAGCGGCCGTGGGCGACACCGCGTTCGCCCGGGGCGGCTATGCCAAGGCGGCCGAATTGTTCGATGCGATCACCCGCGACGACGCTTTCGACGATTTCCTCACGCTGCGGGCCTATGCGCAGCTTGAAGGATAAACCGCACCCATCCAACCGGAAGGAAGACCACCATGGCCCAAACCATAGCCGAAGGCGCCCTTGAGCTCGAAGAACGACTGACCTGTCACATGGTTTTACCCGCTGAAATCACCGCGGTGGAGGAGGCCTGGCGCAGCGATCCCCGCTGGGCGGGCATCGTCCGCCCCTACGGTGCCGAAGAAATGCTTAAGCTCCGGGGCACCCTGACCCTCGACCATACCTTTGCCACCATCGGCGCCAAGCGCCTCTGGCATCTGCTCAACACCAAGGACTACGTGGCCGCCCTGGGGGCCCTGACCGGCAACCAGGCCGTGCAGCAGGTCGAGGCCGGGCTCCTGGCCATCTATCTGAGCGGATGGCAGGTGGCCGCGGATGCCAATCTGGCCGGGGAGATGTATCCCGACCAGAGCCTCTACCCGTCCAACAGCGTGCCGGCCGTGGTGCGCCGCATCAACAACGCCCTGCGGCGGGCCGACCAGATTCAGGTGCTGGACTGCCGGGGCGACGGCCCCTACTGGTTCGCCCCCATCGTGGCCGACGGGGAGGCCGGTTTCGGGGGGCCCTTGAACGCCTACGAACTCATGAAGCAGATGATCGACGCCGGCGCGGCCGGCGTCCATTTCGAGGACCAGCTGGCCTCGGCCAAGAAGTGCGGCCACCTGGGCGGCAAGGTGCTGGTGCCCACCAGCGAATTCATCGCCAAGCTCGTGGCGGCGCGCCTGGCCGCCGACGTCTGCAATGTGCCCACGGTCCTCATCGCGCGCACCGACGCGGACGCCGCCACCCTGCTGACCAGCGACATCGACGAACGCGACCACCCTTTCATCCAGGATGCGCCCCGCACCAGCGAGGGCTTCTACCGGGTGCGCAACGGCGTGGAGGCCGCCATCGCCCGGGGGCTGGCCTACGCCCCCTATGCCGATCTGGTGTGGTGCGAGACCTCCCGGCCCGATCTCGAACAGGCCAGGCGCTTCGCCGAGGCCATCCGCACCGCATACCCCGCAAAGCTGCTGGCCTACAATTGCTCCCCTTCCTTCAACTGGCAGAAACACCTCGATGATGCCAGCATCGCCCAATTTCAACGCGAACTGGGCGCCATGGGCTACAAATTCCAGTTCGTGACCCTGGCCGGCTTCCACGCGCTCAATCTGGGCATGTTCAACCTGGCACGGAGCTACAAGGACGAGGGCATGCTGGCCTACTCGCGCTTCCAGCAGGAGGAATTCGCCCAGGAAAAGCAGGGCGGCTACAGCGCCATCACCCACCAGCGCTTCGTGGGGGCCGGCTACTTCGACCGTCTGATGAACACGATCACCGCCGGCCAGACCTCGGTATCGGCCCTCAGCGGCTCCACCGAGGAGGAGCAGTTCTGATGCCGGCCGCCTTCGACTTCGACCGCCCCGTGGACCGTCGGGGCACCGCCAGCCAAAAATGGGACAAATACGCCGGGCGCGACATCATCCCCATGTGGGTGGCCGACATGGACTTCGCCGCCCCCGCGCCGGTCCTCGAGGCCCTCCACGCGCGCATCGACCACGGTGTCCTGGGCTATACCCACGCCCCGGAAACCCTCTTGGAAACCGTGGTGCAAACCCTGGCGCAGCAATACGACTGGCGCGTTCAGCCCGAATGGATCGTCTGGCTGCCGGGCCTGGTGACCGGCATCAACGTGGCCTGCCGGGCCGTGGGCCGGGAGGGCGACGGGGTGATCAGCGCCGTGCCGGTCTATCCGCCGTTTCTGAGCGCCCCCGGGCTGGCCCGCCGCACGCTGGAGACGGTGCCCCTGAAGCCGGCCGGCCGGAACTGGCATCTGGACCTGGACGCGCTCGAAGCGCGCCTCACGCCGCAAACCCGCCTGCTGCTCCTGTGCAGCCCCCACAACCCGGTGGGCCGCGTCTTCCGGCGCCGGGAGCTGGAGGCCCTGGCGGCGCTCTGCGCGCGGCACGACGTGGTGATCTGCTCCGACGAGATCCACTGCGATCTGATCCTGGCGCCCGGCCTGCGGCACGTCCCCACGGCCGCGGTCGGCGCGGAGGCGCTGCAGCGCTGCATCACCCTCATGGCGCCCAGCAAGACCTTCAACATACCGGGGCTGGGCTGCTCTTTCGCGGTCATCGCCGACGAGGCCCTGCGCCGCCGCTTCCGCAAGGCCAAGGCCGGCATCGTGCCCCATGTCAACCTCATGGGCTACGCCGCCGCCGAAGCCGCCTATCGTTACGCTTGGCCCTGGCAAGAGGCCTTGCGGGACTACCTGCGCGGCAACCGCGATCTGGTGTTCGAAACCGTCAGCCGCATGGCGCCGCTGCAGACGTGGCTACCGGAAGCAACCTACCTGGCCTGGATCGATGCCCGCGGATTGGACCATGACGATCCCGCCGGCTTTTTCGAAGCCGCCGGCGTGGGGCTTTCGGACGGCGGGGATTTCGGCGCGCCGGGGTTCCTGCGCTTGAATTTCGGGTGCCGGCGGGCTCTGCTGCAAGAAGGGTTGGAGCGCATGGGACAGGCCCTGGCCGATCGATAGAGGGGGCATGATCCGGATGATGGGAGGTTATCCGGCGTCGTCCGCTTCATCCTCTTCGTCCTGGTAGGCCCTTCGCCGGCGGCGATGCCGGATGTATCCCGCCAGGGTCGCCACGGCCGCCAGGAAAAACAGAATGCCGTAGGAATGGCCGGCCATGCGCCCCAGCCACGACCAGGGCGTGGTGGCTTGGCGCCGCCAGTCCGCTTCCAGGGTTGCCAGGGAGATGCCGGCCACGTCGCGCAGGGCCTCCCCCGCCCCCTGGCCCGCGGCCATCCGGGCCATCAGGGCTCTCAGGGTCTCCTCGCCATACCGCTGGACGAAATACCCCACCACGCTGCGGCTCTGCTCGTACGCCAACTGCAGGCCGTTGCCGTCAGCCGGAAAACCCGCCTCGAGAGCCCTCAGGGGGAACGCGCGATCCGCCGCCAAGGCTTCCCCCAGGATAAGCTGGGAGCGGCGTGGGAGATATTCGGAAAGACCGTCGCTCAGGTGCTGGGCGATGCCCTCGTCCAGCCACCGGGGCAGGCGATCCGAAGCGATATGCCGGTGCAGCAGCAGATGGGCATATTCGTGTTTGAGCACCGGCTGGAAGGTTTCCGGCCGGCGGTCGAAGCGGGAAAGGTCGAGCACCACCGCCCCCCGCTCAGGAAGCGCAAAGGCCACGAAGGCCTCCCGCCCCCCCAACCGCCGAAAGGCCTCCCGACCCGAAGCGGCGATCACGGTGGGCCGCAAATCGAAGCGCAGGCCGGTCTCGCTTTCCAATTCGCGGAAAAGTGCGGGGCTTGCCGCGGCAATCTGTTCGGCGGCGGCTTGGCGTCCGTCAGCGTAGCGCACCCGCACGGCCGGGTCTTCCAGAACCTTCGTGTCGGAAAACGCCGCAGCGGCGCCGGCAACCAGCAGCAGTGCCATCGTACCGGCGAGGACCCCAGCCGTTCGCCCCATGAAAATGCTCCTCCCGCCACCGCCGGCATTTACTTGCAGCGCCGCATGCCGTATAATCGTCATCCAAATCAAGGCCGTGGGATCGGTGATCCGGCCGTCCCCCCTCTATCCTACCGGAGCGAACACACATGGCAACCGGCGATGTGATCAACGTGGCCACCGCCGTTCTGGCGTTGGCCGTTGTGATTTTGCTGTTCAGGCTTTTTCGCGGCGACATCAGCGACAACAAGGGCGGGCTCGTCGGGGCGGCGGTGGTGCTGGGGGGGCTGGCCTATTATATCCACACGGAATCCGGCTGGCGGATGGTCGATCATCTGCTGACCCTCCTCCACTGACCTGTCGCTGCGCTTCGCCGTCACCCGCAAATGGCAGGCCCCCGCGATAACCGGCGCTAAACCAAGCGCACTGACGCTGTGTCCGTCCAGAAGGGGCATCTTTCGGCCCCCGGCGGCGTTCTCACCTCCGGTC
>CAYMQN010000196.1:0-7318 GCA_964392545.1 uncultured Desulfobacteraceae bacterium
ATCGCCTCTCTGTTCAGTCGCTGTTTTGAAGGTCTTTCAGACGGTCGGCCTGCTGGGTCTGGATATCTTCCAGATCCTTCTTCATGTCTTTCATGCGTTCCACCTGCTTTTTGCCGGAGAGTTCTTCCACGGTATCGTCGACCTGGCTCCGGCTTTCGGTTCCCTCGCAGCCTGGCAACAGCAGTATGGCGGCCAATGCGGCCGTAGCGAAAATCGCTCCCGGCCATTTAAGCCATTGTTTCATTGTTCGCTCCGATCCGGTTTGCAGGCCCGACCCCGCATGCCGTGTTCCGGCTGTTCTCCATCATTTTTACCCCAACGTTGGGGTGTCTTAATGGCCTGCCTTGTCATCGCACGCCACAGAAATCGTTCGCAATTCAATCTCACAATATGGTTATCTTGATTAATCCTGCGAATGACATCATAATTCCCAAAATGACCGGCAGCACCGTAAAGGCCACGATGTGCATGGCCGTCCCGTTGACATCGCCGTATCTACCCTTCATCGCCTTGAGCCTGAACAATGTTTCCGGCCGTTTGGTTCGCATCACCATCGTGTAAAGGCCATAGAGGCATAAAACGAACCCGCTACCGAGCGTTACCCAATCCATCATGGCGTCTCCCTTTGGAATCACCGGCAGTGTGTCCGGCGTGCCGCTGCCGGGATGGAATTCAAGGACATGCGACGGCCTGAATGTTTACAATAAATCCGCGGCGCGACCCTTTTCCTCCATCGATACGTTTTTGGTGTCCGATGGTTGCTTATAGCCTCTATTGGCATGTAATGGCAATGCAATCGACATTGTTTTCTGCCGCAAGGGGCCCCTTCCGGATGGGCAGCCCAATAGGTTCGACATCCTCCGATTGACAGGAGGCGGATCGAGCACCATTGATCCATAGAGGCCTTTTCAAAATTTGGCTCTCCGCTCGAGCGCAAGGCGAGACCGTGGAACCTCCCGTTCAGCGGGACTTCCCGTCTGCTCGGTGCCTTGTTTGCGCGTGCCTGTGGCAAGGGGGTTGACCTTCCGGTCGCCATGCTGAACGTACTTGTGACACCTTGAGGAGAAGTTATGAAAGCATTCGTATGCACGGAATTCGGTCCGGCCGATGGATGCCGTGTGCGGGACATCGGTATCGAATCCCCCGGCAAGGATCAGGTTCTGATCGAGATCAGGAGCGCGTCCTTGAACTTTCCGGATGCGCTGATGATCGAGGGCCGCTACCAGGTCAAGCCGGCCCTCCCCTTCGTCCCCGGCGTCGATCTGGCCGGTGTCGTCCGCGAAGTGGGCGAAAACGTCGACCACGTGTCCCCGGGGGACCGGGTCATGGCCTTCACGGGCGAAGGGGCCTTTGCCGAAATGTGCCTGGCGACCAAGGAGAAAGTCTCTCCCATGCCCGACGGAATGACCTTCGATGCGGCCGCCGCCGCAGGGATTACCTACGCGACCGCGATCCATGCGCTTCAGGACGGCGGCCGCCTGCAGCCCGACGAAACCGTGCTGGTCCTGGGCGCGGCCGGCGGGGTCGGCGTGGCCTGCATCCAGGTGGCCAAGGCCATGGGCGCGCGGGTCATCGCCGCGGCTTCCACCGGTGCCAAACTTGCCTTGTGCCGCGAGGTCGGCGCCGACATGCCCATCAATTACAGCGAAGAAAAACTGCGCGTCCGCACCCTGGAGCTCACCGGGGGCAAGGGGGTGGATGTGGTCTGCGACCCGGTCGGGGGCGACGCCACCATGGAGGCCTTGCGCGCCGCGGCATGGGGCGGCCGCCTGCTGGTCATCGGCTTTGCCGCCGGCGACATCCCCAAAATCCCCCTCAACTACGCCTTGCTGAGCGAACGCGCCATCCTCGGCGTTTTCTGGGGGGCATGGGCGGCCCGCAACGGAAAGGCTCAACGCCGCAACATGGAAACCTTGTCCCGCTGGTTCGCCGAAGGCAAGCTCAAGCCGGTCATCGATTCGACCGTTTCGCTGGCCCGGATCCCGGAGGCCATCAAGCGGCTGCAGGCCCGCGAGGTTAAAGGCAAAGTGGTTGTCAGAGTTCAAGAACGATAGGAGACGATAGCGCTGCCCTATCAGTGGGCTCGTCTTTCTTCAATGGCAACTTATTTGTGAATGACCGTCCCCGCACCTCCTCCAATGCCCAATAAAGGCAAATTCTCGCCTCAATACCGTATGCACCTTATTGACCGCTGCCGCGTTCGGCCCAAAGTTTCCTGATAGCACCGCCGTCATTGTGTCCATCGTAATTCGCCTCATCTCACATCCGTCGACTGGCCGTTGATTATGCGCTCTATCCGCACTGATTTCACATACGAGCATCGATCGCCCCCCGCTCACGCCTTTCCCACATCCTTCGCCATAACGATAGCCCTGGCCGCCGTGGTCCTCCTTTGCCGGCTGCCCCCGGCGCACGCTTTTGAGACGGGCCGATTTCCGTCCACCGAACTGCCTCCCGCCAACCGGCAAGCCTTCGAGAGGAATGCGGCCCTGCAATGGGAATACACCGCTGCAGGGCGCCCGGGCGGCCCCGTTCGGGCTTGGCAGGGCCTCGACCGGGGCAGATCTGGCGCCTCCGTGTTTGATCAGCGCGGGACCACCATCGCGCCGCAACCCGCAGGCGGCGATCAACCGTGGTGCGACATCGTGCTGGCCGAAATTTGCAGGGGCTGGCCGTACCTGCTCCCCGAAGCCGCCAAACGCCCCGCTGCCCATACGACGCCCCCAACGGCCGACACGCCCGGCCAGGCCGGGAGGGTAGCAACGCTTTCCTTGCATGAGAAATTCCGCGTCTACCTCGTGCAGCCGGGCGACTCCCTGTGGAAGATCGCCCGGCGCTTCAGCATGAACTATCGGGCGCTGGCCGAAATCAACGGGCTGAACACCGGTACGATCCTGCAAGTGGGCCGGCCGCTCAAGGTGAAAGCAACCGCCTCGCGGGAATTGCGCCTGAATTTCGCCACCGCCTCCCTCCCCCGGCATCCGGCGCTGCTGGAGCATATCCGCATGATCGACGGTCGCCCCGCACCCCGCTGGTTCGTAACGGATTATGTGGCCGATGTCATCGACAAGCGGCCTCCCGGAACGGTGGACAGGGGCTGGGAGGGGCGCACGCAAAACCTGACGATTGTGATTCAGTTCCGGCTGGTGAGAAATCTCGTGGAAGGACGGGCGCGCAAATATCAACCGCTCGTTCTGGCCCACGCCCGGAAATACGACCTCGACCCGGCGCTGATCATGGCGATGATTCACACCGAATCGGGCTTTGACCCGAATGCCCGCTCAAACGCCTCGGCCTACGGCCTCATGCAACTGGTCCCCCACACGGCCGGCCGCGAAGCCTACGACCGGGTCCACGGCGGGCAACGCGAGTTGACACCGCAGTATCTTTTCGATCCCGACAACAATATCGCATTGGGAACGGCCTATTTCCATATCCTGCGCAGCAGATACCTGGGCGCGGTCACCGATCCGCTGAGCCGCACCTACTGCGCCGTAGCGGCCTACCATGCCGGCCCCTCGGGCGTGGGAAAAGCCTTCCTTCCGCAAGCGTCGATCAAAGAGGCGATCGCCGCCATCAACCGCCTCACCCCGGCCGATGTCTACCAGCGTCTCGTGGCGGCCCTGCCGTCCATTGAAAGCCGCAACTATCTCCGCACGGTCATCGAACGGATCGGCCGGTACAGCGGCTGGCATGAGGACAATGACGGCACCCGGATCTGAGCCCACATGGGGCGCCCTTTCTTTCTCAACTTCGGAATCGTGGACAAGGTTGTTCAGCGCGCGATACCGCGAACGATGATGTAATGAAGAGCACCGGGGGCGTCTAACCGGGATTGACGTGGCGTTAAGGAACCGTATAAAACCGGCAATAAAGGTCAAGTTATTATTGCTATCGCAATAAAATCTACCAAGGTTGTCATTCCGGCGGAAGCCGGAATCTCCTCCATACCGAACCAACGCTTGCAAGAAGATCCCGGCTTCCGCCGGGATGACGGGCGAGTTGGTCTATTTAGTTGCCGCAATAATAAGTTAAGGGCGTCCCCTGGATCTGGTGCCGGCTTCACCCGCACGCGTCACATGGATCGTCTTGAAGAAATGCCCCATGCCGTAGGGCTCGATTTCCAGCTTGCCCTCCACCGCCCGCCGCTCGGCATTGGTTGCCCAGATCTCTTTGCTCTTCAGGAGCCAGTACACCCCGAAGACCACCACCCCGACGGCCTCGATGAGGAAGATATACGACCCCTTGCCGGGGTCGGGCTGCAGAACCAATTTGAGGACCAGCGCGATGACGGGCGAGCCGATCATGACCCCACCCAGGATCCAGTAGGCGATCTTGTACTTCCCGGCCGTCTTCGGATCCTGCATCAACCCCAGTGTGTCCTTGGATCGAAAAAGGCAGACATAACCGATGCACAGGAAGAAAAGCACCGCGGCCGCGCCGTGCAGGGTCACTTGCGGGCAGTCGGCCCCGCAGCCCCAGGGCATCGGCACCGCGGCCACGATCAGCAGCAGCCCGCCGGCAAGGTTCAGGGCCCAGTTTTCAAAATCGGTGAAGCCCTTGTAGAGCATCAGGAAGAACCCGATGGCGAACAGGAACCCCACAAACACGTCCCGCACCAGGCCACCAGCATGGTAATACGCGCTCATCGACCCCTGCAGGGGCAGATTCGCCGCGACGTCCCCGAGCAGCCACAGCATGCCGGGCAGGGCGATGGCCAGCACCGCCATGCCAATGCGCAGGGTGGTGTAGGAGGCCGTGATATGCGCTTGCAGCGGCTTGGATTTCATGGCGTCATCCTCTTTGAACGTGTGTCCCGATAGATTTCCCCTTAATCTTGCAATACCAATAACCAACTGTATTCCAACCCCGGCCCGACACATTTCCAGCCGTCTTCGATTAAAGCGAGACCTGTCGATCTGAAACTGACTTCAGTTTGACGATCGACGATGTGGACGTCTCCCTCACTATCCAATCGAAAGGCGACAGCAGTACCGCTTTTGTGCAGCAGCACGTAATTGTTGCCGCCTTTTTTAAAAAGCCTTTGCAAACCGGCATTTCGCAAATTTTCCGTATGCATCTTCAATGTCCACATTCACAAAATGCGATGAATATTTGGCTGTCAGCTTGGTCTGACCCTCTTCTCCAGGAACCGCCATTCTACCTCACACATGCGGTTTAGAGGGGACGGACATCCACAAATAACGTTCCTTTTAAGAAATGAACAGCTATTTATTTATGAATGACCGCCCCCCCTTCCGTCCCCCGCGTAGTTTTGACCGCCGGGCAATCACCGCCAGTGGTAAATTGTCTCTCTGGTATTATATTGAGCTCTGAGAGCAGCCCGCCGACCAAGGAGAGGTGCCAAATGCAGTCCCCTTTGAGGCCATTATTGAGGGGTATAAAGAGGAGCGGTAGCATCGTGGCAAAAATTATCCTTCAGGCCTGGGAAGGCTGACAACGCAATTTGGATAGTGGCCGCGTGCCATTGAGAAGGCCGGCGGCCTGTTTCCAACCGGCGCCAAGTTAATACCAGACTATGGTGCGACTAACCCAACCCTCACATTCGCGCCATACATATTCTTTTTGCCCGTCACAAATCTGAAAGCCATCTTTACATAGGAAAAGACCGTCATGGAATTGCAGAACGACATTTCGACACCTGAAGAATACGCCTCGCTGATATTCGAGGTCAGCGGCCACAAGATCGCCCCGGAGCAATCGGCCGATATTTGGGCCAGGATTCAGCAGCACAAGTGGGTTTTATCGGAAAGGATTGGAAGGGATGTCGGAATTAAAGTGGCCGGTCTGGATTATATCGAAAATATTCTAGCCGTTGACAACGCCCTGCATGATGCCCAGCAGGTCAGGCATCTCAAACGCATGGGCGCCCAAATTCTGGATAAATCCGCCTGGGATACGATTTCGGAGTCGCAGCCCCCCAAGCAGGTGGTTGACAAACGCATTGTGCTGCCGTTGACCCAAACCAAACTGGCGCGCAAGCACGGCGTCACCCTGCCGCGGACGATCATTTTTTTCGGTCCGCCCGGTACCGGCAAGACCCATTTTGCGCGTGCGGTCGCAGCCCGCCTCCAATGGTGGTATATCGAGGTTAGCCCCAGCGATCTTTTGGCCGAGGGCGAAGATCGTATGGGCCGTAAAATGAAAGATTTGTTCGAGGTAGCGCGCGATCTGGATGAAACCGTCATATTTATCGACGAATTCGAGGAAATCGCCGGCAAGCGCGACAATGCCTCACGCGCCGACAAATCCATCACGAATGAATTTCTAAAACAGGTGCCCCTGTTCCGGAGAGAAAAGCGCAAGAACCTCCTGATCTGCGCCACGAATTACATCCGGGAATTGGATGCCGCCCTCATAAGGCCGGGCCGCTTCGACTGCATCATCCCCGTCGGGGATCTGGATCACAAAAGCCGCTCGCTGATTTTCAAGCACTTTTTGGCCAATACCAACCACGGCAAGGTGGATTGGGACAAGGTGGTATCCCAATTGTCGCTTTTCACCCCGGCGGACATCGAGTACCTGTTTCACAAAATCAGCCAGCATGCCTTCGAGAAAGAATACCGCGAGGGTAGAAACTTCGAAATCACCACCGAAACATTTTTAGAGATTATCATGGAGTGCCAACCCTCGCTGACCGAAGAAAATATCCGCGAACTGGAGAAAGACAGCGCAGACTTTACGCGCTATTAGCGGACTTCTTAGGCGGTTTAGAGGGGACATTCATAAATAACTTTCCTTATAGAAGACACACAGATACTTATTTATGAATGACCGTCCCCTTTCTTTTCCCTCACCTCCCCTTTCTTTCCCACTTTCCGTCCCATCAAGTTGTTCTGGTCGCTAAGAAATGCCAAGAATCTTTTCTTCATTTAATAAAGGCGAAAACTTTGCCGGATGTTGCTCTGACAAAAAGTTTGCAGCCAGGGCTATTGAATCAAATTGATATTTCTGAGGATTTTCAAATATATGAGCAGATACAAGCCTAAGCATATTTATTTCTTTTCCAATTGAATTATCCTCTTTGCCTTCACTACTATATTTATCGTAGTTGAACAATTTCCGTGGTAAAGGAGAGTTAGGGCAGGCCTCTAAAAGCTTTAAAATTAGTTCTGCTTCAGCGACTCGATGAAATTTAGAAATCATTAGTGCGATAATAACACCTTTCAATAGGCGCGCCGCACTTCTTGCAATTGGTCTTGGGCAGGCGTTTTAATACTTCTACAACCTGCGGCCGTTCGGCTATCATATAGCGCGGCTCGATATTCTCGCAGTTTTCCCAGGCATCGTTGACCTC
>CAYMQN010000197.1:0-1560 GCA_964392545.1 uncultured Desulfobacteraceae bacterium
CCGGGAATCCAGCGCATGCTGCCATCGTTCCACCCCCAACTTCCTGGATGCCCGCCTTGTATGGCATAACAACATGGAGTCCGGATTTTGGCCGTAACCAATGACCAATGACCGGTTTCCCTACCCCGCCCCGCGCGCGACCTCGATCATGGGTACGTTGGCATTGGCGGCGATTTCGTCCAGGAGGGCGTCGGCCAGCGCCCGGTGCCCTTCGGCGGAAAGACCTTCGTGGGTGGGCAGAAACAGGACGCCGACGGTGAGCGCCAGGACGGCACCGAAGCGGCCCACGAAATGCGTCAGGCGTCCCACCTTGCCGAAGATATTCGGCGAAAGCACCTTCTTCTTCAGGTTTTGCTTGTCGCTGTCGACCATCGGGGGCCCTCGTCAGGCGCCGAACTTGGCCAGGCGGCCGGCATTGGCCAGGGCCAGGGCCATGAGGTCCCGGGCCGGGAAGTTCGGTCCCAGGCCGCCGTTCATGCAGGCGCGCTCGCCGAAACGATCCACCTGGTCCGGACGGCAGCTGCGGCCGTGAAGGAGAACGGGCACCGGATGCCAGCTGTGGCTTTGCAGCGCGGACGGTGTGCTGTGGTCGCCGGTGACGATCAGGACATCGGGCTGGAGGTCCAGCAGGCGCGGCACATGCTGGTCCACATCCGCGATCAGGGCGACTTTGCGCTCGAAGTCCCCGTCCTCGCCGGCGCTGTCGATCTTTTTGACATGGACGTAAAAGAAATCGTGGTCGGCCCAAGCGTTTTCGAGCGTCTCGATTTCTTCGGGCAGGGTGGCCCCCGTCTCCAGGATCGTCATGCCGATCAGTCGACTGACGCCGCGGTACATGGGATATCCCGCCACGGCGGCCGGCCGCAGGCCGAAAACCTCGGGCATGGTGGGCCACTGGGGCCGCTGGGAGAATCCTCGGAGAAGCACCATGTTGGCGGGGTGCTCGTCCGCCAGCACCTCGCGGGCCGCCTCCAGGAAGCGGTCGACCTTTTCGGCCGTGGCCCGGGCCTGCCGATCCCGCGCCTCCGGGGCCAGGGGCTCGGCGCCGACCTGCTGCGGATCGGTGTCGACAATGGCCCCGTTCAAACCTTCGCCGCGCAGCACGAGCAGAAAACGGTATTCCTTGACCGGTTCGATGAACAGGCGGACCCCTTCGATTTCGATCTCACGCAGCTTGTCGCAGAGCTTGGCGCAGGTTTCCGTTGGGATGCGGCCGGCCCGCCGGTCGCTCACCCGCCCCTGCGCGTCCAGCGTGCAGAAATTGCCCCGGGCGGCCACGTCGCCGGGCTGGAGTTCGAACCCGATGCCGAGGGCCGCCAGGACCCCCCGGCCGACCTCGTAGTGCAGCGGGTCGTAGCCGAACAGCGCCAGGTGGGCAGGGCCGCTGCCGGGTGTAATGCCGGGACCCACCGGCTGGTGCAGCCCGCAGACGCTTTTTGCGGCGAGGGCATCCAGGTGCGGGGTTTGGGCCACCTCCAGTTCGGTTCCCCGTCCCGTGTCTCCGGGCAATCCCCCCAGGCCGTCCATGACCAGCAGGACGATTTTGGTGTCGGCCGGTTG
>CAYMQN010000197.1:1660-7163 GCA_964392545.1 uncultured Desulfobacteraceae bacterium
GGAAGTTACGGTTGGCACAATGGCCGTATGGGCTGGATTCCCGGGTCAAGCCCGGGAAGGCGACAATTGCCGTAACCAATGACCAATGACGGATGACCCCTGACCGGTGTTGTTACCCCCCAACCCCCTCCGGGGCCGGAGCGCCGGTGATGGCGAAGATCAGGGCCATGATGAGCAATTGGGCCAGCCAGCCGATCAGACAGACCCCCACGGCGCGGGCCGTGCTGTGGTAGTCCAGGGCCTGGCGGACGGCGATGACCGTGGCCACCAGCATCCAGATCCCGGCGGCCAGGAAGACGATGCCCATCAGTCCGGGGACGACGCCCAGAATGCGGATAAGGCCGGGGGCGCTGGCAAACCCGATCGTGCGCAGCAATTCCCCGTAATCGGCCTTGGTCTGGGGTTCCGGCAGCAGCCGGGTGCCGACGAGATAAATGATGGCCGCCCAGGCGGCCCAACCCAGCAGGGCGGTAAGGGTTCCCATCAGCAGGCCGCCGAGGCCGACCCCGATCTGCTGCATGCTGCCGATCCCGGCGGCCAGGCTGGCCAGAACGACCACGGCCATGGCCTGCCCCGTGGCCGTCCGGTCTGCCTCCACTTCTTCGTAAACGGCCGGATTCAGTTTGGCCGCGAGCAGGATACGGTTCGTAAAGGATGTCATGCGATCTCCTCTCTCAGTGACTGTGCTCGTGAGGGGTGTCGTCCCCGGGCTGATGCGGGTGGTGATGGTGATGGGGGTGATCGTGGATCGTATCCCCGTGCCGGTGTTCATGGGAATGGACAATAATCTTGCCGGACGCATCGCAACTGCTGCAGTTGCGGGCGCCGATCTTGCCGGTTCCCCGGCATTCGAGACATTCTTCGACGCGATGGGTGATTTCTTCATCTTTCATCGGGTGCTCCTTATGGGGTTGTCGTCGGTTGATGGCGCCGGTCAGAAGCGCAGGATGGCCGCCGCCGCGGCATCCTTGGCGGGCATGGCGGCGTTCTCAAGGGCATACACCCGGCCGTCGTGGCGGATGGTCTGGACCGTGGCCAAATCCAGCAGATCCTCTGCTTCCGGGTTTTCTTCCCGGGACACGCTGGCCTGGTTGGTGGCCGGATCGAAAGTTCCCGGCCGACGCTCGTCCAGGGAAACGAAGAGGATGTCCACGCGACCGTTGACAGCGGCCGGGACCACGGTCTGGACGCCGGCCGCCGTGTGTCCGATTCCGGCCAGCTCCCGGTAGCGGGCCAGGGCCTCGCGCTGCTGGCGTTCGAGCTCCGGCCGGACCACCTCGAGGGCCTTCTGGTGGAGCTCCTCGGCCGGCAGGGTGTCGGGGTTGCCCGTGACGGCGTCTTCTATGATCCATCCGTAATCGGTGGCTTCCCGGTAGAGGGGCAGCAGGTAATCGACCCCCGCCAGCACCAGAGGGATCTCCGGTTTGTTTAAAAAGGGCGCCAGGGCTTGATCCACCCGCTGGAAATAGCGCCGGATCTCGTCTTTCTGATCGTCGATGCTCACCCCGTGGCCGTGGAACATGGCCGGGCGGGCGCCGCCGCCCTGTCCGGCGCCGGTATGAAACTGGAGCTGGGACTGCTTGCTGTCGTAGGACAGGGTTTCGTCGATGCCGCCGGGAATGTCTTCCGGCTCGAGCTCCACCGCCGTGTGCCGGGTGCAGTCCAAAAGACGGATAGCGGCCTGACTGAGGGCCAGAACGTAGAAACGGCCGTCGGCCATGAAAAGCGGCATCAGGGGCTTGATCCGAAAACGGTCCGCCAGGGTCACGCTTTCCTCGAAGGGCAGCGGCAGCTGATAGTAGCGAAATTGATCCGCGGTCATGAAGATGGCCAGCCCTTCGCTGCGGCGCCGCCAGAAATCCTCGTCGGCCATCAGACGGCGGCCCTCCTCGATTTTCGGCAGAAGCGCCTTTTTCTGCGATTTGCCGGCCTCGGAAACCTCTTTTTCGGCCTGCCGCAGCAGGTTTTTCAAGCGGATGCGGGCTTCGTCGGCGGTGGCGGTGGCCAATTCGGTGGGCATGAAAAGGGAAATGCACGGTTGGCCCTCGGTTTCGGCAAGCTGGATGAGATCCTGCCGCGTGAAATTGCGTACCGCGTGAATGCGTGGTGCCTGCATGGTGCCTCCTGTCGGTTGATGGCATGCGTATGATGCCTAAAGACCTTATGAAGCAGGGCGTGAGATGACCATGGGCAATGGCCTTTATTTGGCTTGCCGAGGGACTCTATTTGGCGATCCCACCACAAAAGGGCTCTCCGCTTAGATCCACCTTCCGCATACAGGGATCGGGCCGCGAGAATAAGGTCTCCTTCCGATTGGCAGGCCTTTGCCAGGGCATCAGGTTTTAAAGAAAGTAAGGATACGAAAGCTTCGTGGCGGCTTCCCGCCGCCGAACGGATCGTGCAAATATCGAAAGGAAACCGCCGGTGCAAACGGAACGGAAAACCGTCTATTGGAAAGTCGGCCGGATTGTCATAGGACTGGCGTTCATTGCGGCGATCTATGCCATGATGGACTGGATCTGGCCCGCCGGCTGGACACCTCCCTGAGCCGCATCGGCCCAACGCCACTGGGGGCCTGCGTCGTCCCCTGCGGGTTGTCTGCCTGGCAAAAGGGGGTCATGGGGCATGGGGTTCCCGCGGGCCGGGTGCTGGATAACGGGATCGGGGATGGTTATGGTGTCGTTGTCAGGGGCGGTTTAGCGTTGTCGTAAAGAAGCGTTTCGATCCCGATCCCGATTTCGGTTACGATTACGACAACCGTTGCGCTGGCACTCCACGGACGACGACAACGATTTTAACCAATGCCAACTGGCCACTGATCAATGAACCTAGTTGAGACCAATGACCCTCCCCACCGAAAGGAACCCCCATGAACGTTTTCATTACGGGCGGGCTCGGTTTTGTCGGGCGCCATCTTTCCAAGGCCCTGTTGCAGGGCGGACACCGGGTGACCGCGGTCGGCCGCACGGAAGACCCGGACAAGATCGACCATCGCGATTTTCACTACATCGCAGCGGACACGACCCGGCCCGGCGACTGGCAGAAATCCCTGGCGGACCACGAGGTGGTGATCAACCTGGCCGGGAAATCCATTTTCACCGTCTGGACCGAAAAGATCAAACAGCAGATCTACGACAGCCGCATCATGACCACCCGCAACCTGGTGGCGGCCCTTCCGGAAGGAGGGGAGACGATCCTGTGCAGCACCTCCGCGGTGGGCTACTACGGCGACGGGGGCGAGGACCTCCTGACGGAAGATGCCCCGCCGGGCGACGATTTTCTGGCCGAAGTGGGGCGCGATTGGGAAAAGGAGGCCCTTGCCGCCGAAGCCAAGGGCGCCCGCGTGGTGCTGCCGCGTTTCGGCATCGTGCTCGACCGCGACGGCGGCGCCCTGGCGACCATGATCCCCGCCTTCCGCTCCTTCGTGGGGGGCTCCCTGGGCAGCGGGCGCCAGTGGTTTCCCTGGATTCACATGCAGGATCTGGTGTCGGCCTTCCAGTTTCTGATCGAAACCCCGTCGCTCAGCGGCCCCTTCAATTTCACGGCCCCGGAGCCGGTGCGCAACGCGGAACTCGCCAAAACCCTGGGCCGCAAGCTCCACAGGCCTGCCTGCATGCCGGCCCCGGCCTTCATGATCAAACTGGTGCTCGGGGAATTCGGTGAAGTGCTCCTCGCCAGCCAGCGCGCGCTGCCCCAACGCCTGAAAGAAGCGGGGTTCACGTTTACCTACCCCGATCTGGACACGGCGCTGGAGGAGATCGTGAAGCGGTAGGGAGAACCCCAGTCATTGCTCATTTGTCATTGGGGAAAGGCGGTCAGTAGTCATGGGTCAGTGGTTACGGCGGGGGCTGGATGCGGGATGCCCGCTTTCGAGGCTGTGTCATGATTTGCACGAGAGGGATTTGTCCTAGGACGTCATCCCGGCGAAAGCCGGGATCTCATACAATTGCATACCGTTATCCCAACGAGATGCCGGCTTCCGCCGGCATGACGGGCCAACAGGGATTGTTTCGTCGAATTGCGACATAGCCCATAGGGTGTGCTGACGCAGGAAGCGCACCACCCGAATTGATGGTTGCCATCATTGCAACCTCAACTGCCTGGATGCCCGCCTGCGCGGGCATGACGGCGGGGTGCGTTTGACGTTCCCAATGACCAGTGACGATTGACCAATGACCGGGGTTTGCCCCACGGAACAATGGCCGGCGCTTCACGGTATCGCCCGCACCACCCCGCCGTCCACCCGCAGGGCGGCGCCGTTGGTGGCCGAGGCCAGGGGGCTGCAGGTGTAGACCACCAGGTGGGCCACCTCGCGGGTGTCGGCGAAGCGTTGAATCAGGGAGGTGGGGCGCATCCGATTGAAGAACTCTTCCTCGAAGTCTTCCTCGGTCATGTTCTGCTCTTTGGCCAGGTTGCTGATGAAGGTGCTGATGCCTTCCGAGCGGGTGGGACCCGGCAGCACCGAATTGACGGTTACGCCGGAGCCCTGGGTGGTCTCCGCCAGGCCGCGGGCGAGGGCGATCTGGGCGGCTTTGGTGACCCCGTAGTGGATCATCTCCTGGGGGATGTGCAGCCCGGATTCGCTCGAGATGAAGACGATCCGCCCCCAGTCCCTTTCTTTCATGCCGGGCAGATAAAAGCGGCTCAGCCGCACCCCGCTCATGACATTGGTCTCGAAGAAATCGAACCACTCGACGTCTTCGATGGTGGAAAACGGTTTCACCTCGAAGACGCCCAGGCTGTTGACGAGAATGTCGAGGCTCTTGAAGCGCTCCGTGATCGCCTGGACGCCGGCGGCGGTGGACAGGTCGGCGGCCACACCGTCCGTAACGGCGCCGGGGACGTCGATATCGATCTGTTTGCGGGCCTGGTTGACCCGTTCAGCGCTGCGTCCGTTGACGACGACCTCGGCACCCTCGGCCGCCAGCTCCCGGGCGATGGCAAAGCCGATGCCGGCGGTGGAGCCGGTGACCAGAGCGCGTTTGCCTGTCAGTTCCAAATCCATGGGGGCCTCCTTTTGCAATCGAAATGAATGGTGATAACGCCTTCGAGCAGGATAAGCGCGTTCCTTTCGCCGGCGCAATACGGCCTGGGGTGTATTCGGCCGCCCCGCAACCCGTAACGGCGGAAATGCCGAGCGCGCGCAAAGGCAGGGCGCAGGCCTCCCGAGATACAGCGTGAACCCCATGGCCGGCAGGTCCACGACCGTTCTAAAATCCCGGTAGGCCATTCTTGCCGGGGCCCTTCACGACGCAAATCGAGCGCCCCGGCCGATCGCAAGCAAAGTGAACCAAGGAGGATCCTTATGAAACGGTTGGCGACTGGTTCTGGGCCAAGTACGATGCGCAGGGTGCAGCGGCGGCTGCGGGCAAGGTCGAGGGCTGCATCAATTGTCACCGGACGGTGAAGGGGGATGACTGGATGTTCACCAAACCCCGGTAGTGTTCGTCCAGAGAGGGCATCTTTTGGCCCAGGCCGGCGTTCTCACTCTTCTGAAATCCTC
>CAYMQN010000198.1:0-7159 GCA_964392545.1 uncultured Desulfobacteraceae bacterium
CCAGGTCGGTGACCCCTTCCCCAAGGACGATATCCGTGCCGCGTCCGGCCATGTTGGTGGAGATCGTAACGGCGCCCCTCTGGCCGGCCTGGGCGATGATTTCGGCCTCCTTTTCATGGTTCTTGGCATTCAGAATGGTATGGGGGATGCCCCGCTTCTTGAGCTTCCGGCTGAAGTTCTCGGACACATCGATGGAAATGGTGCCCACCAGTACCGGCTGGCCCTTGGCATGGCAGGCGATGATCTCCTCCAGGGCCGCGTCGAATTTTTCCTTGCGGGTCTTGTAGATCACATCCGAATAATCCTTGCGGATCATCGGCTGGTTGGTGGGGACCACAACCACATCCAGGTCGTAGGTTTTTTTGAACTCGGCCGCTTCCGTATCGGCGGTGCCGGTCATCCCCGCCAGCTTGTCGTACATGCGGAAATAGTTCTGAAAGGTGATCGATGCCAGGGTTTGGTTCTCGTTTTCGATCTTGACGTTTTCCTTGGCTTCCAGTGCCTGGTGCAGGCCTTCGCTGTAGCGGCGGCCGGGCATCAGCCGGCCGGTGAATTCATCGACAATAATGACTTCACCGTTTTTGACGATGTAATCGACATCCCGTTTGAAGAGGGCGTGCGCCTTGAGGGCCTGCTGCACATGGTGAAGCAGGTCGATATGCTTCGGGTCGTAGAGATTGTCCACCTTGAGCAGGCTTTCGGCGTGGGCCACCCCCTCTTCGGTCAGGGTCACGCTGCGGGCCTTTTCATCGATGGTGTAATCGACCTCCTTTTTCATTTGGGGAATGATGCCGTTGACATGGTAATAGAGTTGGGTGGATTTTTCGGCCGGACCGGAAATGATCAGCGGCGTCCGGGCTTCGTCGATCAGGATGCTGTCCACCTCGTCGACGATGGCGTAGTGCAGTTCGCGCTGCACGAGCCTGTCCTGCTGAAACTTCATGTTGTCCCGCAGATAGTCGAACCCGAATTCATTGTTGGTCCCGTAGGTAATATCCGCCCCATAGGCTTGCTTGCGCTCGGCATCCGTCAACCCGTGGACGATACACCCCACCTCGAGCCCCAAAAAACGGTAAATCTGCCCCATCCACTCGGCATCGCGTTGGGCCAGATAATCGTTCACGGTAACCACGTGGACCCCCGCTCCCGTGAGTGCGTTGAGGTAGGCCGGCAGGGTAGCGACGAGGGTCTTGCCCTCACCGGTTTTCATTTCGGCAATTTTGCCGTCATGCAGCACCATGCCGCCGATGAGCTGGCAGTCGAAGTGCCGCATGCCAAGGGTGCGCAGGGAGGCCTCGCGCACCACGGCGAAGGCCTCCGGCAGGAGATCGTCCAAGGCTTCCCCATTGGCCAGCCGTGTTTTCAAATCGCCGGTCGCGGCTTGCAGGGACGCATCGTCACGGGACTTGAAGTCGGGCTCCAAGTCATTGATGCGGTCCACCAGTGGGTTCAGTTTTTTGAGTACCCGCTCGTTTTGACTGCCGAATATCTTGGTTAAATATTGACCTATCATGAGCCTGGGCGTTATTCCTTTCCCATCGAAGGATAGCGGTTGGTTTTGCAGTCTCCCTTACGCTTTCACCCGGCCGCTGTCAACTCGGACGGCCCCAAGACCGCCCCTGCGGCCCGGTTGACCTGCCGGTCGCATGCTTTCAGATTGCCCAGGGAAAGTCGGGATCAGATCGTTAGGCCCTGCAGCGAGCGGCAGGCGAGCGGCATGCCATCGGCCAGGAAGGCATGCGGATCAGGCGGGGTGCAGTCAAGTGGCCAGGAACCGACGGGAGGCCGGAACGCCGTGACCGGATGACGATCGTCGGGCGTGTTCCGTGCTCCGCAAAAGCGGCCGCAAAGCGCAGATCAGTTCAAAATGTATTTCTCGGGATTGACCGGCACGCCGTTCAGGCGCACCTCATAGTGCACATGGGGGCCGGTGCTGCGTCCCGTATTGCCCATCTTGGCAACCACCTCACCCCGTTTCACTTTGTCCCCCTTTTTGACCTCGAAGGACTTGAGGTGGCCGTACCGGGTGACAATACCGTAACCATGGTCGATGACCAGTAGATTGCCGTAAAGCGCTTTTCTTCCGGCAAAGGTCACGACGCCGTTGGCCGGCGAGACGATCGGGGTGCCTTCACGGTTGGCAATATCAAAGGCCGCATGGAGCTCCCGCCGGCCGGTGAACGGCGAGATGCGGTAACCGAAATTGGAGGAAAGCCAGCCCTTGGCCGGCCGGATCGAGGGGGTGCAGGCCAGCAGATTCTTTTTTTCGTTGAGCTGGTCCAGCAGGGATGCGAAATCCTGCTCCTTGCTGTAGGTGGCCGTTTCCAGCAGTTCGACATGATCATGCATGGAGCGGATCAATCCGGACTGATCGCGTCGCAGGGACGTGTTCGTGTCGAGATCTTCCGGTGTGGCCCCCCCGACACCGAAAAGGTTGTCTTCACCCGCGGGTTTTTCAAGATCGGCAATGACGCGAATCTTTTTTTCGAAAGCGTCCAGAGCGACCATGTTCATTTTTAGCTGATTGATTTCGTTTGCAAAACATTCGATCTGTCGCTTCTGGTGAACGATTTCGGCATCCCGGGCCACCACTTTTTCCTGGAGTTGCGTCACATGCGCAGCGGCCCGCTTGAGACCGAGATAATCCCGGATGAGAAGGCCGGCGCCGGTCAGCACCAGCACACTGAACAACGCAACCGTTGCCAGGGCCAGTTTGGAGGAAGAGAACTGGCGGATACGCGAACCATTTCCATTGAGAAGAATAAACGTAATTTTGTTTCGCATGATCAACCTGCCATAGTCCAGAGTGAAGTTGCCCGGCGGTACGGCCCGACCGGCTATCGGTGCCGCTCACCCAACCGGTATGGATCGAGTATTTTGGATAATCCTGAAAGAATACTAAAAGCCAGGATGCCTGTCAATAAAACGTAAGGCATCCCATCCTTCAGTGGTTTCCCTCCACCGGCCCACCCAGCGCATCGGCCTGTCCGCCTCCCGCGCCTTGTTCGATCCAAATAAAACGCCTTCGGGAAAAATCCCGAAGGCGTAAATGGCTGAACCTTCGGTGACCCGGCTGTCCTGGCCTTTCAGCTTTAGACCCGTGGTTGTGCGTCCCCGCTTTTCAGCGGGTTTGCCTTTTCGTGGTTTCGCATCTGCAATGCGTGCTGGGTGGCTGGCGTCATGATTGCAGCCAGCTAAAAACATACTACATCAAACCCAGCTTATATTTCAAGCTTTTTAGTGTATTTTTCATCAACATGGTGATGGTCATGGGCCCGACGCCTCCCGGTACCGGGGTGATGCAGCCGGCAATTTCCTTGGCCGCATCGAAATCCACATCGCCTTTCAAAACCGCGATCTTTTTACCGGTTTTCTCGCTGATCTTCTCCCCCACCCGATTGACCCCGACATCGATGACACAGGCCCCGGGTTTGATCCATTCCGGTTTGACCAACCCCGGTACCCCGGCGGCGACAATCAGTATATCGGCACGCAGGCAATGGGCCTTGAGGTCTTTTGTGCCCGTGTGCACCACGGTAACGGTGGAATTGGCGCCGGGTCCCTTCTGGAGCATCATGTTGGCGATCGGTTTGCCGACGATGTTGGAGCGCCCCACCACGACGACTTCGGCCCCCTTGGTTTCGACCCCGGCCCGCACGATCATCTCCTGAATGCCGGCGGGGGTGCAGGGCGGAAACTTGACTTCGTCGCCGCCGATCATCAGGCGCCCCACGTTGACCGGATGGAAACCGTCCACATCCTTGTCGGGATCGATGGCGTTCAGCACCTTTTTTTCATCCACGTGCTTGGGCAGCGGCAACTGGACGAGAATGCCGTTGATGGCATCGTCCTTGTTGTACTTGTCGATCAAGGCCAGGAGATCGGCTTCGGAGAGGTCCACCGGTTGGGAGTCCTGGATTTCATTGAAACCCAAACGGTGGGCGGTTTTGATCTTGAGGGTAACGTAGGAGATGGAAGCCGGGTTCTCCCCCACCAGAATGGTCACGAGACCGGGCACGACCCCATGTTTTTCCTTGATTTCGGCAACTTCGGCGGTGATTTCCTCTAAAATTTGCTCGCGGATCTCGGTCCCCTTGATCAGCTTGGCGGTCATGATCGGTCTCCTTTCACCATTTGGATGGAAAATGTTGGGATACCCCGCAGGGCAGGCATGGACGGCTACGCTGACTGTGTCTATTCAATTCACACGATTTTGTCAAGAATTCAAACCATTACAGGGCCGATTTCCCGGGGCCGCGCCTGACGGGCCGCACCGGTCCCTATCCCTTCGGATAACCGAAAGCTTACAGGGGATAGGGAACCAGGCCGAGGCCGGCCTGCTCGTCGAGACCCAGCATGAGGTTCATATTCTGAACCGCCTGGCCGGCGGCGCCCTTGACCAAATTGTCGATGGCCGAGATGAGAATGAGGCGCTGGTCGTCGGCGTCCAGTTGAAATCCGATGTCGATAAAGTTGGATCCCCGCACATGGCGGGTGTCGGGGATGCGCTCTGCACCGCAAAGGCGGACAAACGGGCGCCCACCGTAGGCTTCTTCCAGGCAGGCCCGGATTCTGTCGGCATCCACGGAAGGCATGGTCTGGGCATAGCTTGTGGCCAGCATGCCGCGGCTCATGGGCAGCAGATGAGGAACGAAGGTGATGTGGACGGGATGGCCCGCCGCCAGGCCCAGATGTTCGTCCATTTCGGGGTTATGGCGATGCCGGGCCACCTTGTAGGGTTTGAAGGATTCGCTGACCTCGCAAAAATGGGCGGTCAGGCTCAATCCCCGGCCGGCACCACTGACACCGGATTTGGCATCCGCCACGAGATTGGCCGGTGAAACCAGCCCGTGGCGGATCAGCGGAATCAGCGGCAGAAGCACACAGGTCGGGTAGCAGCCCGGATTGCCCACCAGACGGGCTTGGCGAATGCGATCGGCATGCACCTCGCTCAGGCCGTAGACCGCCCGGGACAAACATTCCGGGGCCGCATGCGGCTGGTAGGCCTCCTCGTAGCGCTGGACGTCGTGGAAACGAAAATCGGCGGATAGATCGATCACCCGCAGACCGGCATCGAGAAGATCGGGGACCAGGGTCATGGGCAGTTGGTGGGGCAGGGCCAGAAAAACCACGTCGGCGTCCTGTTTGAGGCGCGCGACATCGTAAGGTGCGCATACCAGATCGGTGCGGCCGGCCAGGGCCGGATAAATGGACGCAAAGGGTTGGCCGGCGAATTGCCGGGAGGTCAGCGTGGTCAGGGTGACCTCCGGATGGCCGAGCAGGATTCTTACCAGTTCGGCACCCGCGTATCCTGTGGCCCCTACGACGGCGGCGCGATGCATAGAGCCTCCTGTTGACGGTGTGAATCGGTCTGCAGGATCGTCTATCAGAGAAACAGCGGGGATTCAAGGGATCGGTGCAACGATGGGTCGGTCCATTTTTTCCAATATATGGGATATCGCTTGACGCGATATCCCATATATTGTATAATTTTTTTGATTTGGTTTGGATCTCACGGAAATCGCTCCTCGGACGGACGAGACGCTAAGCGCTATCGAATGAGCTGGACGGGTATGGATCGAAGGGCGTTTCTTCTAAAATCCTTAGGGTGGGCAGCGGCTGTGGCCTGGGGTAACCCGTTGGCCGAAGCCATCGCCATGGGACAACGCCCCCCCCAAGCCCGCCTGGCCATCATCATCGACGATATCGGAAACAGCCGCCGCCGTGCGGCGGCCTTTTTGGCCATCAAGGCCCAATTGACCTATGCCGTTCTGCCCCACCTGCCCTACTCCGTCGATCTGGCCGCCGCCATCCACGCCCAAAGCCATGAAATCCTCCTGCACCAGCCCATGGAGCCCTATGACCGTCAGCTTGATCCCGGGCCCGGCGCCCTGTTTGTCGGCGACCCCCCGGCCCGAATCCGTCAGGTCGTTCGCGCCAATGTTCAGGCGGTACCCCATGCCGCCGGTGTCAACAATCACATGGGATCCCGTTTCACCTCCGACCACGCCCATATCCGTTGCGCCCTCGAGGCCATTCAGGATCACAGGCTATTTTTCGTGGACAGCTTGACCACCTGTCACTCCAAAGCCTATCGCACGGCCTGCGGCATGCACCTGACCAGCGGCCGCCGGAATGTGTTTCTGGACACCGACCGCCGGCCCCAGGCCATTCTCAATACACTCTACGCGGCCATGGACCATGCCCTGCGTCACGGCCAGGCCATCGCCATCGGCCACCCCTACCCCGAAACGGCGGCGGCCTTGGCGCTTTTCTGCTCCGAGATCCGGGACACCCCGGTCCGCATCGTCCCCGTATCCCGCCTGCTCGCCGCCGAAGCCTGACCTTCCCTGCCATCACGTCCGGCCTGCCCCCTTTCGAACCTCGACAATCCCGCTCCGAGCGGTTATACCTAAGGACAAGGCCAGTCACACGGACGGACCGGCCTGCCCATTTTTTTTCACCATCCCCCAGCAGGAGACCCTATGCCCAGCGCCCCAAGCCGCCCCACCGCCCTGACGCCCGAAGAGGGACAATGTCTGGTTCGATTGGCCCGTGCGGCCATTGCCGAAAAACTCGGGTGTCCGCCACCCGATGAACAGTTGCGCAGCCTGCAAGCGCGCCTGCAGCGGCCCATCTTCGCCACCCCGGGCGGCACTTTTGTCACCCTGGTCTTGGACGGCAGCCTGCGGGGCTGTATCGGGACCCTGGCCTCGCCGGAACCCCTGGTGCGCAATGTCCGTGAAAATGCCCTCAACGCCGCTTTCCGGGATCCGCGCTTCCCACCTTTGACCGTGGCCGAGTTCCAGCAGGTCGTCATCGAAGTCAGTGTTCTATCCCCCCCCGCCCCCCTGGCCTACACGGACTGCGACGATCTTCTGGCCCGTATCCGGCCGGGTGTCGACGGCCTTATCATCCGCAAAGGCGGGGCCAGCGCCACCTTTCTGCCCCAAGTGTGGAAGCAGTTGCCCCGCCGCCAGGACTTTCTCTCGCACTTGTGCCTTAAAGCAGGGCTTCCGGCGCAGGCCTGGCGGGAGGGTGACCTGGACGTGGAAACCTACCAGGTTCAATACTTCGAGGAGGAGCGTCTGGCCTGAAGCCATCGGATGGCGGCATCGTCCCCGTTC
This sequence comes from uncultured Desulfobacteraceae bacterium, assembly GCA_964392545.1. Taxonomy (GTDB): domain Bacteria; phylum Desulfobacterota; class Desulfobacteria; order Desulfobacterales; family UBA5852; genus JABZFP01. The sequence goes on from CAYMQN010000198.1 coordinate 7,128, forward strand.
GGCGGGAGCATCTCCATGGGATGGGCGGGCGC
>CAYMQN010000199.1:0-7048 GCA_964392545.1 uncultured Desulfobacteraceae bacterium
CCTTCCGTTTGGGTTGAGATCATGGCCGTGCGGCTTGTTTGATGGTTACGACGACAGGGACTGGGGAAAAGTTGACATGGAGGAGAGTCCTGCCACCGGTCCCCTAGATAGGGTGTCGTCCTGCGCAGCGCGAGGGCCCAAAAAAAATGCAGAGCCTCAAAGAGGCTCTGCCGCTATCATCCAGTCTCAGGATCAAGACAATTGTCAGAGCAGATCAGTCCAGTGGGGTATTCGATATCGTTGCCTATTGCTTGAAGCTCTGCCTTATCTTAGACCTTGGATGTTGCAAGGTTGTATTTGTTGGCACCCCGGCTGTTGAGGTAGCAGCCGAGGATCACAATCGTCAGCGCTGTTCCGATCATGGTACACCTCCAAGAGGTTTATCCTGCTACATCGATTCCGGGATCACATCCCAAATTGGGATCGGGTTTCTCGCATTCCTTGTTGGCTTCTCTGGTATCCACGTGACCATCGCTATCGTCTTTCGTGTAGTCATGAACTTCTGGATTCGCCATGATGTCCCTCCTCGTGTTGGTTGGGTTGTGGTTGCTGTCGTTCTTGAAATGTAAGTTAGCCACGGAAACGGAGCTGGCAATAGGCGAGAAATGACTGTTAAATGATAGGTAAAACCAACTACTGAATAAGGCGGGCAATTGGGGCGATGGCGGGTATGCGGCGCCGCTACACGCCGCAGGGGCGGGTTGGAAGGCAGATGGCATAGGCTGTCTCCGACAGTCGGGCCTAGAGGTGCTCCCGGAACCCGATAAACACCTCCCGGATCGCGTCCGGACGCATTGATCGAAGTTGCTTGGGGATTTTGGGAGATTGTGATATTATAAGTTAAAAATACAGGTTATGTTTCATCCGCCTCCAGCCGCTGGACAGAGCGGCAGGTGCGTGAGGGAATCCCGGGATCTCGCAGCAGTTAAGTGCGCGAAGAACCCGGGGACTGCTCGATATGGGAGAACGATGGATCTGAGGAGCCCTCTCCATGCGCCATTCCATCACAACCCTCTTTGTCGTTATGATCGCGCTGCTCATGGCCTCCGCCGCCCATGCGGAGGACCTGATCACAGCGCGTGTGGTCGGGGTGGCCGATGGGGACAGCATCACGGTGCTGACCCCCGATCAACATCCGGTGGTGATCAAGCTGCACGGCATCGACTGTCCGGAAACGGGTCAACCCTTTGGTGAACGCGCCAAGCAGTTCACCCAGAACCTGTGCTTCGGCAAGATCGTCCTCTACCGGATCGTGGGCATCGATATCTTCGAACAGACCCTCGCCATCGTATCCCTTGAAGACGGCCGGGAACTCAATCTGGCGCTTCTCGAGGCCGGTTTGGCCTGGCATTTACAGCGGCATTCCAATCGGCAGGATTATGAAGCAGCCGAGCAGGAGGCCCGCAAGGTCGGTGTAGGGCTGTGGGCTGCGCCTGATCCAACGCCGCCGTGGGAATGGCGGCGTCAAAAACACCAGGGCGGCCGCTGATGAAGGCCTGCCTGTTCATTCACCAACCGCGCTGCGCAGGAACCCGCCGCAAACCGCCCAGGCGGTGCGGGATCCACGGGCGGCATTGCGATTCCGGCAGCCCCGCCACGGCAACCCCCTTCCCGAAAAACACGGCCGGCGACTGAAGCCCCGGCCGTCCATGCAGGCTTGGAACAGCTTTGCGAAACGGATACCTTCTTCCCGCCCGCCTGCTGCCTTGAAGGGCATCGACGCGGCCGCTCGAGGCACGATATGAGGGTAGGACGGGGCGGCTATTGCATTACTTTTTAGACTGATTTATGATGTAGTAATATCAGATGGCTGCCCTATTTCACCGCCGCCGGGAAAGCGCCCATGACGAAAAAAAAACCATCGGATGAATTCGACGGATTGTCGCTGCCGCGACCGTCTTCTTCGGATCTGCGCGGCAAGCAGTCGGTGCGGGCCACGTTTCGCCTGACCGCCCAGGCCATCGACGCCATCAGTGTGGTGGCCGTCCACTTGGGCATCAAACAGAAGTCGCTGTTCGAACACCTCATTGAAGACGCCCAAACCCTGGCCCATATCGCCCGGCAGGTGCAGGAAACCCACTCCCCGCCCCGAGAACGCGTGCAGAAGACATATGTCCTCAGCCGGCGCACGCTGAAGCTGCTCCAGGAGGCCTGCGAAACCTTCGATGCTCCCCGGGATGCCCTGGTGGAGTATTCGATACGGCGTCTGGTGCCCGTGATCGAAGAGGAGCGCAAAAAACACCGGCGGCGCAAGCAGATGCTGGAAGACATTGCCGATCATGTTGATCACGGCGAAGTTCTTCTGGCGAAAATCAAATCAGTGCTGGGGGACGACGATCCCGTCTACCATGGCTACCGCCAGGCCTTGCACGGCCTGCAACAAGCCCAAGAGGAGATCGCCGCCTATATCGAGCGCGGGGATATTATCGAGTCCTACTGATATCGGTATAATACTGCCATTCCTCGGCTGTGATCCGGCCATCCTTGTTGTGGTCCGCTTCCAGGAAGGTCTTGGGGTCGGCATTCGGATAGGCGGCCTCGAATTCCCACCATTCAATGACCGCATCCTGATTCCGATCGAGCGTAGCGAAAGCGGCCTCGTAGCGGGGAGGGGATGCGCAGGCGGTCAAGCCGGCCACCAGCGCCAGGATAAGGCAGACACGATTCATGGTTTTCCATCGATGCTTTGGGGTAAGCGGATGCGGTCACCATACGCCAACCAAGGCGGTTCTGCAAGCCGCTGGACTGTTCGGGGTACTGGACCGCCCCGGGCACGCAGGCCCTTTATATGTACGGTGCGGGAAAAAACAGGAAGGCAGGGAGGATCCGGGAGTTGAAGTTCCCTGCCACATGGGGTAAACCAACCTTGCAGTTGAACGGCCCATGCACGCCACCTGTCCAACGCCAAGGAGAGCATGAATGATTTTTATCGGCAAATTCTTTTACCTGACCAGCCAACAGGAAATCGAAGAGCAGGAACGCCGCCACGGGGAGTTCGACCTGATCGTCGAAGCCGTGGACGGCGAAGCCGCCTTTCTCAAATTCAAACGGCGCATCGAGGAAATTCGCGAAAAAGGGGGCTTTTTCCAGGGACAGACGCGCATTTTTTTCATCCAACTCCTCGAGTTCGATCGCTTTCCCCGCCAGCAGGCCCTCATGCTGAATCTCAAATCGACGGCCGGCGACCCCTTGATGCCCTTTATCGGGTGCTCCATTCCCTCGGATCAGGGCGATGCCTGTCGCATTTACGATTGGAAGAACAACGAGCCGGAAATCGACGGTCAGAACGAGAAATTATTTCTGGAGTTCCAGGCCTGAACCATGTATTGCGCCCGGTTTCGGCAATCTGCTAGATCCGTTAAGTGGCTTGTGGGGCTTCTGCTCTCGGTCGGACTGGGGCTATGGGGGTGCACCGAGCCCGCCCCGAAGCCATCCGTTGCGGAGGACCGGATCGGACCGGTGACCGCCTATGTCTTTGCGCCGGACGCACAGGATTATTTGGGCGCGCCGCAACCCTATGCCCTGGATCCGGCAATGTCGCCCCACGAGGCGCTTACCCGGCTGGCCGATCATCTCAGCCGCACGTATTTCAACCGCAATGCCGACAGCGCCCCTCCGATTCACTTCGAGGTTTTAAAGGTCCATCGACTGGACCTGCCCCATCGTGCCTATCGCCTGGCCGTGGTCAACATGGTCGATCCGCAATTGGAGGCCCGCCAGGTTTTTTTCCAGGGATCGGCCGGAGGCCAGACCACTTTTTATATGCTGACGGCAACCCTTTTACAGCCCCAGATGGAGCCGCCCCTGGCGGACGGACTGATCCTGCTGTATAATGGTCGAGCATTTCCCGAAATCGATCATGTCCCTTTTCGGGGGATCGTTACACCGGATGCGGTTCGCCATGTGGTGCTCAAAGCGCTGTTCCGCCACCGGCACGAAGACCCCGCCGCCACTGGATAGCCGGGAACCAACCGCGCCTATCCCCTGCAGTCTCACGAACCATGGCCATACGCACACTCAATCATATCGACTACGGTTTCGGCGGACGGCCGCTGTTGGCGGACGTGGGCCTACAGATCGAAGCGGGCGAGCGGATCGGCATCCTGGGGCGCAACGGGACGGGGAAAACCACCCTGCTCAAGGTGATCAGCGGCGAGCTGCCGCCGGACAGCGGCACCGTCGAGTCGCCGCCGGGCATCCGCCTCGCCCGGTTGTCCCAGGACATTCCAAGCGGGGTGAAAGGGCGTGTGGCGGATGTCGTTTACGCGGGGCTGGGCCGCCGGGGCCGCCTCCTATCGGAATTCGAGCGCCTCGGCCAAGAACTGAGCCGGCAACCCAATCCGGACACGTCCCGGCGCCTGGAAAACGTTCACCAGGATCTGGAGGCGATGGATGGCTGGGATGCGGAGCGGGAGGTCGAAATGCTGCTATCCCGCATGAACCTGGCGCCGGAGGCTTCGTTTACCCGCCTTTCGGTGGGCCTGCAGCGGCGGGTGTTGCTGGCCCGGGCGCTGGCGGCGAAGCCCGATATCCTTCTCTTGGACGAACCCACCAACCACCTGGACCTGGACAACATCCAGCGCCTGGAAACGATGTTGCTTGCCTGGCGCGGTACACTGTTGTTCGTGACCCATGACCGGATATTCCTGCAGCGGCTGGCGACGCGGATCATCGAGCTGGACCGGGGGCGCCTGCTATCCTGGCGCTGCGCCTACACGGTCTATTTGGAGCGCAAAGCCGCCGCCCTTGAAGCCGAAGTGCAGCACAACCGCCGTGAAGACCAAAGGCTGGCCGAGGAGGAGGAATGGGTTCGCAAAGGGGTCAAGGCCCGCCGTCGCCGCAACGAAGGACGGGTACGGGCGCTCAAAACGCTGCGCGCCGAGCGCCGGGCCCGCCAGGAGCAGGCGGGCGACGTACGACTCATGGCCCAGCACGCCGAGCGCAGCGGCCGGCTGGTGATCGCCGCGGAAGGCGCGGCTTTCAGTTACCCGGGAAAAGCGGTTTTTGAAAACCTGCAGACCGTCATCATGCGCGGCGACAAGGTCGGGATCGTCGGGCCCAACGGCTGCGGGAAATCGACGCTGCTGAAAGTCCTCCTGGGGCAGTTGCCCCCCAGCGAAGGCCGTGTGCGGCACGGGACCCACCTGCAGCCGGCCTATTTCGACCAGGTGCGCGCCCAGCTCGACGAGGAGCGCTCCCTTTTGGAGAATGTCGTCGACAGCGGCGACACGGTCTTCATCAACGGGCGCCCGCGCCATGCCATCGGCTACCTGAAAGACTTCCTCTTCCCACCGGATCGGGCGCGTTCACCGGTGCGGGTGCTTTCGGGCGGCGAGCGCAATCGACTGCTGCTGGCCAAACTGTTTGCCCGTCCAGCCAATCTCCTGGTCCTGGACGAACCCACCAACGACCTGGACCTGGAAACCATCGAGCTGCTGGAGGGCCTCCTGGTGGACTTTGCGGGAACGCTCTTGCTGGTCAGCCACGATCGGGCTTTCCTCGACAATGTGGTCACCAGCACACTGGTCTTCGAGGGCCGGGGCCGGATTGCCGAATATGTCGGCGGCTATGCGGACTGGATACGCCAGCGGCCGGAAGCCGCTGCGCCCGCGGCGAAGCCTTCCCGCCGCGAAAAGACCGCTCCGCGCAGCATCCGGCGCCCCCGGAAGCTTTCCTACATCGAGGTCCGGGAGTTGGAGGGTTTGCCGGAGGTCATCGAGCGTTTCGAGCGGGAGCAGGCCGCCCTTTACGAAACCATGGCCGATCCGGCCTTCTACCGCGCCGACGGAGAGGCGGTGGCCGCAGCACGTGCCCGTCTGGTGGAAGTGGATGATGCGCTGGCCAAAGCCTACGGCCGCTGGGAGCAATTGGACGCCATCGCGCGCGGCGCCGATGCGCCCGCCTCTTGAAAGGAGCCCGTATGACTGCCAAACACGACACGCACAGCAAAGCCGTTGGCTATATCCTGTGGATTTTCGGATTTATGGGCGCCCATCGCTTTTATTACGGCCGCCCCATCAGCGCAACGGTGTATTTCTTTACCCTGGGCCTTTTATTCGTGGGCTGGATCGTGGATCTCTTTCTGATCCCCGCCATGGATCGCCAGGCCGACTTGCGATTTGCCGCCGGTCCCCTCAACTATAATGCCGCCTGGATTTTGCTCACCTTCCTGGGTGTCTTCGGCATCCACCGCTTTTACATGGGCAAGTGGCTCAGCGGGGTTCTCTACCTTTTGACGGTCGGCCTGGGGGGCATCGGTATCATCTATGACTATTGGACGTTGAACGACCAGTTGACGGTGATCAACAACCGGGCGGCCCGCGTGTGACCACTGGCTTGCAGCGTTCCGGGACACCGCCGAAGGTGCTTCTGGCCACCTACGGATCCGTAGGGGATGTGCGGCCCATTGCGGCGCTGGGGCAGGTTTTGCAGTCCCGGGGGCTGCGGATCGGCGTATGCGCCCCACCCGACAGCCGGGCGTTGATCGCCGCGCAGGATCTGCCCTTCATCCCCTTGGGCGGCGATGTCCGAAAGCTGATGCAGGCCCATGCCCGGCGGTTGGTCGCACGGCCACTGGCGGCCGCGGTCCCCATGACCCATCTTCTGCGCCGGGAATTGGAGCGCCAGTTTCGGCAGTTGCCGGAGGTCGTGGCGGGTGCCGATCTGGTGGTCGGCTCCGGGTTGGCGCTCGCGGTGTCCTCGGTGGCCGAGGCCTGCGGCGTGCCCTATACCTATGCCGTCAGTATGCCTCTCCTGGTGCCATCCCGCTGTCATGCCCCGCTTACGGTACCCTGGCAAAACCTCCCGCCGCTGTGCAATCGGATGCTCTGGTGGATGGCCGCCGGCATGCTCGATCTGGGATATCGCAGCCTGTTGAACCGATGCCGGCAGCGGCTGGGGCTGACACCGTTGGCACACCTCATGCCGCACTTGACCGCCAACATGACCGTCGCAGCCGACCGCGAGCTGGCCCCCCTGCCCCCCGAGGCCCCACCCGACTGCCGTCAAACCGGCTACTGGCATTCCCCCGCGGGAGACCAGCCGCTCC
>CAYMQN010000200.1:0-4013 GCA_964392545.1 uncultured Desulfobacteraceae bacterium
CCAGCCGCATGAAGCCCAAGAAGCCGCAGTGGGGGCGAGAATTCGCCCTCACTGCGGTTTTTTAACCTTCCGCAAAGCGGCCAGTTTGAGCGCGCTCAGGATTTGGATATCCGGGACGAAATAGGGGCTGGCGATCCAGATGCGTGTTCGGGCCATATGAATGGCCTGGACGAACATCAACCCGCAGGTTTCCAAGGCATCCGCCGGTCCCGAGGCGATGAGAAGCATGGCCTCGCCGTCGGTGCCCGAAGGCGTCAATTGCCAATCCCACTCCGGCATGCTGCGGGTGGCCCAGTGCCAATCCTCTGGAACCGGTTGCGGCCGAAAACCGCATACAAGAAGAGGGCGACAAAGGGCAGCGTCACCAGGGCAATGGCCCAGGCCGTGGCGCCCTGGGAGGTCCGGGCGTTCATGACGGCGTGCACGGCCGCTAGAACTCCGAGGAGCTCGATCAGGGGCAGGACAACGGCCAAAAAGATAAGAAAATGGTCCATGGGGTTCCCATCCACCGCCGAGGGCTTCGGCGGCAACCTGGCCGAAGGGCCCTATCGCCCGGCGGCCGGCGGCCAGATGTAGAAAAAGCCGGTACCCAATTCACCAACCGAACCGGGCAGATCGAGATGGATCAACTCCGGCGGGGCCGTGCCGCCCTTCGTGCCGGCGGCATTGTAGACCGTGTCGTTGGGGAATTCATTTCGGCGGTAGACCACCACCCGGGCGTCTTCGGGGAGGCCGGCCAGTTGCCTGGCGGCCTGCAGGGCGTCGTCCACGTAGCCGATGCGGTCCACGAGACCCAGGCTGAGGGCTTCCTCGGCCAGAAAGATCCGGGCCGTGCGGATTTCGGCCAGGGCCTCGGGGGAAATGGTGCGGTGTTTCTGCAGCAGGCCGACGAAGCGTTCACCGAGGCGCTCGGTGAGGTCCTGCAGCAGGCGGCGCTCCTCGTCCGTGCTCGGCCGGAAGGGGGAGCCCATGTCTTTTTGAGCCCCGCTTTTGCTGACATCCACCCCCACGCCGAGTTTTTCCATCAGGCCGGTCACCTTGGGCTGGAGAAAGACGACCCCCACCGATCCGGTGATCGATGTGGGGTGGGCCACGATGCGGTCGGCCGGAAGGGCGATGTAGTATCCGCCGGAAGCGGCCAGCCCCATGAAGACGGCCACCAGCTTGACGCCGGTTTTTTCCTTGTAGGCCTTCAGCTCGTGGTAGAGCACGTCGCTGGCCGTGACACTACCTCCCGGTGAATCGATCTTGAGCACCACGGCCCCGATGGCGTCGTCCTTTTCCGCCAGCCGCAGCTGGGACACGATATCGGGCACCAGTCCGGGCCGATCCCGCAGGAGGCCGCGCTCAGGGCCTTCTGCGATGGTTCCGTTGGCCTGGAGGACCAGTATCTTGGGGGTTGCCGAACCTTCCAGGGTGTATTCCTCGTAGGGATCGCTGCTGTCGGTGAAAAGCCGGATTTTGGGGCTGGCACAGCCCAGCATCATCAGGACCGCCAGCGCGGCGGGCAGCCAAAACCATGTTTTCATAGAGACGTCCTTTCTGCTTATGATTTTCTATAATGCGGTTGTTCGAAAAGGCCGCGTTTGGCTAAGGGCAACAGTTTGCACCACGAAGGGAATGAAGGAAACCGAATAGGACGCAGATGAACGCAGGTGCACGCGGGTTTTTAACCAAAAGCCATTTACCATGAAGATCTTGAAAGTCCAAGGCCAACCGGGTATGGCTGGCGGGACACGGGCCCATTTGGGAGCGCGTCCCAAGCGGCCGTGACGATTCTCAGGAGTCATTTCAGAATAAGGACATGACCGATCTGGACGCCTACATCCAGCCGCTCCTGGCCGCCGATCAGGACTTCAGCAGCGCCTTCACACTGGTGAACCGCCTGCCGGAGGTCGTGGCCACCGCTGTGAACGGCAGCTTGGACAGGGTTCTCCAGGTCTGTGAACGGGTGCTGTCCACCGAGGCCTACCGTTCCCAGAAACAGTCCTACTTCCTCTACCGCGCGGTGGCCCAAACCCTGCAGCAGCTGGCGACGCACCGGACTTCCCAGGAAACCGCCGGTTGCCGCCGTTGGTCCCTCGCCTTGATGCTGGAACGCCTGGATACGAACCATGACGGCCTGCGGCGCGCCATGGCGGAAGGGGTCGGTACGCTGCCCCTGGCTGTCGACCGCCGGCCGGCAGTGGGTGTCGCGGTGCCATCGCCGCCATTGAATGGCCTCCCCCTGTGTGATGGGGCCTGGCTTGCGGCGCGTGGGGTGCACCCCCTGAACGGCTGGACCTGGCGAGGCCGCAGCATGCTGGCGGACACGCGGACAGGCGCAGTCCTGGTGGTCAAGTGCCTGCACAAAGGGGAGAATCCCCTGACTTTGTGCCGCGAAGCGGCCTGGATGACGCATTTCCGCACGATGTCCCTCGCCCCCGAAGTGCGCTTCGAAGTTCCCCGTCCACTGGCGCATGACAGCGGTTGGCTGGTTCGGGCACCGCGCACCGCGGGACGGCCGGCGGACGGCGCAACGCTGCATCCCCGCCGGTACGCCCTGGCCTTTCTGGCGTCGCCCGACTATTTTCACTACCCCAACGAAGCGGATCCCGGCCGGCGGCTCGGCGGCGAGCAGCTTCACGAGGTGCTGGCCCGCAACGCCTGGCTGATGGGACGCCTCATGCGCCGGGGCATTGCCCACACCGCCCCGATCCCCCTCTTTCACAACCGGGCCCAGGCCCATCGACGGGAGGACGGCGGCCGCTACCGCTGGACCCATGCCGGGCGGCTGGACCGCTGGCTGGGGTCCTGCCGCCACCCCAATTTCGGCGTGAGCGGTCTGCGGGATTTCGAGCATTTCGAAAGCCTGGCCGGCCGTCCCGCGCAGCGCTATCAAGCCATTGGGAGCCATCTGATCAGTCTCCTGCTGGTGGCCGGGAGCTATTTCCGCCAGAAGGCGCCCCGGCGGAGAGGGTGGGATGCGTGCGGCCAAGCGGTGGATACGCGGGATCTGTTCGACCGTGATTTCTTCGATGTCCTGGTCATGGCCGTCTACCGCGCCTACTACGAAGGCTTTACCGGTCAGGCATGGCCTGAAGACACCTGGCCTGCCACGGCGCGCCTGGTGGATCGCATGATCGAAGAGATGGGAGTGGATCGCCACATGGAGGAAATGCTGCGGGTAGCCGACCAGGAGCAGATGGATCGCGGCACCTTCGTCGCCTTGCTTCAATCCCGTGGGATCCCGGCCGAAGACGCCGCCCGCATGCCCCGGGGCCGGGAGGACATCCCCCTCATGACCGGCCCCCACCTGGGCGGTTTCAACCAGTCCATCTCGCTGCCCGAACTGATCGCCTTCGCCGCGGCCGGTGCCGCCCGCTGCGTGGAGGGGCGCTTTCGTCTGGAGCAAGGCGGTCTACGATGAGGCAAGACAGCTGGGGAGGTGTAAAAGTTTGATTTTCTTCCAAAGGAAGAAAATCAAGAGTAGTGGAAATTTTTCGACTTGAAGAGCGTCAGGCAGGCGTCCACGCCGTGGGCGTCGTAGAGCACGCCGCGGTTGCGGCGGATTTCCGCCAGGGCCTCGTCGATGCCGAGCCCGGGGCGGTAGGGGCGGTGGCTGTCGATGGTTTCCACCACGTCCGCGATGCACAGGATGCGGGCTTCCAGGAGGATGTTCTCCCCGGCCAGCCCCTGGGGATACCCCGAGCCGTTCAGCCGCTCGTGGTGCTGCAGCACGATGTCATCCACCGCCCACGGGAAATCGAACTGCTTCAAGATGTCGTAGCCCACCTGGGGGTGGCGTTTGATGAGCTGAAACTCCACATTGTTGAGACCGCCCGGTTTGCTCAAAATTTCGGCCGGGATGGCGATCTTGCCCATGTCGTGGATCAATCCGGCCATGCGCAAGCCCTTGCACTGCTGTTCGGAAAGCCCCATTTCGCGTGCGATTTCTGCCGGCGTCGGCGTCCGTGACAGCTTCTGCGCCAACTCATTGGCGGTCTTACAGATACTCCGGTAACACCCACGTT
>CAYMQN010000200.1:4023-6990 GCA_964392545.1 uncultured Desulfobacteraceae bacterium
CGTGCCAGGGCCACCGCCAGCTCGGTGGCGCGCCGCTGGTGGCCGGCGGTGTAAGGGTCGCGTTCCTCCACGGTCAGGGACATGGCCCGCACCATTTCGTCCAGGTTGTTCTCCAACTGGTTGTAGCTTTCCTGCAGCTTGAATTCGGCCAGTTTGCGCTCCACGATTTCCTGCTTGAGCTGTTTGTTGAGCAGCGTCAGTTCGGAGGTGCGCTTGAGAACCATGGACTCGAGGTGGTCATGGTGCTTCTTTAACTCGTCCTCGGCCTCCATTTCCTTGGAGACCACGGTCAGCAGCCCCAGGGAAAGGCTGATCCGGTCGCGGAAATGAAACTCGATGTTGGCCTGGTCCTTGAGCCAGATCACCCGGCCGTCGGGCGTGAAGATTTTGTAGACGGCCTCGATGGAACCCTCCTTTTTACATTCCTCGCGCAGTTCCTCCCAAACAGCTTCCAGTTCGGACCGATCTTGAACGCGTTTGTAGATGCCCGGATCCGTTTCGAGGGTCTGGTAGACGCGCCGGTCCACCACACAGTTGCGAAAGACGCCCGCCACCTCGTCGGGTCGGCATCCCAGAAGCTCCAGGAAAGAGCGGCTGACGTATTCGTACCAGATCTGCTTTTCCTGGCTCTGCCAGGCCGAGATGTAGAAGATGCCGGCCACGCCGGTTTCCTCGAAGGCCTGGTAGCGATCGATGGCCTCCACCAGCCGCCGTTTGAGCTCCACACTGTAATAGCCGTTCAGGATGCGCCCGCTGTAGTTGCGCGGAACGTAATACAGCCCTTTGTTCGGGTCGCCCATGGAAAATTCGGTCCTCGTCGGGAATCGTCGCTAAGATTGCTCCAAGCAGGGGTCTATCCACCACCTGTTTTTGCCACTTTGGGCGTCAATACGCAATAGTGTTTTAACGCCGGACCACCGAATCACCCAACAGGCCGCAGACACCCAACGGGTTGCGGGAACGGCGGCGTCCGATGCAAACACGGCGCAGCATGCCCCCTGCGCGCATGTTTGCGAGGGCGGCCGATTTCGCCCGGGGCGCAGCCGTGCGGCCCGGTGCGCCCTTTATCCCCGGCCCGCAAGCAGCGCATGTAAAAAAGCTTGCATGCCGAAGGCCCCCCTGTTATTCGACACGCCGGTCCTGTCCGCTGTTCGTGCCGCGATGCGCCGCAGACCGGGATGCCGTCCGGCGCGTCGGCAAGCCGGATGGACGACAGCCGTTGAAAAGAAAAGGGATTTCAGAGGATGGACCCTCAATTGCTGACCTATCTGATCGCCATCACCCTGCTGACCATCACGCCGGGGGTGGACACGGTCCTGATCATCCGCAATACAACGCGGGGCGGGTGGCGGGACGGTGCGTTGAGCAGCCTGGGGATCTGCTGCGGGCTGTTCGTGCACGCCACCGTATCGGCGGTGGGGATTTCCGTGATCCTGCTGCATTCCGCCTGGGCCTTCCAGGCCCTCAAACTGGCCGGCGCCGCCTATCTGGTGTGGCTGGGGGTGGTCAGCCTGCGCAGTGCGGCCCGCCCCGGGGCCCCGCCGCCCGCAAACGGCCGACGCATCGAAAATCACCGTTTCAGTGCCCGCCGTTCCCTGATGGAAGGCTTCCTGTCGAATGTCCTGAACCCCAAGGCCGTGGTTTTCTACATGGCCTTCCTGCCGCAGTTTATCGACCCCGCGGGCTCCGCATTAGGGCAGTCGCTTTTCCTGGCCGGCATGCATTTCGTAATCGCCATGGTCTGGCAGTGCCTGCTGGCGAGCGTCGTCGACCGGGCCAAGGACTGGATGCGCAACGCGAAGATACGCCGCAGTCTGGACGGACTGACGGGGTCGGTCATGATGCTGTTCGGCATCAAACTCGCATTGGACCGCTGAGGGTTTTCACTCCCGTGGCAATATGGATCCGCCTGATCTAAGGCGCGTCTTCCTGCCCCAGTTCCAGAATCGCGCGGGCATAGGCCGAGTAGGGCGATTTAAAGGCGCACACGGTTTTGCTCATGAGCGGGAAGTAGCCCGTCAGAGGTCCGATGGCGAAAATCAGCGGCTGGTCGGGATCGTTCCAGATCTTAGCCAATCGGTTTGCCGGGGTGCAAGTGCTTTATGTCGGCGGGGGCCGCACCGGCCCGTGTTCAGGGGGGGACTTGGCGTCCATCCGGCTGCCCCAGGGCGTGCAAAGGCTGGATGAAAACGCCGCGATCGCTACCCGAAACGACCGGTGATGTAATCCTGGGTGAGCTGGTGGCGGGGCGTCGTAAAGACCTGGGCTGTTTTGCCCACTTCGATGAGGTCCCCCAGGTGAAAATAGGCGGTGCGTTGGGAGACCCGGGAGGCTTGCTGCATGGAATGGGTCACGATGGCGATGGAGAACTGCTGTTTGAGCTCGTCGATCAGGTCCTCGATGATGGACGTGGCGATGGGATCCAGGGCCGAACAGGGCTCGTCCATCAGGATGACTTCGGGGCCGACGGCGATCGTGCGGGCAATGCACAGGCGCTGCTGCTGGCCGCCGGACAGGCCGGTGCCGGGCTGGTCCATGCGGTCCTTGACCTCTTCCCAGAGGCCGGCTTTGCGCAGGGAGCTTTCCACCAGTTCGTCCAACTCGGCCTTGTTCTGTGCCAGGCCGTGGATGCGGGGCCCATAGGCCACGTTGTCGTAGATGGATTTGGGGAAGGGGTTGGGCTTTTGAAACACCATCCCCACCTGGGCCCGCAGCGGTACCACGTCCACGTCCTTGCCATAGATATTGACGCCGTCCAGGGTGATCTCACCCGTAACCCGGCAAATATCGATGGTGTCGTTCATGCGGTTGAGACACCGCAGAAAGGTGGATTTGCCGCAGCCCGAGGGGCCGATCATGGCGATCACCTCGTTGCGACCGATATCCAGCGAGACATTTTTGATGGCTTGCTCGTCGTCGTAGAAGACGTTGACGTCGCGGCAGCACATGCGCGGGTCTTCGACAAAC
>CAYMQN010000201.1:0-6867 GCA_964392545.1 uncultured Desulfobacteraceae bacterium
TGATCACCGGCGTGCTGCCGTCGCGCACCTGGAGGTAGAGGTTGATGGGCAGGGTCGTCTCGGAGCCGGTCAGAAAAAGGGTCGTATTGAAGTTCTCGAAGGACATCAGGAAGGCCACCGCCGCCGCTCCCACGATGGCCGGCCGCAAATACTTCAACGTGATGTGCCAGATGGCCTCGAAGCGGTTGGCGCCTAAATTCAAGGCGGCCTCCTCCAGCGTGCGGTCGAACTTGCGCAGGCGGGCCGAAACCACCAGGGTCACCAGGGTGGCGATAAAGGAAAACTGCCCCAGCACCACCAGCCAGAACCCGGGCCGGAAAAGGGGCACGTCGATGCCCCAGTGTTCCTCGAAATAGAGCCCCAGGGTATTGGAGAAAAGCAGGATCGAGATCCCCAGAATAACCCCCGGGATGACCAGGGGGGAAAGCATCAGAAAATAGAGGGCCCCCTTGAAGGGGAACTCCTCCTGTTCGAAGAGAAAAGCGGCGCAGGTGCCCACCGTGACGGAAAGCAGGGTGACGAAAAAGGCCACTTTGGCACTGACCCAAATACTCTCCAGGTTCATGCGGTCATGAAAGATGCCCACCCGGTGAGGCAGATCGGCGGTGAACCATTCCAGGGTGAATCCCTTCCAGGGCAGGGCCGGAAACTGGGAGTCGTTGAAGGCCAGGACACAGGTCACCACCAGCGGGGCGAAGAGAAAGGCGAAGTACAGCGCCATGTAGAGCTTGTAGCTGTATAGATAGCGCCGGCTGTTGGGAAGCGATCGGATCATTGGACCACCCGGCTCAGTTTCTGGCGGCTGAGCTTCAGTCCCACCCAGATCACCAGCGACGAGAGCACCAAAAGCAGAAACCCGAAAGCCGAGCCCTGGTTCCAGTTGAAGCTGGCGATGAACTGGTTGTAGATCTGCTCGGTGAACCACAGGGAATTCTTACCGCCCATGAGATTCGGGGTGAGATAGTTGCCCAGGGTCAGCATGAAGACCACGATGGAGCCGGACACGATTCCCGGCATGGCATGCGGAATCACGATGCGGAACAGGATGGTGCCCATGTTGGCCCCCAGATCGTAGGCCGCCTCGATCAGGCTGTCGTCCAGACTCTCCAGCACCGACACCAGGGGCACCGCCATGAACAACATGGACGTATAGACCAGCCCCATCACCATCGCAACATCGTTGTAGAGCATCTCCACGGGTTGATCGAGGATTCCCAGCCGGGTCAAAAAGTGGTTGATCACACCGCTTTCCCGCAGGAGGATCATCCAGCCGTAGACCCGCACCAGCTCGCTCACCCAGAAGGGCATCAGCAGGAGCATCATGAAAAAGCCCTGGAAGCGCGGGGCCGCCACCTTGGTGATGTAAAAGGCCACCGGCATGGCCACGAGAAAGGTCATCGCGGTCACCAGGATGGAATAGACCGCCGTGCGCACGAAGGTCAGCCAGTAGATGGGCTCCTTGAAAAAATTCAGGTAGTTCTCAAGTCCCCAGGCGGGCGGGCTGCCAAAGCCCTCGGTCCTCAGCGACATGCGCAGCAGATCCACGTGGGGCAGAACGATGAGGAGCACCAGCCAGAGCAGGACCGGGGTTAAAAAACAGACCAGGGGCAGGGAGATCCGGTAGCGGCCTTTCATGGGGCTTCCCCGGCAGCGAAGCAGATCCCGGACTGGGCGTCCCAGCCCACCGCGATTTTGTCGTCCCGGCGGATATGGTCGAACTGCCGGTTCTGGGGCAGTGCGATGAGAAGTTCGGTGTCGCCGTCCACCGGATGGGCCAGCAGGCGGCTGTTGGCGCCGTCGAAGAGCAGAGACTTCACGACGACCTCGAAACGGTTGAGATGGGGAACTTCGGTCCCCGGCGCGATGATCATGGCCTCGGGGCGCAGGAAGAGCTCCACCGCCGTGCCCGGCTCCAAGGGCTCTGTGGCCCGGCTCTCGAAGCGGCGCCCGGAGGCGGTTTCGATCTCCACCGTTTTCTCCCCGCTGCGGCGCACCACCCCGGACCAGGTGTTGTTCTCCCCCACGAAGCGCGCCACGAAGGGCGTGTGCGGGTGGCGGTAGAGATTCTGGGGCGTGTCCACCTGCTCGAAGCGCCCCTGGTTCATCACGGCCACGTGGTCGGACATGACCAGCGCCTCGGACTGATCGTGGGTGATGTAGACGAAGGTCGTGCCGACCTGGGCCTGGAGCTTTTTCAGCTCGACCTTCATCTGTTCGCGCAGCTTGAGGTCAAGGGCCCCCAGGGGCTCGTCCAGCAGCAGTACGGCCGGCTCCAGCACCAGGCAGCGGGCAATGGCGACCCGCTGTTTCTGCCCCCCGGAAAGCTGGTCGATGGCCTTGTTCTCGAAGCCCGGCAGGTCCACCCGCTCCAGGATGCCGCTGACCTTGCGCTGGATGTCCCGGTGCTTCTCCCGGCGGCGCTGAAGGCCGAAGGCGATATTCTGGGCCACGGTCATCATGGGAAACAGGGCCAGGTGCTGAAAGATCAGGTTGACCGGCCGGCGGTTGGGAGAAACCCCCGCCATGTCGATCCCCCGGATGACAATGGCGCCCCGGCTGGGTTCGGTGAAACCCGCAATCATCCGCAGCAACGTGGTCTTGCCGCAGCCCGAGGGCCCCAGGATGGAGAAGAACTGCCCCTGGGGCACCTCGAAGCTCACGTCCTCGACAGCCGTAAAATGCCCGAAGGTTTTGGTGACCTGTTGAACCGATAGATCCGTCTGCATGAAAGCCCTTTGAAAGGCGGGATCCCCGCCTCCGAGACTGTGTCGCAATAAGCACGGAAGGGGTTTGGCATAAGTCGTCATTCCGGCGGAAGCCGGAATCTCTCACAAATTCATGGCGTTAGCCCAACGAGATGACGGATCAAGTCCGGCATGACAGGAAAAATGAATCCCTTCACCGCATTGCGACCCAGGCTCCTCCGCAGGGATGACAAAACAAGAAGGTTTCCCTCATTGTCGTTGTCGTGTTCGTTTTCGTAATCGTCTTTTCCTGTTTCAAAGGAAGAACTTGCCGCCGAGGTAACCTTGGTGGATTTCACTGGAGGTTGAGAGGACGCGGAAATAAGCCCTCTCAACCGGTGGCATTGTCCAAGATGCACTCTTTACTGTGCGGCCTTCACCTTGTCCAGGATCTTGCCCTCCATCTCTTCCAGCTTGGCCGGCACGGGCGGATACCACTTGATGTTGTCGATGTCGGCATCCGAGAAGCTGCGCGTGAAATTGTCTTTCACTTCCGGGTCGCAGAGCTGGATGGCACCCTTGGAGGCGGTGCCGTATTTTTCCACGTTGGTGAACACCGCGGCGTTCTCCGGGCGCAGCATGAAGTTGATCCACTGGTAGGCACCGTCGACATTCTTGGCCTTGGCCGGGATGGCGAACGTGTCGATCCACCCCAGGGCGCCGCTTTTGGGGGCGACAAAATCGATATCGGGATTTTCGGCGTGAAGCTTCCAGCCGCCGTTGTCCCAGGCCATGGCCACGTACACCTCACCCGCGCGCATGCTCTGCAGGAGAGCGTCGCCGTTGGCCCAATAGGTCTGCACGACAGGTTTGCCATCGATCAGCTTCTGCCCCACCGCTTCCATCAGGGCTTCATAGGCCGCGGCGTCGCTGTAAAGGGCGAAGGGATCGTTGCCCATGGCGAAGGCCATGCCGATCAGGGTGGGACGTTTCAGGCGGTAGCTGACCCGTCCGTTGTATTGCGGGTCGAGGAGATCCGTGTAGTCTGCGGCCTCCGGCGCAAACTTGCGGTTCACGATCAGGCCCGAGGTGCCGTAGACGTGCGGCACGGCATAACTCTCGCCGTCCACCAGGGTGTTCCGTTTTACCGCCGCCAGCATCGAGGTCACGATCTGGTCGGTCTTCACCTGGCTGTAGTCGATGGGCTGGTAAATACCGAACTCGGCCTGTACCGAGGCGATGCGGTCCTGGCTGGGCTGGGCCAGATCGAAGCCGGCCCCGCGGGTGGCCCGCAGCTTGGCGATCATCTCTTCGTTGTTGGAATAAGTGGGTTTGACCGTAATTCCGGTTTCGGCCTGGAACTTGTCGATCAGTTCCTTGGGGGCATACCCTTTCCAGGTCAGCAGTTCCAGGGTTTCGGCACCGACGGGCGCCATTGTGAAGGCCAGAAATGCGCCCAATACCACGAGACACACGAGGGAACGCTTCATCGTCTTACCTCCTTGATAAAAGGTTGATCATGCTTGATGAACGGTTGATCATGAACGGCGTTTGGGTGCCGAGCACCCCGATCCAGGCAGGGTCATACCCGAACGGCGTTAGCTATCTGTGAGTGTCGGGCACCGCGCATGGCAGACTCGCTGTAAAGGCATTTGGGCGGGCGGCGGTTCGGGGATCCCGGCGCGCCGATCGCGGTCGACCCTCACCCCAACCGCGCCAGGCGCTGGGGAAAGTCGGTGATCAGGCCGTCCACCCCGAGGGCCATGTAGCGTCGCATATCGTCTTCGTCGTTGACCGTAAAGAGGTTGAGGCCAAACCCCAGCGCCTTGTGCCGGCGAATGTCCTCGTCGGTCAGCAGGGTATGCCGTACATTGTAGGTATGAAATGCGAGCGGTCCCCAATCCAAAGGGCTGTCGGCCTGATCGCCGATCAGGGCCTGGACCTCGAAGTCCGGCCGCAGGGTTTTGACCTCCTCCAGCCAGCGGTGCTTGAAGGAGGAAATCCGCATCCGCTCCGGGGGCAAACCCACCCGCTCGATCATGGCCAGCACCCGTTCGACCAGAGGGAACCGCCCCATGGCGGCGGGAAGCCGCTTCATTTCCAGGTTCATGGCCCAGCCCGCATCCCGGGTCCACACCAGCGCCTCTTCCAGGGTCGGCACCTTTTCGCCCCGGCAGGCTTCCCGATCGGCGGCGGAGAGCACGCCGGCGCCAATCTGGCCGTGGGGGTCGCGCTCGAGGAACCACGAGCCGGCATCGAGAGAGCGTATCTCCGCCAGGCTGAAGGTCGTGCAGGGATCCCCGGCGCGATCGGGAAAGCGCTGCTGCACGTCGGTGGTTCGCAGAAGGAGGCGGTCGTGCATCAGGATGAGCGTTTCGTCCCGGGTGACCGCCAGATCCGTCTCCCACAGGTCGGCGCCGGCTTCGAGGCCCCTGCGCGCCGCCAGAAGAGTGTTTTCCGGGGCGATGCTTCGGGCTCCGCGGTGAGCGATGTTCAACACCATGATGCCATCCGGCTTATCGGAGCAAGAGAAGGTGGTGCCTGTCGGGCCTGCGCCAGGGCATGAATGATGCCCCTTCAATAGCGGATTTGCCCACGGTTTGGCAAGACATGATTGGTTGGCGGTGTCCGGCCCGAAAGCGTCTTGATTCTATCCGGCGGAATGGCGTAGAAAGGGTCGTCTTTGCAAGACAACCGGCATGACCGGTGCCGATCGCGGGAACAGCCCGTACAGGATCGCAGGGTGGTATTCGTCTGCCGCCCCCCGGACTGAACCTGCCGGCAACAAGGTCGCGGAAAAGAGAGAATGCCATGGCAGCGGAATCAACGGGCCATCCGGAAACGGTCGCCCGGCAACTGGCCGCCCTGCGGAAAACCATCGACGCCATCGACCACGACATGGTGGCCCTGCTCAAGGAGCGCCAGGAGCAGGTGGACCGGGTGGTGGCCCTCAAGCGGGCCCATGGTCTGCCCGTCTATCATCCGGCCCGGGAGGAAAACCTGATTTCCGAGAAACGTCGCACGGCCCGGGCCGTGGGGCTGGACCCGGATTTCCTGGAGGACCTCTTCCGGCGCATCCTGCGCCAGTCGCGGGTCGAACAGACCGCCCAGATGGCCCGTCGGGGCACCCGGCCGGGGGGGCGCATTCTCCTGGTGGGCGGCGCGGGGGCCATGGGGCGCTATCTGCAGCGCTGGTTCACCCAGGCCGGCTACCAGGTACGCATTCTGGATCGCTCCGATTGGGACGCGGCAGGCGCCCTGTGCGAGGGGGTCGATCTGGCCCTTTTGAGCGTGCCCATCGACCGCACCGTCGAGATCATCCGGCGTCTGGCACCCCACCTGCCGCCGGACTGCATTCTGGCCGACATCACCAGCCTCAAGGCAACCCCCCTGGCCGCCATGCTGGCGGCCCATCCCGGTCCGGTGGTGGGCCTGCACCCCCTCTTCGGGCCGGCCACAACGACCCTGGACAAGCAGGTGGTCGTTACGACCCCCGGCCGCCGGGGGGCGGACTGCCGCTGGCTGCTCGACCAGTTCACCGACTGGGGGGCCATCGTCATCGAGGCCGACCCCCGGGAGCATGACGCGGCCATGGCCGTCATCCAGGCCCTGCGCCATTTCGCCGCCTTCACCTTCGGCAAGTTCCTCTACGAACAGGACATTGCCCTGGACCGCACCCTGGAATTTTCAAGCCCCATCTACCGCCTCGAGCTGGGCATGGTGGGCCGGCTCTTCGCCCAGGATGCCCGGCTCTATTCGGAAATCATCCTGGCCACCCCCGAACGGCGGGCCCTGCTAAGGGACTACCTGACCTCCCTGCAGGAAAGCCTGGCGCTGATCGAAGCCAACGACAAGGAGGCCTTCGAGGCGCTTTTCCGCAAGATCGCCGCCTGGTTCGAACCCTTCAGCGACCAGGCGCTGCGGGAGACGACGTATCTCATCGACAAGCTCATCGACCGCTTCTGACGACGGCGTAAAATGTCCGATATCCGCGTTGTGCGGCGTGCCTCGTCGCTGCGGCGTACCTGGTGTACGCCTCTCATTGAGCGTTCGTTTCGAATGCTATGATCGTGGAATGGCGGCCAGCCGTTGTTTTCACATTTCCGATGTCATCATTGGCGGACATTATTTTAAACCATTGAATCATGCCAGGTACCGTAGGGGCGGACCGATGTGTCCGCCC
>CAYMQN010000202.1:0-6854 GCA_964392545.1 uncultured Desulfobacteraceae bacterium
GGACACTTTTGGGATGGGTCAGAAGGGTCATCTTTTGGCCCCTGGCGGCGTTCTCGCCTCCCGTCGGTCCTCGGCGTAGCCGGGCAACGCCTGCGGGCGCCGGTCGGCTGCGGTTTGTTGAACACCGCTGCTTCTAAAGATCAGATGTGAAATCCCGCCCTGCGGGACCAGGAACCCAAAGCGGCCCTTTCTGGACGGATACACGCGAAGGATAGGCCGGGAGATGTGGCTGGCGCGGGTGAGGCCCGATCGGCAAAACGAACGTCGCAATTTTGAGGCGGTGGGGGATGGAAAGGAGCAGCCGCTCCGCGGGATGCGAAGCGGCTGCCGGGGTTGTGCTAGAGGACATTGACTTTGATGATTTCGTTCGAGTCCGGATCGATCACGTGAACGGCACAGGCGATGCACGGGTCGAAGGAGTGAACGGTGCGCAATACCTCGAGGGGTTTCTTGGGATCGGCGATGGGGGTGCCTATGAGCGCCTCCTCCACCGGGCTCAGCTTACCCGCGGCACAGCGCGGGCCGAGGTTCCAGGTGGACGGCACGACATACTGGTAGTTGCCGATTTTGCCGTCTTCGATGCGGATCCAATGGCCCAGGGCGCCGCGCGGCACGTCGTTGAGCCCCACGCCCTGGCCGGAGTCGGGCATCTCGTAGGGTTCGTAGGTCTTGGTGTCGCCGCTTTTGATGTTGGCCAGAAGCTCGCCCATCCACTGTTCCATGCGGTCGCCGACGGCCACCGTCTCCAGACCGCGGGCGGCGGTGCGGCCCAGGGTGGAGAACAGCGCCGTGACCGGGACATCCAGTTTTTGCAAGGTGCTGTCCACCAGGGGCTTGATTTCCGGGTGGGCCTTGCCGTAGGCCACCAGGACGCGGGCCAGGGGGCCCACTTCGCAGGATTCGCCTTCGTAGCGGGGGGCTTTCATCCAGGTGTATTTGCCGCTGCCCGGACGATATTCGGGGTTTTCCTGGAGGGGTTTGGTTTCCCCTTCCCAGGGATGCTTGGCCTCCCCGTCTTCGTACCAGCCGCGGGTAACGTCTTCGGTGACCTGCTTATGGTCGACCATCTTGACATCGCCCACGTTGCGGTTGAACACCGCGCCGCGCGGCATGTAGAGGCTTTCGGGCTCCTGGGCGGTTTCGGGGAAATCCCCGTAGGCCAGGAAGTTGGTGCAGCCCCCGATGGCGCCCCAATCCTTGTAGAAAGAGGCCACCGCCAGCAGGTCGGGGATATAGACCTTTTTGACGAATTCCTGGGTTTCACGCGTAATGTAGAGGAACTCGGCGATGCGGTCGGGGCTCAGATCCCGGACGCAGGTGACGCCGCCCACCACCAGGGACTGGGGGTGCGGGTTCTTGCCGCCGAAGATGGCATGCATGCGGGCCGCCTTGGCCTGCAGGCGCAACGCCTCGATGTAGTGGGAGGCGGCCATCAGGTTGGCCTCCGGGGGCAGCTTGTAGGCCGAATGGCCCCAATAGGCATTGGCGAAGGGCCCCAACTGGCCGCTGTCGACGAAGGCCTGGAGGCGTTGCTGGACATTCTTGAAGTAGGTCGCGCCGCCCCACGGGGCTTCGCTCACGTTGTCGGCCAGGGCCGCGGTTTTCTTGGGATCGGCGCTCAGGGCACTGACGATATCGACCCAGTCCAGGGCATGCAGGTGATAGAAATGGACGATATGGTCGTGTTGATATTGGGCGCCGTGCAACAGGTTGCGGAGGATCCGGGCATTGGCGGGGATCTTGATGCCGATGGCATCGTCCACGGCCCGCACCGAAGCGACGGCGTGCACGTAGGTGCAGACGCCGCAGGAGCGCTGGACGAAATGGTGTGCGTCGCGGGGATCCCGGCCCTGGAGGATCATTTCGATGCCCCGGAACATCTGGCCGGAGCTCCAGGCATTGACGACCTTGCCACCCTCCACTTCCACCTCGATGCGAAGGTGGCCCTCTATTCTGGTAATCGGGTCAACCGTGATTCTCTTACCCATATGTTTTTCCTCTCCTTCTTGAAAAGGGATCTTCTCAAAAGCGTCAACCTACGCGCTGCGCTACAGCTCTTCGTAGAACGGCGTCATCGTGTCCCAGAAATTGGGTTCGCTGCAACCGATGCAGGGAGCTCCCGCTTCCACCGGCCAGCTCGTGCCGTCGTTGAATTTGGCCACGGGGCAGTTGTTGTAGGTTTCCGGACCGCGGCAACCGACCAGGTAGAGGCACCAGCCCATGGCGGCCTCTTCGGAGCCGAATTCTTCGACGAATTCGTCGTTCTCGAAATGGGCGCGGCGGGGGCACTGGTCGTGGACCGTTTTGCCATAGGCGAACAGCGGGCGGCCCATGTTGTCGATGGCCGGCAGCTTGCCGAGCAAGAGATAGTTGACGATGGTGCCCACCAGGTTGATGGGATTGGGCGGGCAACCGGGGATGTTGATGATTTTGCCTTCCATGCCCAGGGCCTCCCCCACACCTTTGTAGCCGCCGGGGTTGGGCTTGGCGGCGGGGACCCCGCCGAAGGTGGCGCAGGTGCCGATGGCGATGGTGGCGGCGGCTTTGGGAACGACTTCCTGGGCGATTTCCAGGAAGGTCCGTCCGCCCACCTTGCCGTAGCCACCGTCGAAATTGGTGGCGATCGAGCCTTCCACCACGCAGATGAACTTGCCCTCGTACTTTTTGATGGCGTTCTGCAGATTTTCCTCGGCCTGGTGCCCGGCGGCGGCCATGATGGTTTCATGGTATTCCACGCTCAGCACTTCCAGGATCAGTTCATCGATCCAGGGGTACATGGAGCGCAGCAGTCCTTCCGAACATCCCGTGCATTCGCCGAAATGCAGCCAGACCACCGGCGGCCGTTGCGCCGATTGCGCGAACACTTCGGCGACTTTGGGCACGAATGAGGAAGACAGCCCCATGGTTGCCGTCAGAAATGTACAGAATTTCATGAAATCCCGGCGTGAGACGCCCTTTGATTCCAAACGCTCATAAAACTCCTTCTCCTTTTCCATCAGCACCTCCTTGATGCAGTTGAGAAAACGCCTGAATGCTACTCCATCATTGCCATCACGGATTGCAAACAAAACCGGCTGGATGGGGTCGGGTAGTGTGTTGCCGTGGGCCCCATTCGCCGGTTAGGATCTCATCGATAGACGGTACGTTTCTTTAGAGGGAAAAATAAACTAAATCCGATTCACATCTACCAGATTGTGTTAGAAGAATACGGCAGTTAAGTCAATAGCTAACTTTATTTTGCGGCGGTAGACCCGATTGGAAATCCAGACGCGCCGAAACCCGCCTTCGTTGCTTGGAAATACCCGATTGTGCGTTCTTATCGTCTAAAAGTGTCTACAATTCCTCGTCGAGGTCGGAGGAGGCGTCATCCTCGATTTTGATGGGGGAGTTGATTTTCTTGATGTCGTCCTCGTCGTCGTAATCGTCCTCGAAATCGTCGTCCAGCAGTTCGTCGATCTCGCCCGCCTCCTCCTCGAGATCGTCGAGCACCGCCGCGGCGGCGCGCTCGTGGGTCAGCAGATCCAGATCGTCGAAGAGCAGCTCGGCGGTGTCGCTGTCTTTCGCCTGGAAGAGATCCTGGACGGCGTCGGCGATCATTTCGGCATAGATGCGCGGCGGATACATGTTGCGGGTGCGCAGGGCGGCAATCAAGGTTTCACGCCCATCCTTCAAGGCCTGTTGGATCACATCCGCCTCGAAGGTAACTTCACACAGGAGGGACATGGTGTCTTTGTCCAGTTCGGCGCTTTCCCGTATGATGAGCTGATGGCCGGCGTCATGTTTCTGGATCTGGAATTTCTGTTTCATTATCATACTCCTTGCACCGGCGTCCTTGGCAGCCGGCGGCCGGTTGGCGATTGGCGTGCGGCGAGGCCGTTTTTCGGCTCTGGAAACCACATTCAAAATGGCATGTCAACTTGAAAACGCAGGGGGCTCCGAAAAATTATTGACCCATAATCGATGAGTTGATAACTTACCCCACTCAATGCTTGGAGGGATGGCTGAGTGGTCGAAAGCGGCGGTCTTGAAAACCGTTGAGGGTAACACCTCCGTGGGTTCGAATCCTACTCCCTCCGCCATCCGACACCGTCACGGAGAGATGACCGAGCTGGCTGAAGGTGCTCGCCTGCTAAGCGAGTGTGGGGGTAACACTCCACCATGGGTTCGAATCCCATTCTCTCCGCCACCCAACCATCAAACGCCCGGCCGATTCAGGCCGGGCGTTTCGGTTCAAAAACCGCTGTAAAGGACCCGCTGCGGGTCGCGCCGGCGATCCGGTCCGGACTTCCCCGGTTTTCCCCTTCCATTTTTCTATCGCCCGATGTGATCGCGGCTTTGGCCGGTGGCCCGCCTTGCGGACCCGAAGTCCTTTTATCGGCCCTTCCGGCACAAGGCTTTACCCTTGGCGCCTTGGCGCTGAAGCCCTCCGGCTTTTGCAACATTGGGGTTTAAAACGCAAGGAGGCCCCTTCGGAAGAGAACCCTAGTTTAAACGGGCGGTGCATCGGCGAATATAGGCCTGGAGGGTGTCTTTCTGGTGGTCGGTGA
Organism: uncultured Desulfobacteraceae bacterium; assembly: GCA_964392545.1. Taxonomy (GTDB): domain Bacteria; phylum Desulfobacterota; class Desulfobacteria; order Desulfobacterales; family UBA5852; genus JABZFP01. Next base: position 4,548 of record CAYMQN010000202.1, read on the forward strand.
GCGAAACGAACTGCAGGCTGGTTTGGCGCAAAGGAAGACCGGAAAAGGAAGCTTCGGCGGAAACCCCGACATCCGCGACCCGGCGCACCGGTATGCCTTCCAGCCAGACCCCCTCCCCTGCAAACATGAGCTGGAGGCTGAGCGTGGCGTGGGGTGCCCGATCGGTCCTGGTGTCGGCGATATAACGAAAGGCCAGGCCGCCGGAGCTGATGTTGTGAATCTGCCCGACACGCCCCGATTCGGGCAACAAGGCGGCCAGGGCCCCGTCCATGGCGCGATAGCGTTTCGCGACCCGGCGCTCTGTCATTGCTTGAGAAGCTGGCATAATCAATATATTGTAGTTTCCTTGGCGTTGGTGCGCAATATCGTGTGGTGCTTTCCTTATTATAGAATGCTTTCCGAATCAAGGGGTTTTCGGCGGCAGGGCCTTGCGGTTTTGCGGCCTCGAGGAAGATCGGTGGCGGAACGCGGTCGGGTGCCTCGGAGATGCCGCGATACCGCGCCAAGGCCCGGCGGGTCTTCATTCTGCTTGACAAATGGTGGATTCCTTTATAATCATCAGCCTTTAATCTGCGACCGTACGTCGTTTCGACGACTTGCCTGGGATAAAATTCAATCAGAAGGAGAGGAGAGCAAATGTCAAAGCTAATCGAACCGCATGGTGGTAAGGGGCTGACCAGTTGTCTGCTGGAGGGAGCGGAACTGGAGGCCGAAAAAACAAAGGCGGGCGGACTCAAGAAGGTTACGATTTCCCCGCGCGTCAAGGGCGACCTGATCATGATCGGCAACGGGGGCTTCAGCCCGTTGACCGGTTTCATGACCAAAGCCGACTGGAAGGGTGTTTGCGACAACTTTCTCCTGGACGACGGCACCTTCTGGCCCGTCCCGGTGACCCTGGACATTTCCAGCGAAGAGGCTTCGGCCGTCAACGAAGGCGAGGAAGTGGCCCTGTACGATCCCGCGGGCGATGAAATCATGGCCACCATGAAAGTGACCCAGAAGTGGGAAATGTCCGAGGCCGACAAGATCTGGGAATGCGAAAAAGTGTACATGGGGGAAGGCACCCCCTCCACCGAAGAGTTCTGGAAGATCGCCAAGGAAGACCATCCCGGTGTGCAGATGGTGATGATGCAGAAGGAGGTCAACCTGGCCGGCCCGGTGAAAGTCCTCACGGAAGGCGGCTATCCCACCCGGTATGCCGGCATCTATCACCGCCCGTCGGAATCCCGCAAGATTTTCGAGGATCGCGGCTGGTCGGAAGTCGCCGCCCTGCAATTGCGCAACCCCATGCATCGCTCCCACGAATACCTGTGCAAAATCGCGGTGGAAGTCTGTGACGGCGTCTACATCCACTCCCTGGTGGGCAACCTGAAGCCCGGCGACATCCCCGCCGAAATCCGCGTCAAATGCATCGACTCCCTGGTGAAAAACTACTTTGTGGAAGACAACGTCGTGCAGGGCGGATACCCGCTGGACATGCGCTACGCCGGTCCGCGTGAAGGCCTGCTGCATGCCGTTTTCCGCCAGAACTACGGCTGCTCCAAAATGATCATCGGCCGCGATCACGCCGGTGTCGGGGATTTTTACGGCATGTTCGAAGCCCAGACCATCTTCGACAAGATTCCGTATCCGGAGGAAGAGGGCAAGGCGCTTCTCTGCCAGCCGCTGAAGATCGACTGGACCTTCTACTGCTTTAAATGCGACGGTATGGCTTCCCTGCGCACCTGCCCGCATGCCAAGGAAGACCGGGTGCTGCTTTCCGGCACGATGCTCCGCAAGCTGCTTTCCGAAGGCGGCGAACTGCCCGATCACTTCGGACGCGACGAAGTGGTGGCCATCCTGCGCGACTACTATGAAGGCCTCACCGACAAGGTCGAGATCAAGACGCACAAGGCCGCTACCGGCAACTAAGCCGTATGCGCCCTTGCAACGGCAAGGGCCGGCCGCGGCAATGAAGCAAAAAAAGGGGGACACCTTGACGCCAAGGTGTCCCCCCTTTTTTATGGAGGCTGCAAGCGGCCCCTGCATTGCGGAAAGGGTTTGGGGAGATGCCGGATTTCGCCGGCATGACGGGCGAAAAGGGAATACCGTATCGGTTGCGGCACAGCCTCTTTCGGCTGGCAATGAGGTGGGGTGGCGCACCACCCTGTCCCCGCATGCGAGGGGCGGCGCACCGCCATCCATGCCGACGAGGGGCAGGTGTCATGGGTTCAAAACAAAAAGAAGCGGGAGGCCGATGGGCCTCCCGCTTCTTTTTTAGGATTGGGAGCGAGGCGTTCCGCGATGGGGACCTAGAAGCCCCGGTTG
>CAYMQN010000203.1:0-6803 GCA_964392545.1 uncultured Desulfobacteraceae bacterium
ATCGGCCCGTTTGATCGACCAAGAAACTTCAAAAACGTGAAGTTTCATATGAGCAGGCCGGATTCGAAAACGCGCGGCCCAACCAAAACGGACCGGGATCAGATCGCATGAACATGTCATCCGAATCGGCGCCTGACAAACGGGAGTATGTTTTTCGGCTGTTTGTGGCGGGGGACGAGCAGCACTCCCGCAGGGCCAAGGAAAACCTCAAAAGAATTTGCGATACCCGCTTGCACCATCCCTTCGAAATCGAAATCGTGGACGTGCTCGAATCCTATACGGTCGCTCTGGAAAACAAGATTTTCCTGACGCCGGCGCTCGTCATGGTATCACCGGCACCCGCGGTGACCATTTTCGGCAACCTGAGCGACACCGAGGAAGTCATCCGCGCACTGCGCCTGGGAGGCGACGCCTGATGGACGAGAAAGTCCCGACCTACGAGGAGTTGCAAACCCGGCTGGCCGAGGCGGAAGCCATGCTCAAGGCCGTCAGCAGTGAAAGCGTCGACGCGGTCGTCGGTAAAAGCGGTGTTTATCTGCTGCGCCTCAACGAAATGGAAAAGGCGCTCAAGGAAAGCGAGCAAAAATTTCGCAAAGCCTTTGAAAACGCGGCGGTCGGATTTGTTCTGACCACACCCGAGGGCGGTTTCGTGGAGGCCAATGCCGCATTCTGCGCCATTACGGGCTACGATCGCCCGGCGCTGAATGCGTGCGATGTCCGGCAGTTGATCCACCCTGACGATTATGCCGCCAACATGCGCTTGGTGAACCATATGCTGAGCGGACGCATACCGCATTTCACCATCGAAAACCGGTATGTGTGCAAGGCCGGCGAACCGGTATGGGTGCGCCAGAGCATCTCCCTCGTGCACGACAGCGAAGGTCTTCCACAATGGATCATCGCGCTGGTCGAGGACATCTCCGAACGCAAACGCACCGAAGCCTCGCTGGCCCATTCGCTGAGCATCATCGAACGGGGGGAACTGACCCTCGAGACCCTGCTCGAGACGGTGCCCGAGGGGATCACCATTGCCGCTGCGCCCGAGGTGCGAATCCTGCAAGTCAGCCGGTACGGCAAGGCGCTGCTGGGCAAGACGGACGAAAGCCTGGAAAGCATCGCGCTGCGGGACCACGTCGAGCGCTGGGATATTTATGAAGCAGACGGCAAGCGGAGGGCCCAAGCCGAGCATCTTCCTTTGACGAGGGCTGTGCAAAAGGGTGAAATCGTTGAAAACGAGGAGTGGGTCTTTGGGCATGCCGACGGCCACCATATCCCCGTCCTGTGCAATGCCGCGCCGATCGTCGACCGTTCCCGAACCATCATCGGCGGCGTTGTCACGTGGCGCGATATCACAAGGCTGAAAAAGCTGGAAAAGGAGCTGCGCGAAAGCAACCAGGAGTTGACCGAGTACGCCCATGCATTGACGCACAACATTAAAGCACCGTTCCGCGCGGTTCAAAATTATACCGACTTTCTGCTGGAAGATTTGGGCGACGCCCTGGAAGGAGGGCCGAAACAGTATCTGGAAGGGCTGCGCAAGGCGGTGCGCCAAGCCCATCGTCAATTCCAGGACCTGGAAGCCCTGTATCGCCTGCGCAATCATGTCCTCCAATTCGAAGCCATCGACATGAAGGCGCTCATCGATGAAATCGCTCCCGCAACCCAGATGACCGCGGATCGGCAGGTGCGATTGGCCGAGGATTGGCCCAAGCTGTGGGGGGAGGGTTTTTTGCTGCGCCAAATTTTGACCGAACTGATCAACAACGGGCTCAAATACAATCGATCCGAAACGAAAACCGTCGAAATCGGCTGGCAAACGACCATCGACAAGCAGTGTGAGATTATCGTGCGCGACAACGGCATCGGCATCGATCCGCAGTATCATGAGCGTATTTTTCAGATCTTCAAGCGCCTGCACACCGAGGATGAATATGAAGGGACCGGCATTGGACTGTCCATCGTGAGGCGGGCCGTGAAGAAGCTCGGGGGCGACCTGCGCGTTGAATCCGTGCCGGACGAAGGAAGTACCTTCGGGGTAAGGCTGCCGGCCGCGATCATGGAGGATGACCCGACCGGATCCCCTTAAACGGTCGCTGTCGTTATTTGTTCAGGGACTCAAATTGGCCGTGACAAAGCGGAGCGACACCAATGCCGATCGGCCAATGACCCCTGAGCGCGGTTCTCACCCCCCGATGCTTTTCTCCACCGGCAGGACCACGGCCGTGAGATGCGCGTGGGAGGATTCGGCCTTCCGGTAGTCCTCCAGGTCCTCCAGCAGCCCGTCCAGCGTATCGTCGGGCACCAGGGCCTGCACCACCGAACTGCTTCCCGGATAGACCTTGCTGCCGTAGTGCTTGCCCTCCCGGTCCTTGGCCTCGATCATGGCGTAGCGCACGAAATTGGCGATTTCGCGGGCTTCCAGGATGGCTTCGATATCCTCCGAATATTCGAAATGGTAGTTTATCTGCACGATCTTCAAGGTGTGCCCCCTTCCACTTTTCTCGTTTTCAGTGGCGCGAAGCGCAACGGTTGTCGTTGTCGTAACCGTAATCGGGTGTTTTTAGAGAATGTCAAAAGTCGATTACGACCACGACCACGACCACGACTACGACAACGAGCCCCCCAAGGCCGTCATTCCCGGGCGTGACCCGGGAATCCAGCGCCTGCTGCCCTTGCTGCATCCCTAACTTCCTGGATGCCCGCTTGCGCGGGCATGACGGCATGGGGTTTTGACTTTGCCGTAACCAATGACCACTGACCGATGACGGAGGTTACCCCCACCACCACACCACAGCCCCGGCCGCGGCGGCGCTGGCCGCGGCCAGGACCAGGCCCAGGGTCAGTCGCTTGCGGCGCAGGGCGGCATCCTGCAGGCGGCTGAGCAGCACGTAGGCCACCGGAATGACCAGGAGCGTCAGGGCGGTGGAAACGAAATTGCCCAGGGCGATGACCACCCCCATGGGCGCCCGGGCGTTGCCGCCGGCCCCGTAGCCCAGCGCGATGGGCAGCATGCCCAGCACCGAGGAGGTGGCCGTCATGATGACCGGTCGAAAGCGGGTCAGGGCCGCCTCGTGCACCGCGTCCTCCAGGGAGAGGCCCCGGGCGCGCAGCACGTTGGCATAGTCCACCAGCAATATACCGGTCTTGGTGACCAGCCCCACCAGCAGGATCAGGCCGATGAAGGAGAAGATATTCAAGGTCATGCCGAAGGCATAGAGCGCCCCGGAAGCGCCCACGGCGGCCAGGGGGAGCGTCAGCAGGATCGTGAAGGGGTGCAGGAAGGATTCGAACTGGGCGCTCAGGATCAGATAGACGAACAGGATCGAAAAGCCGATGGTGACGGTCAAATAGAAGAAGGACTCCCGGAAATCCTGGGCGCGGCCGGCGATTTCCATCGCGAAGCCGGGGGGCAGGGTCTGCGCCAGATGGTCCTCGAGCTTGCCGAGGGCCGTTCCCAGGGGCACGTCCGGCGGGATCTGGGAGCTGACGGTCACCGAGCGGCTGCGGTTGTAATGGTGGATTTCACTGGGGCCTACGCCCTCCTCGATGCGCACCAGGGATTCCAGGGGCACCATGCGGCCCTGGCCGTTGCGGGCATAGAGGGAAAAGAGGGTGGCCGGCACCGCGTTTTGAGCGGCGATTTCGGTGATGACCTCGTAGCGCTCGGCCTGCCGGTCGATGGTGGAAATCTGGGGATCGCCGAACAAAAAGCGCAGGGTATCGGAGATGGTGCGGACGGAGACCGCCATCTCCGCGGCGCGGTTCCGGTCGATGTGCACGCGCACCTCGGGACGGTCGAGGCGGGTGTCGGTGTTGATGCCCACGTATTCGGGCTGGGTGCGCATCCAGCCCATGACCGCCTCCTGCCGGCGGGCCAGCTGTTCCAGATCGGGATGCTCGAGCACGATCTGGAGGGGGGCCTCGGCCCCCAGGGGACCACCCGGTTCCAGGACGAAGGTGCGCACCCCGGCCAGGACGGCGAGCTTCTCGCGCAGGGCCTGCATGACGGCCTGCTGGGAGCGCTGCCGCTCCCCGCGGGGGCTCAGGCGCACGAAGCTGATGCCCTGGTTGACCTGCCCGGGACCGGTCCGCCCGAGGGCCACGGCCAGGAAATAGGTGCGGATTTCCGGAATGGTGTCGAAGACGGCTTCGATCCGGCGGGCGTAACGGTCGGTGGCGGCCAGCGAAGCCCCCTCCACGGTCTCGAAAGAGACCACGAATTCCCCCCGGTCCACGCTGGGCGTGAATTCGGTATCCAGCAGGGTGAAGATGTACAGGCCGCCCGCAAAGGCCCCCACCCCCACCAGGACGGTCACCCAGCGATGGCTCAGGGCCGCGCCCAGCAGGCGCCGGTAGATGGCTTCGGCCTTTTGGAACCCGGTGTCGGTCCAGCGCTGCCAGCGGGGGGCCTGCTCCGGGTCCGGTCGTTTGAGAAAGCGGGAGCAGAGCATGGGCGTGAGCGTCAGGGCCGTGAAGGTGGAAACGAACAGGGTCGCGGCCACGGTCAACCCGAACTCGAAGAAAAAGCGGCCGATCAATCCCGGCATGAAGGCCACGGGGATGAAGACGGCGGCCAGCGAAAGCGTGTTGGCGATGGCGGCAAAGGCGATTTCGGTGGTCCCGGTCCTGGCCGCCGGCCGGGCGGCGGCGCCCTTTTCCATGTGGCGGAAGCAGCTTTCCAGCACCACGATGGCGTCGTCCACCACGATCCCGATCACCAGGATCAACCCCAGCATGCTGAGCACGTTGAGACTGAAATCGAGGTAGAAGATGATCGCGAATCCGCCCAGCAGCGAGGTGGGGATGGCGATGCTGGTGATCAAGGTGCCCCGCAAGGTTCCCAGGAACACGAGAATCACCGCCACCACCAGGACGGTGGCCAGAAAAATGGTGCGCAGGAGGTCCGCGATGTTCTGGCTGACGTATTGGGAATCGTCCGAGGCGATGCGGTAGCGCAGTCCCGGGGGGAAGTCGGCGGCGATGACCGCCATCCGCTCCCGCACCCGCTCGACCAGGGCCACCATGTTGGCGTCGGACTGCTTGACGACGCCCAGACCCACGGACGGCTCCCCCACGAAACGGGCCGCGGTGCGGTCGTTTTCCACCCCGTCCACCGCCCGGCCCACGTCGGACAGGCGCACCGGCGCGCCCTCGCGGTAGGCCAGGATGAGGTCGTTGAAGGGCTCGGCCGCCGAAAACTGCCCCTGGGTCTTGACCAGGAACTCGCGCATCTCGCTCTCGACCCGGCCCGAGGGAATGTCGACGTTTTCCTCGCGGACGGTCCGTACCACGTCCTGGACGGTGAGGCGGTGGGCCGCCAGTTTGAGGGGGTCGAGCCGGATGCGCACGGCATAGCGCCGCTCGCCGCCGATGAGGATCTGGCCCACGCCGGGCAGTCCTTCCAGGCGCTCCTTGATGTTGTCTTCGGCATAGCCCGTGATGCGCACGGGGTCCCAGCGGTCGCTGCCGGTCAGGGCGATCCACATCACCGCGCGGGCGTCGGGGTCCACCTTGCGCACGATGGGCTCCTCGATGCCGTCGGCCATGTCGGGCCGGGCCCGGGCCACCCGGTCGCGAACGTCCTGGGCGGCGATGTCGATGTCCCGGTAGAGCTCGAACTCCACCGTGACCGTGCCCACCTCCTCCCGGCTGGTGGAGCGGATCGTCTTGATGCCCTCGATGGTGTTGAGCTCCTCCTCCAGGGGCTCCACCACTTCGGTCTCGATCACCTCCGGATCGGCGCCGCGCAGGATGACGCTCACGTTGACCACGGGAAACTCGATGTCGGGATATTCCCGCACGGGCATCTGCCGGTAGCCGAAGATGCCGAAAACGGCCACCACCAGGAAGATCACCACCGTGAGAACGGGCCGCCGTATGCAGAAGTTCCAGATCATGGTCTACCGATCGTCCACGATCTTGACCCGGTCGCCGTCCGCCACCGCCATGTGGCCTGCGCGCACGACGGTTTCGCCGGCTTCGAGCCCCTGCCGGATTTCCACGCTTCCCGGCCGACGCTCGCCGATGGTCACGTCCCGGCGGCGGGCCCGTTCGTCTTCGATCACGAAGACGCTGTAGCCGGTGCGCCGGGGCACCAGGGCTTCCTCCGGCAGGATCAGGGCCTTTTCACGCACCGCCAGGGTCAGCGTTACCGTGGCGAAGGCCCCCGGGCGCAGCTTGCCCCCGGTGTTGTCGATGCGGGCCTTGAGCAGCAGGTCGCGGGTGTCCTCGCGAATGGCCGGACTCACGAAAAACACGGGGCCTTCGAAGGACTCCTCGCCCGTGGCCGCCGTGCGGATCGCCGCCTGCTGGCCTGCCGCCACCTGGTTGGCGTAGCGCCCGGGTACGGCAAAGTCGATTTCCAGGACGGCGCTGCCCACGATGGTCACCAGGGCCTGGCCGATTTCCACGAAATCCCCCACCTCCACCCGCTGGGCGCCGGCCGTGCCGTCGATGGGGGCATGGATGGCGGTGTCGTCGAGCCGGGCCTGGATGCCGCGGATTTCGGCCCGCAGGCGCTCCTCCCGGGCGGCCGCGGTCTTGAAGGCGGTGCGGGCTTCCTCGAAGGTTTCCGGCGGCACCACCTTTTCGGCCAAGAGGACCCGACGCCGTTTCAGAATGCGGCGGGCGTTGGCGGTGGTGGCCTCGGCCTCCGCCAGGGCGGCCCGGCGGGCGGCCAGCTGCTGGCGCAGCTCGTCGTCCTCCAGGGAAAACAGGAGGTCGTCTTTCGCGACCGGCTGGCCTTCCTGAAAATGGATGGCGCTGACGATGTCGGCGATTTCCGAACGGATGGTGACCACCTC
>CAYMQN010000204.1:0-6753 GCA_964392545.1 uncultured Desulfobacteraceae bacterium
AGGGGCGGCATCATGCCTTTGAAGATATAGCGGTGGAGGATCAGCATGGGCTCATGGCAATGAAAGCTTTAACCCCCGGCTACAGAGTAGCCGGGTGCGGGCCGGCTGGGCCGGGGTGCCCCGCATCGGGTATGGCGTCGGTGTCCTTCGCCTCTCAGTTGTTGCCGAACTGCATCTGGTACAAACGGTGGTAGGCCCCACCGCGGGCCAGCAATTCGGGATGGGTGCCTTCTTCGATGACATGTCCGCCTCCCAGCACGAGAATGCGGTCCGCATGGAGGACGGTGGACAGGCGATGCGCGATGACGAAGGTGGTCCGGCCTTTCATCAGATTTTCGAGGGCCTTCTGCACGACGATTTCGGCTTCGGAGTCCAGGGCCGAGGTGGCTTCGTCCAGAATCAGGATGGGAGCGTCCTTGAGCATCGCGCGGGCAATGCAGATGCGCTGCTTTTCGCCGCCGGAAAGGCGGCTGCCCAACTCACCGATGCGGGTCTCGAATCCTTGTGGAAAGCCCTGGATGAAATCGTAGGCGTAGGCATCGCGCGCCGCCTGCACCACGGTGGCCTCCGAGGCGGCGGCATTGCCGTAGGCGATGTTGGCGCGCACCGACTCGTTGAAGAGGATCGGCTCCTGGGTGACCACCGCGATCTGGCGCCGCAGGGAGGCGATTTCCGCATCCCGGATATCGATGCCGTCGATGCGGATGGCACCGGACGTGACCTCGTAGAAGCGCGGCACCAGATTGACCAGTGTTGTCTTTCCGCCGCCGCTCATGCCGACGAGGGCCACGACCTCACCCGGGTCGGCCTTGAAACTGATGTGGTTCAAAACCAAGGGCCCCTGAGGGTCGCCGGGTTCGTAGCGGAAGCAGACGTCGTCGAAGACCACACTGTGGGGACCGTCGGGGATCGTGACGGGCTGCGGCGCCTCGACGATTTCGGATTCCCGTTCCAGAATATCGTAGATGCGGTCCGTGGCGGCAAGCCCTTTCTGAATGTTGAGGTTGAGCTTGCTGAGCTTGCGCACCGGCCGGTACAGCATCACCGTCGCCGCGATAAAGGCGAAAAAGGTCCCGGGAGACAGGGTATCGTTGAAAATGCGGTAGCCGCCGTAATAGATGCCCACGGCAATCCCGATGCCGCCGATAAGTTCCATCACCGGCGACGACAACTCGTCGACTTTGACCTCTTTCATTTCGATCTGGTAGAGTTGCTTGGTCTTCTGAAAGTAACGCTCCTTCTCGTACTGCTCCATGCCGAAGGCTTTGATGATCTTGGCACCGGCGAAGGTTTCGTGCAGAAACGTGCTCATCTCCGCCATGGCCTCCTGGCCGCGGGTGCTGATCTTGCGGATGCGCCGCCCGAAACTGTGGATGGGATAAAACGCCGCCGGCAGCACTAGAAAGGTGAAGGACGCCATTTTCCAGTCCAGCATGAAGGTCGTCACCGTCAGGGCGACCACCGAGCAGGCATCCCGCAGGGCCCCCGTAACGGCCGTGGAGACCATGTTCTTGATGATCTGGACATCGTAGATGAGGCGGGACATCAGGGTGCCCGTCTTTTCGCTGTGAAAGAAGGACAGCGGCAGGTCATGAATGTGGTCGTAGAGCCTGTCGCGGAATTCGCGTATAATCGAGCGCCCCACCCGGTTCATCAGATAGCCCTGCAGGTACATGGCCGTGCCTTTGATCATATAGACCGCCAGGATCACGATGGGGATCAGGATCAGCATGCGATGATCGCGCTTGATGATGACGTCGTCCACGGCCGGTTTCATCAGCCAGGCCGTGGCCGCCTCGCCGCCGGCCATGACGAGCATGCAGATGCCGGCCAGGGTCAAGGTTTTCCAGTGGGGTTTGATGATCGCCAGCAGTTTGCGCTGGCGCGGGGTGAGCTGGATGAACGCCTTGGGCTTCATGCGGATCCTCCGCGGCGGTGGACACACCGCGCAGCCGAATCGCCCGCCATCAGGTCCCGGGCCACGGCGGCGACCTGGTGGGATGCCCCGGCATTCCCCAATCGGCGGGCGACTTCGGCCAGCGCTTCGCGCATGCCGGCCAGGCGGGCCGGATCGTCCATCAGGGCAAGCACCTCGTGCGCCACGGCTGCGGGGGAGGCTTCGTGCTGAATGAGTTCGGGGGCCACGCGACGGCCGGCAATCAGATTGACCAGACCGATATGCGGCACGCGGATCAGCGCCTTGCCCAATCGGTAGCTCAAGGGCGAGACCTTGTACACGATGATCATCGGGGTGCCGTGAAGGGCCGCTTCAAGGGTGCTGGTGCCGGATTTGGTGATCACGAACTCGGATTGCTCCAGGAGTTGACCCGTAGACCCTTTGAAAACGGTGACGTCGGCCTCGGCAGCCGCCGTCAGCTGTTCAATCAGCGCGGGACTGACGCTTGGCGCCTGCGACAGCAGGAAGCGCACCGGCCGCCGGCGCCTGATCAGCGCGGCGGCGGACAGCATGAGCGGCAGCAGTTTCACAACCTCGCTGTCGCGCGACCCCGGTAGCAGAGCGATGGTCCCCACCCTGTCGGCTACTCTCTCGGCGCGTGCCGGAGGCGTGTCGTACTGATCCATGAGGGGGTGTCCCACAAAGGTCACCGGAACCCCGTGCCGGCGATAGAACGCTTCCTCGAAAGGCAGGATAACCGCCATATGATCGACAATCCGCTTGATTTGCCGTACGCGCCCCTGGCGCCAAGCCCAAATCTGCGGGCTGATGTAGTAGAGCACGGGCACACCCTGCTTTTTGGCGAAAGCCGCCAGACGAAGATTGAAATCCGGAAAATCGATCAGGATCAGGAGGTCCGGATGCTTCTCGGCGATCAACCGTTTGGCGGTGCGCATGCCCTCCAGGATCCGGGGCAGTTTGGCGAAGACCTCGGTGATGCCCACCACGGCCAAACGGTGGGCGTCGACCGCCACGGTCACCCCCGCGGCTTGCATCCGCTTGCCGCCCACGCCGATGAGATCGAGGCGCTGGTCGTGGGCACGCAGGGCTTCCGCCAGTTTGGCCCCATGCATGTCGCCGGAGGCTTCCCCGGCGACGATCATGACGCACCGCCGATTCGCCCCGCTAGGCATCGCCAAACCGCCGGGCAGCCTCATCGATCTGTTCCATGACGTTCAGGGCCACGGCCAGGGCCTGGTAGCCCATACGTCCCGTCACCACCGGCGGGCGCTTGTCCCGCACCGCCCCGGTGAAAGACCGCAGTTCCGCTTCCAGGGCATCGCCTTCCAGGAAACAGGCCTGATGGACCTCCATCCCCGGAATGATGGCATTGTTGGCCTTGTCGGTCTGCTCGATATGCATCATTTCGCGTTTGGCAAAATCCACGGCAATATAACCGTTTTTCTGGAAAAGGCGAATTTTGCGCTGACCCTTGGTGGAGATGCGGCTGGCGGTGATGTTGGCCACGCAGCCGGTTTGAAACTCGATCCGCGCATTGGCGATATCGCAGTGATCGGACACCACCGCCGCCCCTGAGGCATGCAGGCTGCGAACCTCCGAACCGACAAAGGTCAGGATGATATCGATGTCGTGAATCATGAGATCGAGGACGACGCTGACGTCGGTGGAGCGGCCCTGGTAGACGCTCAAGCGGTGGGCTTCGATAAACATGGGCCGCGTGATCAGCTCTTGCACGGCCACCACGGCCGGATTGAAGCGTTCCAGGTGCCCGACCTGCAAGACGAGCTGCTTGGCCTCGGCCAGTTCGATCAGGCTCCGGGCTTCCTCCAGGGTGGTGGTCATGGGTTTCTCGACAAGGATGTGGACCCCGGCTTCCAGCAGGGTCCGGCCGATGGCAAAATGAAGCGGGGTGGGCGCCACGATGCTGACAGCGTCAACCTTGCCGATGAGATCCGTGAAGTCCGTAAAGGCTTCCGTATTGCAAGAGCGGGCCACCTCCGCCGCGCGCGCGGCATCGATGTCGACCACGCCGATGAGGTCCACACCTTCCATGGCGCTGTATTTTTCGGCGTGGTAGCGGCCCAGGTATCCCGCCCCGACAACCCCCACGCGCAAGGGGCCGGCTCCCCGGGGGAGGCCTTCGGCCCGGCTCACCGGGTCAGCCCCCGCTGGGAGTCCCTGATGAACGCCAGGAAATAGTCGACCTCCGGGGTGCGGTCCACTTCGGCATTCACGCGCGCAATGGCTTCGTTGAGCGTCAAGCCGATGCGGAAAATCAGGCGATAGGTCTTCTTGAGCATGGCCAGGGCCTCGTCCGAATAACCATGGCGCTTGAGCCCCACCCGGTTCAGCCCGTGGAGTTTGGCGCGGTCCCCGGCCGCAATCACGAAGGGCGGCACATCCTTGACGACGGCTGATTTCCCGCCGATATAGGCATGCTTGCCGATGCGCACGAACTGGTGCAGGGCGGTCAGCCCCCCGATGGTGACATAGTCCTCCACCGTGATATGGCCCGCCAAAGTGGCATTGTTGGCCAGAATGACCCCCCGCCCGGTCTTGCAATCGTGGGCCACATGGGTATAGGCCATCAACAGGTTCTCGTCGCCGACCTCGGTGATCCCGCCGCCAAAACCCGTGCCGCGGTTGATCGTGGCGAACTCCCGCACCACGGTTTTGCGGCCGATCTTGACGTGGGTGACTTCCCCCTGGAATTTGATGGCCTGGGGCAGGGCCCCGATCGAGGCGAACTGGAAGATGTGGCATTCCGGACCGATTTCGACGTACGGATCGATGGTGACGTGCGGGCCGACGACCGTGCCGGTGTGGATGGCCACGTGATCGCCGACGATCGTGTAGGGGCCGATGTCGACATCCGCGTCGATATCGGCCTTGGGGCTGATAAGCGCCGTGGGGTGAATCATGGCTTTTCTCCGATCGAGGCCATCAGCTCGGCCTCCACTGCCAGTTGCCCGTCCACGCGGGCTTGGCTGAAGGCTTTGACGGCCCTCGTTTTGAGTTTCTTGAGGGTGACCTCGATGATCAGCTGGTCGCCGGGCAGAACCATCCTGCGAAAGCGGGCCCGATCGATGCCCATGAAATAGACCAGAATATTCCGCTTTTCGGGGGGCAGCGACTCGTAGGTCAGCACACCGGCCGACTGGGCCATGGCCTCCAGGATCAACACCCCCGGCATGATCGGGTTGCCGGGAAAATGCCCCTGGAAAAATGGTTCGTTGATGGTCACGTTCTTCAGCGTGACAATGCGTTCGCCCGGCTCCAGGGTCAACACCCGGTCCACCATGACGAAAGGATAACGGTGCGGCAGGTGCTTCATGATGTCACGGATTTGGTAGACGATGTCCATAGCTTCAATCCCCGGTTTCGAGCCGTTGAAGGCGCTTTTCCAAGGCGGCCACCTGCTTTTTCAATTCGGGCAGGCGGGGCAGCAGACGCTGGACCCGCAGATAGGTCTTGTGCGGCATGGCCAACGACCCGGAAATGACCTCCCCCGCGGCGACATCGCCGGCGATCCCGGATTGGCCGCCGGCCATGACATGATCACCGATTTGGAGATGACCGGCCACCCCGACCTGGCCCGCCAGCACCACATGGCGTCCAAGCGTGGTACTGCCGGATATCCCGACCTGGGCCACGAGAACGGTGTTCTCGCCCACCGTCACGTTATGGGCGATATGCACCAGGTTGTCGGTTTTGACCCCGCGCTGTATGTGTGTCTTGCCAAAGGTGGCCCGGTCGATGGTGTTGCCCGCACCGATTTCCACGTCGTCCTCGATTTCAACGATGCCCGTATGGGGAATCTTGTGATAGATCTCCCCGTCCGGCGCGAATCCGAAACCGTCACTGCCGATCACGGTTCCGGCGTGCACCGTGACGCGATGCCCCAGCCGGCAGCGTTCCAGAATGGTCACGTTGGGATAAAGGCGCACATCGTCTCCGATGACGACATGATCTCCGATCACGACCCCGGGATAGATGCGGGCCCGTTTTCCGATCGTCACGTTGCGGCCGATGACGCTCAGCGGGCCTATGGCGGGATCCTCACCGCAGGTGCTGTGCGCGCCCATGACCACGGTGGGGTGAAGGCCGTCCGGCAAGGCTTCGGGCGGATGGAACAGGGCCAGGATTCGGGCAAAGGCGGCATAGGGGTTGTCGGCCTGCAGGAGATTGAACCCCGGCTTGGAAAAGTTCGCCGGCACGATGACGGCCCCGGCCCGGCAGTCTTCGATACGATTCAGGTATTGCGGCGTGCGCGCCAGGGTAATCGCCTCGGGACCGGCCTCTTCGAAGGGTGCCGCATCCGACAGGATGCGGGAACCATCGCCTTGAACGCGGCCCCCCACCCACTCCGCCAGTTCCGTCAGGGTCTTTTCCATCGGGATTTCCCCCCGCTGCCGCTTTTGGAACCTACCGCCAACGCCCTTTCAGGGCGGCAATCCTTCTGCCGATCTGCGGTTGAATAAAAAGTATTGTACCTACTTGCCGGCCAGACGGTCGTTGAGCCGCTTGACGACCTTGTCGGTCAAGTCGACGGCGGGGTCGTGATAGAGCACCCCCACCTTGCTGATCACCATGGTGAAGCCTTCCTGCTTGCCAAGCTCCTGAGCGATCTCCAGCACCACCTTGCGCAGGCTGTCCACTTCCCGGCGCTGCTTGCCCACGAATTCGGACCGGTAGCGTTTCTCCTTTTCCTGCAGGTTGCGGGCTTTGACCCGGAACTCGATTTCCTTTTCCTCGCGGGCTTCGCGGCTCATCACGGCCGCTTCGCGCTCGATCCTCTCTTTGAGCGCCTCGAGTTCCTTTTTATCCTTTTCGAG
>CAYMQN010000205.1:0-6665 GCA_964392545.1 uncultured Desulfobacteraceae bacterium
GGCGTAGCCCCGCTACGTCGAGGACCGACCGGAGGCGAGAACGCCGCCAGGGGCCGAAAGATGCCCTTTCTGGACGGGCACTAGATGAAATTTGGGGTGGTCTCCCCAGCCATCAAATCGTCATAGCTCTGCCGCTGCCGGATCGTTTCAAATTGTGCGTCGCGGACCAATACTTCGGCCGGCCGCCGCCGCGAGCAGTAATTGGAGGCCATGCTGAATCCGTAGGCGCCGGCGCTCATGACGGCCAGAAGATCCCCTGGTGCGGCGTCGGGCACTTCCCCATCGCGGGAGAGAAAATCGCTGGTTTCACAAATGGGCCCCACCACGTCGGCTGCAATCGGTTTGCGGCCGGCCGCCTCGCGAACGGGCAGCACATCGTGAAAAGCATCGTAAAGCGACGGCCGGATAAGATCGTTCATGCCGGCGTCAACGATCAGAAAATCCTTGGCACCGCCCTCCTTGCGGAAGAGCACCCGGGTCACCAATATGCCGGCATTGCCCACGATGACCCGTCCGGGTTCCAGCACGAGGCGCACGTCGAGGCCGGCGAGCCCCTCCCGGATGGCGGCGCCGTAGTCCACGGGCGGCGGCGGCTGCTCATCCTGATAGGTGATCCCCAACCCACCGCCCACGTCGACCACCCGGAGGGGGATGTCCTCACGAGCGAGTTGCGCCACCAGACTTCTCAGACGGCCCAGTGCGTCCCGAAAGGGCGCCGCTTCCGTGATCTGGGATCCGATGTGGCAGTCGATGCCGATCACCTCGACATGCGGCATGCGGGCCGCCGCGCGATAGACCTCCAGCGCCGCCGCCGGAGACAGTCCGAATTTGTTCTTTTTGAGTCCCGTGGAGATGTAGGGATGGGTCTTGGGGTCCACGTCCGGGTTGACGCGCACGGCGATGGGCGCCCGGCACCCGAGCCGGCCGGCCCGTTCGTTGATGAGGTCCAGCTCCGGCCGGGATTCGACATTCAGCATAAAGATGCCCTGCTCCAGGGCGCTGTCGACTTCCTCGGCCGTCTTGCCCACGCCGGAATAGACGATGGTCTTCGGATCGTAGCCCGCCTTGAGGCCGCGGTAGAGCTCTCCGCCCGAAACGATGTCGAGCCCGCTGCCAAGGTTGGCGAAGAGTTGGAGGATCGCCCGGCTCGAATTGGCTTTGGCCGAGTAGCAGACCAGCCGGTCAAGGCCTTCGAAAGCCTGGTCGAAAGCCTTGTAATGCCGGGTCAACGTTGCATGGCTGTAAAGGTAAAACGGGGTCCCGACCTGCTCGGCAATCGCAGCGACGGGCACCGCCTCGCAGCACAGCGCCCCGTCGACGTAGTGAAAGTGATGCATGTTCCTCTCCCCGCCCTGGCAAGGGTCTCAAAACCGCGGATCGCGTTCAGGCGCAAGGTGCCGGCTGATGCGAAGCGGTTTCACAATTTTGCGATCGCTTCGCGAATCACTCCGTGACGATGCGGACGATGTTGGAATCCGGACCGAGCTGTCCCGCGGCATCGTAGGGTACCACTTTGAAGCGATACCGGGTGTCCGGCACGAGCGGCTCACGGTATTCAAGGGACTGGGGCTCGGAAGCGCCCGCCGCGAGGGGCACTCGGGCCGCGCGCCGGAAGAGCACCGGGCAGCCCTCGCACGCCTCTTCATCCGCCGGCTCGGCGGAACGATAGACGTGATAGCCGGCCGAAGCAACCGCTGCTTCGCCATCCAGCGCCGTCCATCTCAGAACGACGTCATCCCCCACGCGCGCGGCCGATAGATCGCGCACCCCCGCGGGGCGCGCCGCATCCGGCAGCCTCGGGGGACCTTTCTTGCCGCAGCCGGCCATCAGGACCGGTGCGATCAGGAACACCAAGACCCATAGCCCGTAACGAAGATTCGCCTTTGACAGGGATGCCAACGCCATGCCGTAATTACTCCTGCCGGTTTTCGGGGTGCTTTTCGGCGGCGAGTCTTGCGGCCGCCGCTTCGATGGCAGCCGCGACATTGGCGGCGGCCGTGCCCCCCGCGGACGTTCTCCGGTTGACCCCGTTCTCCACCGTCAGTGCCTCGAACAGGTCGGCCTCGACGGCCTTGCAAAACGTCTGCATTTCTTCCAGCGACAGTTGGTCGAGCTCCTTGCCGCGATCCAGGGCATAGGCCACGGCCCGCCCCACAACGGCGTGGGCTTCGCGGAAGGGCATGCCCTTGCCCACCAGATAGTCGGCCATGTCGGTGGCATTCAGAAAACCCGCGCGGGTGGCCCGGCGCATGACATCGGCCTTGAAGGACACCCGGGGCAGCATGCGCGTCATCACCTCGAGAGAGGACCGCAGGGTATCCACAGCGTTGAACAAAGGGACCTTGTCTTCCTGCATATCCCGGTTGTAGGCCAGGGGCAGGCCCTTCATGGTGGTCAAAAGGGCCACCAGAGCGCCGAAGACCTGCCCCGTCTTGCCGCGGATCAGCTCGGGCACGTCGGGGTTTTTCTTCTGGGGCATGATGCTGCTGCCGGTGGAAAAGGCATCGGGCAGTTCGATGAAGTCGAATTCGGACGTGGCCCAGAGCACCAGTTCTTCCGACAACCGGCTCAGGTGCATCATGCCGATGCTGGCCGCGGAGAGGAATTCCAGCATGAAGTCGCGATCGGCCACGGCATCCATGCTGTTGGCCGCCACCCCGCGGCAGCCCAGCCGGGCCGCCGTGTCCTGCCGGTCGATGGGGTAGGTCGTGCCGGCCAGGGCGGCGCAGCCCAGGGGACTCACATCGATGCGATCCAGCGCGTCGCCGAAGCGAGCGCTGTCGCGGGAGAACATTTCGTAGTAGGCCAGGAGGTGATGGGACAGCAAAACGGGCTGGGCCCGCTGCATATGGGTGTAGCCGGGCAGGACCGTCCCCATGTTGGCCCGGGCGGCCGCCACGAAAACCGCGCGCAGGTCATGCAGTTGGCCGATGATCGCGCGGGTTTCCTCCCGCAGATAGAGGCGCGCGTCCAGGGCCACCTGGTCGTTGCGGCTGCGGGCCGTATGCAGCTTGCGGGCCACGCTGCCCACGATTTCGGTCAGGCGGTGCTCCACGTGCATGTGGATGTCTTCCAGGCGGTCATCGAAGACGAAGCGGCCGTCCTCGATCTCCTCCCGGATCTGCGTCAAGCCCGCCGCGAGTTGTCCGGCTTCCGCGTCGGTGATGATGCCCTGCTTGGCCAGCATGCGGCAGTGGGCGATGCTGCCCTCGATATCGTGGCGGTAGAGCCGCCGGTCGATGGCAATGGACGACGTAAAGGCCTCCACGACACGGTCGGTTTCTTCCGCAAAGCGTCCATCCCAGGGTTTGTCCGTCATCGTGCCTCTCCCACCGGTGTCGTTCTCCATGGCCTGACCGGATGGCTTCCGCGGCGCGTCAGGCTCAACCTTTCGATTCCATCATCTTGCGGATACGAAGGCGCAGTGCATTCAAGCGGATGAAGCCCTCGGCGTCCTTGTGGCTGTAGACCTCGTCGTCTTCGAAGGTGGCGAAGTCTTCCCGGTAGAGCGAGTAATCTGACGTGCGGCCGCTGACCCGGCAGGCGCCCTTGAACAGCTCCAGCCGCACCAGGCCGCTGACGTTCCGCTGGGTGGTGTCCACCATTTGCTGGAGCACTTCCATCTCGGGCGAAAACCAGAAGCCGTTGTAGATCAGTTGGGCGTATTTGGGAATCAGCGAATCGCGCAGATGGACCACCTCGCGGTCCAGGGTAATCGATTCCATGGCCATATGGGCCGTGCGCAGGATGGTGCCCCCCGGGGTTTCGTAGACCCCCCGGGACTTCATGCCCACAAAACGGTTTTCCACGATATCCGCGCGTCCGATGCCATGCCGCCCCCCGAGCTCATTCAGGCGCATCAAAAGCTTGGCCGGCGACAGGGGCTCGCCGTTGATGGCCGTGGGGTTGCCATGTTCGAAGGCGATTTCGATGCTTTCGGGCTCGTCGGGGGCCTCCCGGGGCGAGCGGGTCAGGGTAAAAATGTCCTCCGGGGGGGCCGCCCAGGGATCTTCCAGAATGCCGCCTTCGTAACTGATATGCAGCATGTTGCCGTCCGTGCTGTAGGGCTTGGCATGGGTGGTGGGCACCTCGATGCCGTGGCGTTTGGCAAATTCCATGAGGACGGTGCGCGAATTGAGATCCCATTCCCGCCAGGGAGCGATAATCTTGATATGGGGATTCAGGGCCAGATAGCCCAGCTCGAAGCGCACCTGGTCGTTGCCCTTGCCGGTGGCGCCGTGGCTCACCGCGTCGGCGTTTTCCCGCGCCGCGATCTCGATCTGGCGCTTGGCGATCAGGGGGCGCGCAATGGAGGTGCCCAGGAGATACGTGCCTTCGTAGATGGCGTTGGCCCGAAAAGCCGGGAAGACATAGTCGCGGACGAATTCTTCCTTGAGATCTTCGACATAGGCCTTGACCGCCCCGGTTTTCACGGCATTGGCCTCCACATGCGCCATATCGTCCACCTGGCCGAGATCGGCGGAAAAGGTCACCACTGCGCAGTCATAGGTCTCCATGAGCCATTTGAGGATGACGGAGGTATCCAGTCCGCCGGAATAGGCCAGCACCACTTTGTTCACGTTCACAGCCAAGGGTTCACTCCTTCGTAGATAGAATGGTATCCAGACAATCGATCAGAGCGTCGATTTCACCGGTCGAAATGATCAGGGGCGGGGCGAACCGCAGAATGTTGCCCTGCACGCAGTTGATGACGAAACCGCGCTCCAGGCAGGCGTTCACGATGGGCGCGCCGTCCTGGTTCAGCTTCAATCCCAGCAGCAACCCCTGGCCGCGCACCTCGACCACACTAGGCCGGCGCGCGGCAAGGGCCTCCAGGCGTTCCTTGAAATAGGCGCCGGTCCGCGCGGCCCGTTCCACGATGCCTTCGGCGGTCAAGGTTTGCACCACCGCCAGAGCGCCGGCCGTGACAATGGGCGTGCCGCCGAAGGTGGTGGCATGGGCCCCCGGACCGAACGCCTTCGCCACGGCGTCACGGGCCAGCATGGCCCCGATGGGCAGCCCGTTGCCCAGGGCCTTGGCCAAGGTCATGACGTCGGGGGTCACACCGGCATGCGCGTGGGCGAAAAGCCGTCCGGTGCGTCCCATGCCGGTCTGGATCTCGTCCAGGATCATGAGCGTTCCGGTTTCGTCGCACATGCGGCGCACGGCCGGAAGGTAATCGCGATCCGGGCACACGATACCGCCCTCCCCCTGGATCGGCTCCAGCAGCACGGCGCAGACGGTCTCGTCCAGTTCGGTCCGCAGGGCGTCCGGGTCGTTGAAGGGCACGAAGCTGAAGCCTTCCAGGACCGGTTCGAAGCCCTGGCGGATCTTTTTCTGACCCGTGGCCGAGAGGGTTCCCATGGTGCGCCCGTGGAACGACTGCTCCATGGCGACGATGCGGTAGCGCCCGACCTCGCCCCGGTCGTGGAAGTATTTGCGGGCCAGCTTGATGGCCGCCTCGTTGGCTTCGGCACCGCTGTTGCAGAAAAAAACACGATCGGCGAAGCTGTGGCGCACCAGCCACTGGCCCAGTTCGACCTGGGGGCGGGTGTAGAACAGGTTGGAGACATGCAGCAGTTTGCCCGCCTGTTCGGCCAGGGCCGCCTGCACCGCCGGATGGGCGTGCCCCAGGTTGCAGACCGCGATGCCGGCCAGAAAGTCAGTATATGTCCGGCCTTCGGTATCCCATAACGTGGTTCCCGATCCCTTTTCGAACACCACCGATTGACGACTGTAGGTGGTTGCCAGAACCTGTTCCGCGGTTTCGATGGTTGATGGGCTCATTCCGTCACTTCCGTTCCGATGCCGCTGTCGGTGAAGAGCTCCAGCAGCAGGGCATGGCGTTTGGTCCCGTTGATGATGGGCACCTTGCGCACCCCGGCTTCCAGCGCTCCCAGGGCATATTCGATCTTGGGGATCATGCCCCCGCGGATGGTCCCATCGGCGATCAGGGCCTCGATGTCCGCCCGCCGTATGGAGGAAATCAGTTGTCCGCGGGCGTCCAGCACGCCGTCCACATCCGTCAGGTAAACCAGGCGGCCGGCTTCGAGGGCACGGGCGACGTGGCTGGCGACGAGATCGGCATTGATATTGTAGGTTTCCCCTTCCGGACCGGTACCCACCGGCGCGACGATGGGGATAAAGCCCTTTTGGGTCAGGGTGTCGATAATGTCGGGCCGGATGCGGGTGACGTTGCCTACCAGGCCCGGATCGATGATCTCCGGGGGGGCATCGACGTGGTCCTGCTTGACGATATGCAGCTTTTCGGCCTCGATCAGCCCCCCGTCCTTGCCGCTCAACCCCACCGCACGACCGCCGTGGCGGTTGATCAGGGCCACGATGCTTTTGTTGACCTTGCCGCCCAGGACCATTTCCACCACATCCATGGTGGGCTCGTCGGTCATGCGCATGCCGCGCACGAATTTGGGCCGGATGCCCATCTGGTCGAGCACCAGATTGATCTGGGGCCCTCCCCCGTGCACCACCACGGGGTTCATACCGATGAATTTGAGCAGGGTCACATCCCGGGCGAAGTCGTCCCGCAGCTGGGGATCCACCATGGCGTGGCCCCCGTACTTGATCACGATGGTCATCCCATGGAAGCGCTGGATGTAAGGCAGGGCTTCCACCAGGATGTCCGCCACCCGCGTGCTCTGTGATGT
>CAYMQN010000206.1:0-1051 GCA_964392545.1 uncultured Desulfobacteraceae bacterium
CCCAGGAAAAACTCTACGACCCCTGGAAGGAGATGATCCGCTACTACCAGGCCTATCAAACCGCGGTGGTGACCTACCGGCGTGCCATGGGAACCTACGATGTCATTCCCGAGGCCCTGGAGGGCGAAGGAGAAGAGGCCGGCCGGGTGCTGACCGGCGACGTGGTGGTCGAGCATGCCGGTTATCGCACCCGCGAGGGGGCCACCCTCTTGCGCGACATTTCCCTCGACCTGCCGGCCGGCCACCACCTGGCCGTGGTGGGACCCTCGGGCTGCAGCAAAAGCACCCTGGCGCACTGCATCGTGGGGCTTATGCCGCCCTCGGAGGGCCGCATCCAGATCGGGGGCCGCGACACCAGGGAGCTTTCCCGGGCCACCCTCAGCCGCACCATCGCTTTCGTGCCCCAGGCACCGTTCGTCTTTCGGGGCACCATCGCGGAAAATCTCGCCTATCCCGACGACGCTGCCGCCGGGGAGGGGCCGGAAAGGGCATCCCGGATCTGTGACCCCGAGGAGGGGCTGCACGCCACCATCGAGGTCATCCAGCAAGTAGGGCTTTTCGTGGACGTGCTCGGCTTCGGGCTCGAAAATCGATTGGGAAAAGAGGCCTCCGAGAAGTTGAAAGACGCCATCGTGGCCTCCCGCCGACGACTCGCCGACTCCATGGAGGAAGAGCTTGCCGAGCACGTGGAGCGTTTCGATCGGGAAGACTTCCTGCACCATGCCAGCCTGGGCGAAAATCTCCTCTTCGGTCGGGTGCTCGATCAGGAGGCCCTCGGTCCGCGGCACCTGGCGGCACATCCCGCGGTGGAGGCGCTGCTTACGGAAACCGGCATCAAAGACGCCCTGGTCGACCTCGGCCGCCGTATTTTGGAAGAAATGGCGCCGCACTTGCGCCGTCCGCCGATACCGGAAGATCTGCAGCGCCTCTTGCCATTGGATATGGAACAGATCCGCATGGGGCTGAATCTCCTCGAGCGGACAAGCCGCAGGACCGGCGGACCATCGCTCCGCCCGGCGGAAGAAGGACTGCTTCTCAACCTCGCTCTGGC
>CAYMQN010000206.1:1061-6636 GCA_964392545.1 uncultured Desulfobacteraceae bacterium
CCGCAGGGCGGATCACATCGAGGTTCCCCAAGACCTGACCGAAGCCATCGTCGCCCTGCGGTCCGACACGCAAGAGCGCCTTCGCCACCGGGCCCCGGAGGCTGTTTCCTTCTACGAACCGGAAGGCTATATCGAGGACGCCACGATCCTGCACAACATTCTCTTCGGTCGCGTCACCACCGATCACGACGATACGCGCCGCCGCATCCGGGAAGCCATCCATCGGGTCCTTATCGAAAAGGAACTGCTGGAGGCCATCGTCGCCATCGGGCTGCAGCACCAGGTCGGCACGGCAGGCCAAAATCTCTCCGGCGGTCAGCGGCAGAAGCTGGCCATCGCGCGCGCCCTCTTGAAGCAGCCGCCGGTCCTGGTCTTCGACGAGGCCACGGCCAGTCTGGATCAAGCCTCCCAGTGGCGCGTCCAGGACATCCTCGTGCAGCACTGGAAGGGGCGCAGCACCCTCATTGCCGTGATTCACCGCCTGGATGTTCTCCACCATTACGATCAGGTGGCGGTCATGCAAAACGGCCGCCTTGTCGAAACCGGCACCTACGACGACCTCATGGCCCAAGAGGGGCTTCTGCACGCACTGGTCAACGAAGGCTCGTCGGCAAGCAGCCGCTGAAGTTTCAGGGCCGATGCGGTTCTACCGATCCGGGGCATTGTTCGAGGTCGAGGTCCGCCACGAGGGGAAGATGGTCGGAGGCCATCGGGGCCGGGTCCTCCTTGAACACCCGCAGGGATTTCAGCAGACGGTCCGACCGGACCCAGATGCGGTCGAGGGCCAGAAACGGCCGCCGGCTGGGAAAGGTGGCCGGGGCCGGAAAGGCGGGGGCGTCGCAAACCGCGGTCACCCGTCGCAGGGAGCGGCCCCAGGGCAGCCATTCGTTGAAATCCCCCATCACGATCTGGGTCTCGCTCTCGGTTTGTTTGAGCATGGTCACGATCCAGTCCATCTGGCGGCGCCGCTCCTCGATGGAAAGGCCCAGGTGGGTGGTCAGCACCGACACCGGGCCCCAGGGCAGTTCCAGCGTCACCTGAAGGATGCCCCGCGGTTCGCGTCCCGGCACGCTGATGTCGACCCGCCGCACCGAACGGGGCGGTGTCCGGGTCAGCAGGGCATTGCCGTAGCGGCCCTTGGCCTCCAGCAGGGTGGGGCCGGCAACGGCCTCCGCCCCTGCGGCTTCGGCCAGGAATTGCAGTACGTCCCCCGGTCGCGTAGGATCGTAGGCCACTTCCTGCAGCGCCACCACATCGGCGTCGATGGCGCGCAAGACCTCGGCCACGCGTTGGGGGGAGGCTTTGCCGTCGCGCCCGATGCAGCGGTGAATGTTGTAGGTGGCCATGCGAAAGTGCATCGGTAACCACCCGTCAAGAGGTCTGCGCCGAGCGTTTGTGCTTGATCCAGCGCCGCAGGGCCACCAGTCCTACCCCGATCAGGGCAATGCTTGCCAGAAGGAGGGTGATCTGCGTCAGATCGGGATGCCGCAGCGACTCGGCGATCCGGTCCGCCAGGAGCACGATGGCCACGATGCCGGGCAGCAGGCCAATGAGGGTACCCAGCGCGTAATCCCGCCAGCGGATT
Source organism: uncultured Desulfobacteraceae bacterium (assembly GCA_964392545.1). Lineage (GTDB taxonomy): Bacteria > Desulfobacterota > Desulfobacteria > Desulfobacterales > UBA5852 > JABZFP01. The sequence goes on from CAYMQN010000206.1 coordinate 2,647, forward strand.
TCGGAGACCCCCGCAATCAGGTTGATCACCGAGTAGGGCGCCACCGGAACGATGCGAAAAGTGATCACGGCCCACAGCCCCGATTCGGACAACTTGCGGCTCAGGCGGTTGAGCAGGCTGCCCGCATAGCGGCGCACGGTGTCGCGTCCCATCCAGCGGCCCAGGCCGAACAGAGCCACGGCGTTCAACCATGACCCGACCAGGGCGTACAACAACCCCAGCCAGGGGCCGAAGACAATCACCGTGACAATGATCATCAAGGTTATCGGCATGGCCACCAGGCCGCCCGCCACATATACCCCGGCCACCAGGAGGGGGGCCAGCGGCTGGTCGGCGATCCACGTGGCCACGGCGTGGGCCGATGCCAGGTCGATCCACTCCCCCAGGGGGGTCCAACGCCACAGGGCCGCCATCCCTGCCACCACGGCCAGGAGGATGAAAACCTTGACGGCATGGCGATAGGCGGCGGGCTGCTGGTCCGGACTGACAAAGAGGTTCAGGAGCTTTTCGGGAGGGACCGGTTTCTCCGGGTCGAGCAGCCGGGATTCCGGCACCCAGCCGTCCACGTCCTCGGGGATTTCGGTCGACAGCGGTGCCAGGGTGCGCTCGCCGTCCCCCAGGGTCTCGATCGCCGCGATGAGGGAACCCTTGCGCGCCATGGCCTTGTCCACCTCCTCGGGCGTGCACCCCAAATGTTCGGCCAGCAGGCGGGAGCGGACCCCGACGATGGCCTTCTGTCGGTCGTCGCCCGCCGCGTCGGCGATAATGACCAGATCGCATTCCGAATCGAATCCCATGGATCGGTTGCTGAGATTGGCCGAGCCCACGCGCAGGAAACGGTCGTCGATCACCATGGCCTTGGCGTGCACCATCACGGTGCAGTGCGGGCGTTCGGCAATTCGGGGGTAATACAATCGCAGCCGGTCGTGGCGGTCGGCGGACCGCAACCGTTCCACCAGGCGCCCCCGCAGCACGTCCATGGTGTACTGCTCCAACCAGCCGCCGGTCTCCTCCGGCATGACGATCACGACCTCCGGCCCTTTCTCCTCCCTCAGGCGGGTCTCCAGGGCTTCTCCGATGCAATGGGCGCTGAAGTACTGGTTTTCGATGTAGATGAAGCGACGGGCCGCCGCGATGCTGTCCAGATAGAGCTGGCGCACTTCCGTGGTTTGCGGCTGATCCTTGTCGGCCGGCAGGGTGCGGGCGATGGCCACGGGCAGGTCTTCGAAGTCGGGCTGGAGGTCGGGGGGCCAGGGGTCGTTGTCCGATCCGTTGTCCGAAGGCACGGCCCCTTCGGGCGGCGCCCCTTCGGAGCGTTCCCAGCGGGCCCGCACCAGCTCTCCCAAGGCCCTGGCCGCCTCGTCGTCCACGGCCATCTGAATATCATGGAAGGGCGGATAGTTGCGCCCGCTGGGATCCACCCGCCGTTTGTCTTTGGGACGATGACGGGATGTATCCCACCGCCCCTGGCTCAGATCGAAACCGCCCACGAAAGCCAGCGCATCGTCGATGACCACGATCTTCTGGTGTTGGGAGGCGCCCACCGGGTGACGTCCGTCCAGGGCGAAATGGATGCGCTTGTGGGTCCGCCATTTGAGCTTGTAGCGGGGGAAGAACTCCCGCTCCATGGCATAAATCATGGCGAAATCCCAGCTCAGGATGTGGATGCTGAGCTCGGCGCGTTCCTCTGCCAGGGTGTCGAGCAGTTCCCCCAGCCGCTCGGGGTATCCGTTGCCGTCGCCGTTGCGGATCAGCCGCACTTCGCTGTGGACGTCCCACCCCACGATCATGATGGTGTGCCGGGCGCGGCGGAGCGCTTCATGCAGGATGCCGAAATAGGCCTCCCCGTCGATCAAAACCGCGGCCCGCTTGGCCGCGGCGATCCGCCAACAATTCTGTGATGGGTGCAGAAGTGTTTTCACATTATTTGAAATGGGCCAGGGCCTGGCGCAGACTGCCGTCGATATCGTCGAGATGCTCCTTCAATCGCTCGACCGTGGACCGATAGCTTTCTTCGTCGAGGGTTTCCATTTGCGGCAGACTGCCGCGAACTTCTTCGCGCTTGCTTTCGATGGCATCCAGCGACTGGGCCAGCGGCGCCTCGAAGCGATCCTGCCGCTCTTCGGCTTTGAGTCGCAGGGTATTGATGGTTTCGCCAAGCTGCGTCAGACGCGCCTCGATTTCGGCACGGGTTTTCTCTCTGTCGGTCATCATGCAGGGCTCCTTTCAGGGCGGTTTGTGCGTCACGGTCGCTGCCAGGCAACAACGGCCGAAACCGGCCGGCAGCCTGTCAACCCTAGCCGCCGGCGGAGGTGTTTCCCATATGGTCTGGGCCCTATTTGAGCGATTGGAATGCTGTAATTGCCGCCACGAAACAGCCGCAGCCATCGGCCCTTCAAATGCACCGCCGCCCCCAGGCGGCGGTACCGGCGGCTTTTCTCCCCTCGGCCGAAATCGAATATGGGGTATGCACCCCATTCGCAGACCAGGAATGGGATTTTATAGTGCACCATACTGTAGGACATCGGTGAGAACAAGGAGGGAGCTCCTATGCCGCTGCAAACGATCGATCCGGCTTCCGGAAAGAAAATGCGCGCCTATCCACAGTTGTCTCCACAGGACATCGCGGACCGCGTCGGCCAAACCCACGCGGCCCAGGCCCGCTGGCGGCGCAGCGGGATCGAAGAACGCGCTGAAGGGATGCGCCAGCTCTCCCGGGGACTGCTTTCCAATAAGAACGACCACAGCCGCTTGATGGCCCTTGAAATGGGCAAACCGGTTCGCGACGGCCGTCAGGAAATCGAAAAATGCGCCTGGCTATGTCGTCATTTCGCCGACCATGCGGGCGCCATGCTGGAAAGCGAGACGGTGGCCACCGAGGCTTCCCGCAGTTTCGTATGCTTTCAACCCCTGGGCGTCCTTCTGGCCGTAATGCCCTGGAACTACCCCTTCTGGCAGGTCTTCCGCCTGGCCGTACCGGCCCTCATGGCCGGCAACGCCGTCCTGCTGAAACATGCCTCCAATGTTCCCGGCTGCGCCCAAGCCATTGCGGAGTCATTTGAGAAGGCGGGCTTTCCGCAAGCTATTTTGTGCAATCTGCCCATCACGAGCGAGGCGGTCGAAACGGTCATCGCCGATCCCCGGGTCGCCGCGGTTTCGCTGACCGGCAGCACCGAGGCCGGACGCGCGGTGGCCGCCCTGGCGGGGCAACACCTCAAGAAATCCGTGCTCGAACTGGGCGGCAGCGATCCCTATATCATTCTCGAAGACGCCGATCTGGATCGGACCGTCGAGGCCTGCGCGGCCAGCCGGCTGCTCAATTCCGGGCAAAGCTGCATCGCCGCCAAACGCTTTATCGTCGTGGATGCCGTGCGCCGGGCCTTCGAAGACAAACTGGTGGCCGCCATGGCCGCCAAAGTCATGGGCGATCCCTTGGATGAGAAGTCCGAAATCGGCCCCCAGGCGCGCAACGATCTGCGCGAACACTTGCACCAGCAGGTGGCCGCTTCCATCCGCAAGGGCGCGCGCTGCCTATTGGGGGGCACGATTCCCGAGGGAACCGGCTATTTCTATCCACCCACCGTGCTCACGGATGTACGCAAGGGCATGCCGGCCTTCGACGAGGAAACCTTCGGGCCGGTGGCGGCGGTGGTGCCCGTGCCCGACGAAACGGCAGCCCTGGCGGCGGCCAACGACAGCCTCTACGGACTGGGCGCGGCCGTCTTTACACGGGACATCGGCCGCGGGGAACGCTTGGCCGTGACCGAGCTTCAGGCCGGCAATTGTTTTGTGAATGCCTTCGTCAAATCGGATCCCCGCCTGCCCTTCGGCGGCATCCGCAACAGCGGCTACGGGCGGGAGTTGTCCTATTTCGGCCTTCGCGAGTTCGTGAATGTCAAGAGCGTCTGGATCGCGTAGTGTCCCTTCCGAAAGGGCATCTTTTGGCCCAGGCCGGCGTTCTCGCTCTTTTGAAATCCTCGCCGTAGCCCA
>CAYMQN010000207.1:0-6544 GCA_964392545.1 uncultured Desulfobacteraceae bacterium
AGGTCCATCATCAGTTCCAGGATCTGGGCCTGAATCGTCACGTCCAGCGCCGTGGTCGGCTCATCGGCGATCAGGATGTCGGGCTTGCAGGCCAGGGCCATGGCGATCATGACCCGCTGGCGCATGCCGCCCGAAATCTGATGCGGATATTCGCGCATGCGCCGCCGGGGTTCGGGGATGCCGACCTTGCGCAGCATTTTCACGGCCGCCTGCCCCACGGCGTCGTCGGTCATGCCCGGGAAATGGAGCCTAAAAATTTCGCTCACCTGCCGCCCGATGGGATGCACCGGGTTGAGGGCCGTCATGGGTTCCTGGAAGATCATGGCGATCTGGTTGCCGCGCAGGGCATGCAGGTCACGCGCCGGCAGCGCCACGATATCCTGCCCCTTGAACAGGATGCGGCCCCCCAGGATGCGCCCGGCCGGACGGGGCAGCAGGCGCATGATGGAAAGGGCGGTGACGCTCTTGCCGCAGCCCGATTCCCCCACCAGCCCCAGGTTGCGTCCCCGACCGAGGGTAAAACTCACCTCGTCCACGGCCCGCACGAGACCCCCTTCCATCTCGAACGCCGTAATCAAGTTTTCCACTTGCAGCATGATGTCGTCCACTGGGAACCTCGCCGCCAACCGCCGGGGCGCCGTGCATGGAAGCTAATGTTGCGCTTCCGCGGCCGCCATTTGATAGGTCTCTTCCCGTATGGTCACCGGAGCAAACACTTCCCCGTGCGCCATGGCCTCCCGGGTCTCTCGGTGAAGGGTCGCATCGAACCAGAACAGCCCCCCCGTGGCGCTGCTGAAGGGATCGAAGAGACTGCTCGACATGCGGGTCGCCGGCGGGTCCGGAAAACGCCACCAGCGCCAGTAGCCTTCCCGAAAATAGGGCACCATGAAGGTGGGCACAAAGGCCCCGATTTCATGGACCCGGTCCTGGATCTGCTTCGAAAGCGCAATGCGCTCGGCTTCGTCCAGGGACTCCCGGTAGCGGTCGATCAATCGGTCGAGCAGCGCGTCGTCGGTGTTGGTGATGTTGTTGGTCTGGGGCCGGTGGGCGTTGACCGAATGCCAGAACTCCCAGAAATGGGGCCGCATGCCGGTGCTCCAGCCCAGCCAGCCCACATCGTGGCGCTTTTCCATGACCTTTTTGTATTGGGCGGCCGGATCGAGCCGCTGGAGGCGCAGTTCGATCCCGGCCTTGAGGGCTTCTTCCTTGAGGACCACCAGACGCGGGGTATGCTCCTCGCTGCTGTAGGTGACTTCCACCGAATAGCGTTGGCCGTTGCGGGCCCAGATGCCGTCGGGCCCGCGCTGCCAGCCGGCGGAGTGCATGAGGCGGTTGACCCGCGCCAGGTCGAAGCGGCGGGCCGTGATGGCGGTGTTGGAATAGCGGCCGTAGCCCACATAGGCGCTCTCCAGACGGAAATAGTCGTTGTAGAGAACCGTTTCGATCACCCCCTGGATGTTCATCCCGTGGGCAAAGGCGAAGCGCAGCCGCGGCTCCTTGAATATCTCCCGGTCCAGATTGAGCCAGAGCCCCTGGGCCGACTGGGGCGTGTCGTTGAAAAACCACATGCGATGGACGTAGCCCTTTTCGAAGACCGGGGTGCGCGTCTTGAAATGCCAGAATTTGGGCATGGTAAGCGCAAAGCTGTCCAATTTGGTTTTTTTGAAATACTCCCATTGCAAATTGAAATCCCGGATCACCGTGTAGCGCACCGCGTCCACATTGTAGCGACCCTTGAAATAGCGACGCTCACGGGCCCACCAGTTCTTCTTGCGCTCGAAGAGGATGTAGCGGCCCTTTTTGAACTCGGTCATCTGGTAGGCACCGGTGTTGGGCACGATCTTCCAGTTGTAGCGCCGCACGAAATCCTCGGTGAGCCGGCAGTAAAAGTGGCGGGGGGTGGGACCGATGGGAATCTTCAGATGAAGATCCGGCTGGGCTTTGGTGCCCACCACCGCCAGGGTGTGGTCGTCGTAGACGATCACCCGGTCGATCTCCTTGGTGTAGTAATCGTTGTACCAGGGGGCCACGATGTGTTGGGAGCGCATGAACTCCAGCGTAAAGGCGAAATCCTCGGCCGTCACGGGATGGCCGTCGGACCAGCGCGCCTCCGGGTCGAGCTTGAAGTACATGGTCTTCTTGTCGGCGCCGAAGGCCCAGTGGGTGGCCAATTCGGGGATGATGTTCTCGGTGTTGGGATGAATCCCGATCAATCCGAGCTGATTGCCCAGGATGGCGCTGCGGAAGCTGGAGTTGGAATCGGGCCCCACCACCCGGAAGGTCAAGGGAAACGACAAAAGGGCCGTGTGATAGGTCCCTCCCTTGACCGCCTCGGGCGAAGCATACACCGGGTCCCTGGCGTTGGTAAGCCATTCGATCCCATCCGGCAGCGTCTCGCGCGGATAGGGTGCCAGCGTCTCGCAGGCTTCGGCCTCCGCGGTCTGGTCCTCCAAACGCTCCACCCCGCTGCCGCAGGCCACCAGCAACATCACGAACAGTAAAAATCCAGCAAAAATTGGCCATCTGCGGGCGTGTATGGTGAAATCTATTTTCATATGGACTGAAACAATCTCATCGACGAATTCGCAAACCGTTCAAGATCAAGGCGCGCAAGTTCCGAGGAGTGAAGCGTACGCCAGTACGCTGCAGCGACGAGGTACGCCGCGCAACGCCGATATTGGACGGTTTGGGGATTCGTCATTCGTAGACGGTGTGCATCTTCGGGTCCAACGCCTCCCTCACGGCCTCGCCGATAAACGTCACCAGCACCAGGGTCAGGACCATGGCGGCCACCACCGAACCGGAAAGCCACCAGGCGCTCAGGTTGGTCCAGCCCTGTTGGAGCAGCTCGCCCCAACTGGGTTCCGGCGGCGGCAGGCCGAACCCCAGAAAATCGAGAGCGGCCAGGGCCACGATACCCCCCGCCACCTGAAAGGGAACGTAGGACACGATGACGCTGACGGTATTGGGCAGGATATGGCGGAAGATGATCCGTCCATGGGAAGCCCCCAGGGCCCGTGCGGCCAGGACATAATCCCGGGCGCGCTCCTTGTAGGTGATGGTGCGCATGGTCCAGGTCATCCCCATCCAGCCGAAGGCCCACAGGATGAACAACAGGATCCCGAAATTGGGAATCACCACCGAGGCGATGATGATGATGACATAGAGATTGGGAACGGACGACCAGATCTCGATCAGGCGCTGGAAAAACAGATCGAAGACCCCGCCGAAATACCCCATGGCGCTGCCGATGCTGATGCCGGTGATGAAAGTGGCCGCCAGAAGGGCCAGCGAAAAGAAGATCGCCACCCGAAACCCATAGACCAGACGGGCCAAAACGTCGCGGCCGGAAGCATCCGTGCCGCAGAAATGGCGTTCCTTGAAGGACGGCGGCGAGGGGGGCAGGGTGTTGGGGCGGAAGTCGTTTTCATAGGCATTGTAGGGCACCGGCGGCATCAGGACCCAGTTGCCCCCGCCCTGGGCCGCGAAATGCCGGTCCAGTTCCCGGTAGTTGGTCTCGTGCTGATAGTCCCGCCCGAAGGTGGTGCCGGGAAGGGGATGGCCGTAGGTGGGAAAGTACAACGCGCCGTCGTAGCGCACCACCAGCGCCCGGCTGTTGACCAGCAGCTCGGCGCCCAGGGACAAGACGATCATGCCCGCCATGACCACCAGGGAGACGTAGCCCCGCCGGATGGACCGGAAACGTTGGAATTTTTTGATGGTCAGCGGGTTCAGACGCAGGCGCATAAGGTGCTTTCATAGGCCCATCCGGATCCGCGGATGGCCACGCTCTCAGCCGGGGGACCGAAGACGCCCCCTTGGGTCATTCGAACTGGACGCGCGGATCCACCAGCGCCACACAGATGTCGGATAGAATATTGCCGACCAGAAACAACAGCGAGGAGATCACCAGCACGCCCAGCACCACCGGATAGTCGCGTTCCAATACGGATTCGTAGCCCAGCAACCCCATCCCGTCGATGTTGAACACTTTTTCGATCAGAAAGGAGCCGGTCAGAATAATCGATATGTTGTGCCCGAAGGAGGTGGCGATGGGAATCAGGCTGTTGCGCAGGGCATGGCCGAAAACCGCCCGCCGGAAGGGCAGTCCCTTGGCCATCGCCGTGCGCACGTAATCGGCCGCCAGGTTGTCCATCAGGGTGTTTTTCATCAGGAAGGTCATGGCGGCAAAGGCACCGATCATGTAGGCGATGACGGGCAGCACCGAATGCCAGGCGATATCGAGCACCTTCTGGAAGAGGGACAGCCTGTCGAAATTTTCACTCACCAGATTGCCCAGCGGGAAGACATCCCACCATCCCGCCAGCCAGACGAGAAGATAAATGCCGATCACCCAGCCGGGGATGGCATAGCCGATGAAGACGATGATCGAGGAAATGTTGTCGAAAGCGGTTCTGTGGCGGATGGCCTTGACGATGCCCAGGGGAATGCAGACCCCGTAGGTCAGCACCATGGAAATCAGTCCGAAATAAAGCGAAATCGGGATTCGGGAGCGAATCATCTCCCAGACCGGATCCTGGTAGCGGGTGGAAACCCCGAGATCGCCGCGCATGACCTTGCCGAACCAGGCCACGTAGCTGGTGATCAGCGGTTTATCGAAGCCGTAATATTCTTTGAGAAATGCGATCTGCTCGTCGGAGAGGGGCTGGCGCTGCACCCCGGCGGCGCTGCCGCCGCCTCCGCCGCCGCCTTCCACCTGCATCCGCTGGGCCTCGGCGATCATGCGTTCGATGGGCCCCCCCGGAACAAAGCGCGTAATGGCGAAGACCATCAGGGTTATGCCGATGAAGGTGGGGATGATCAGCAGGATGCGGCGGATGAAATAGGCGGTCATGGCATCAACGGCTCGGAAATCGTTTCGGCGAGGCGGGCGGGATGCCGCCGCCGGAATCGCGGATGCGGGCGATCACCGTTTACGCTTGCCCGCCACGGTACGCTAGGCACCTTCTTATCGTTTTTCCCCTCAACATGCAAATTGTGGTGGGAAAAGGGCTCGATCACCGAGGGGGCGGGCTGAGCGAGGGGCGGGCGTGGATAGGCGTTGGGCCCGGCGGCCGGACGGACCACCATGCAAAAAGGGGCAGCCGCCTGCCCCTTTGTCATCCTTCGAGGAACGTCGTAAGGATTAACGCTTGGAAAACTGGAACCGGGCCCGGGCGCCGCGCTGCCCGTATTTCTTGCGTTCTTTGACGCGCGGATCGCGTTTGACGAAACCGGCCTTCTTGAGCGGCCCCCGAAATTCAGGATTGGCTTCGATCAGCGCCCGGGTGATACCGTGCCGGATCGCGCCGGCCTGACCGCAGATGCCGCCGCCCACCACGCGCACGTTGATGTCGTAGGCGGTTCGGGTATTGGTCAGAACCAGGGGCTGGCAAAGATCCATCTTGGCCGTTTCGACCTTGAAGTAATCATCGAGGGCGCGGTTGTTGACCGTAATCTGGCCGCTTCCCGGCGACAGATAGGTTCGGGCGATGGAAGTTTTCCGTCGACCGGTGGCATAATAGGTGTTTTCCATGATCGTGGCTATCCTCTTGCTTGTGCGATTCTAGAACCGTAATGGCACGTTCGAGCCCCCACGGCGCTTGGCCCGCGTTAGTTCAACGCCAGGGCTTCGGGCTGCTGGGCCTCGTGGGGATGGGTGTTGCCGGCATAGACCTTGAGTTTCTTGAACAGCTTGCGCCCCAGGCGGTTTTTGGGCAGCATGCCCTTGACGGCAAACCGAACCAAGTCTTCCGGGCGTTTTTCCTTTAGCTTGCGGGCGTTGATGGAGGTCAGCCCACCCACGTAGCCGCTATGCCGGTGGTAGAATTTCTGATCCCATTTGCGCCCGGTCAGCCGGACCTTATCGGCATTGATCACCACCACCCAGTCCCCCATGTCGACATGGGGGGTGAAGGCCGGATTGTGTTTGCCCCGCAAGTGGGTGGCCACTTTCGTGGCCAGGCGGCCCAACACGGCGTCCTGGGCGTCGATAACGTACCAGTTGCCTTGGTTATCCGAATTTTTTGCGCTCACGGTGTATTTTTTCACGATTTCAACTCCTATCAATAATAGAATCTGCAGCTATTAATGAAATTTCAGGCCACTGTCAAGGCCTTTTTGGAATTTCCAGGCGCCCTCATCCTCCTGGAATTCCCCGCCCCAAACCCCTTCCAAGGTTTGACACCCCCCGGGAAATCCCCTATAGCAAAAGCCATAACCCATGGGACTGTATGCAGCGAGGCCCTTGGCCGATGCCGGTCCCGCCAACGGTCCCGGACGCCGCCCCCATGCTTGAAACCGAGGTCAAATTTTTTCTGACGGACCCTGACGCTTTCCGCCGCCGGCTCCAGGCGGCGGGCACCGTTGCCAGGGGCGAAGCCTTTGAAACCAACTACCGTTATGACGCTGCCGACCATCGTCTCTGGGCAGCCCGGTGTCTGCTGCGGCTGCGCCGCGATCGGCGCAATTTCCTGACCTTCAAGAAGCCGCATCCCGCCGGGGGCCGCCAGTTCAAAACCCACGAAGAAATTGAAATCGAGGT
>CAYMQN010000208.1:0-1942 GCA_964392545.1 uncultured Desulfobacteraceae bacterium
ACGGTTTCGAGCGCCGCGCGCATGGCATAGATACCGGCTGTCAGGCCGGCCGGACCTCCTCCCAGAATGATCACATCGTAGAGTTGGTTTGACGACATGCTATGTTTCCTCTCGCTTCCGTATTTTTATAGCTGTCCATAAAGACATAAACATACATTTATATATCAATTCGATAATCGTCAAGCGCTTTTCTCACTAGCAGCGGGGGAACACCCGCTTCGGTTCGAAAAAAAAGCACCGCAACGGGGCGCCTGATCGCGTCCGATCGTTCGGACCACATTTTCACTGATGTAGCATTGGTCGGTGATCGCTTTCATCGATCCGGTGGCGGCAGCGAAGTTGCTTTGCTTTCTAGCGCATTTTGATCCATAATCGAGGCCATCGGTCCAGAAGCATTAAATGAAGAAAGCGGCTCACACTTGCGTGACTTCGGCCGAAGTCGGCAAGACAAACCGCACCTGTAACTTCACACCGAAAGGAGGTAACTCATGGCCAACTTTTTGTTCGTGCTGAGCCAGGATGACAACGAGAAGGCGACCCGCTGTTTTCAGTTTGCCAAGATCGCCCACTCCAAAGGGTACAACACGACGCTTTTCCTCGTCGACGGCGGCGTCATGTGGGCCGATTCCGGCCGCGATTTCACTATCAACACCACCACCGGGGATTGCCCCAATGACTATCTCCCGTACCTTGTCGAAAACCAGGTGCCCATCGGGGTCTGAATCCCCTGCGCCAAGAATCGTCAGGTTGACGAGGCCAACTTTTTCTCCAACATGGTGCTGGACGGCGCTCCCCGTTTGATCGATCTGGCGGCGGACGCCAAGGTCTTTAATTTCTAGCCCGTTTATGGAAAGGCACGGACAGGACACGGCGATACCCGCACACTCCAAAGAAGCGGCCCAGCGCCGGGTGGATCAAATCGGCCATTTTCGATCCGAGCTGGACCTGCTGGCGCGGGAGGAGGTGCTGGTCCTCGACGACCGTCAACACGCGGCGGTCGCCGACTACCATGACCGTCTCCTCGCGAGGCTGGCGTCCGCCTTCGACATCGATGCCAGCCACCGCGCCAAACAGCTCAGCCTGGGCATGAAGATCGCCTCTTTTTTGGGCGCCCTCGGCCCGGCGGCCAGCGTATTTTTTCTCTTCTACCAGTTCTGGGGGCGCTTCGCGACGGGGACGCAGGTGGCCGTCCTGGTCGCCGCTCCCCTGGTGGGGCTGGCCGGCACCCTGGCCGCCGCGCGCAAGGAAAAAACCGGCTATGTTGCCAAGGTGCTGGGGCTGGTCAGCCTGGCCTGCTTCGTTTTGAACCTCTCCATGCTGGCTCGGAATTCAAAGGGGCTGGCCGGAAACAGTGAACACCGGCAATGTCTTCTTTACGATTTTCCTGTACACCAAATTCTATGACTGGTGGTGGGACTGGATGCCGAAATATCTCTTCTTCCTGTTGCCTACCGCCGCCATGAGGAAAACAGCGGCCTGGCATTGCGGCTGGCCTGGCGGACGATCGGCGAAGACGATGAGCGTTACGTCCGGCGATCGATACCGAAAGACGGAGCCCGCCCCGCCGCGCTATCAGGTCGAATTGATCTACGGCCGCCGCTTCGAGCCCTGGATTGCCGCCGTTATGGGGATGGGCGGGAAAGGTGGATGAAAAAGCCGGCGCTCTGAAGGCGCCGGCCCGGTAAAAACCGCCATCAAAGCGGTCAAAGAGAGGGATCGGTGTCGGGGTGGTATCCCCGGCCCCGCTGCCGCAAAAGTTTCAGCACACGATCGGCTTCGTGGGTTTCCTGGGGGGTCAGGACTCCGGCCGAAATCCAGGATTCCAGGACGCGCTGATGCTGCCGCCCGCCACCGGGGTTGTCGTCTTCAGCATATTGGTGCATGAGTTCGCTGTCCGATAACATCAATCGATTTCCTTTCTATTCTTCCAGGCAAACGTTGC
>CAYMQN010000208.1:2042-6526 GCA_964392545.1 uncultured Desulfobacteraceae bacterium
ATCGCGACCACCGCGCTTGGCCCGGTAGAGCGCCCGGTCCGCCCTTTCGACAAGGTCGGCGGGGGTCTGGTCCGGCGTTGGAACGGTGGCGGCCACGCCGGCACTGATGGTCAGATGCTCCCCAGCCCGGGCGCCCGCGTGGCGCAGCCCCATATCCCGCACGGTGCGATGCATGGCCTCGGCCACCTCCCGTGCGCCCGCCGGATCCGTGTTGGGCAGGATCACGACAAACTCTTCCCCGCCATAGCGGGCCACCAGGTCTCCGGCCCGGCGCACGTTCCGGCGCAGACAGGCCGCCACCTTTTTGAGGCCCTCGTCCCCGGTTTGGTGGCCATAAAGGTCGTTGTAGGCCTTGAAATCGTCGATATCCATCATGACAAGCCCCAAGGGCTGCTGTTCGCGCTGGGCGCGCTGCCACTCGCGGGCCAAGGCGGCGTCGAAGCGACGGCGGTTGGCAAGACCCGTAAGGCTGTCCTCCATGGAATATTTTTTTAGAATCTGCTGGGCCCGCTTCTGCTTGATGATGGACCACATGCTGGTCATGAAAAGGGTCAGCTGGTTGGCGTCCGAAGCATCGTAGTCCGAAGCCTTGTTGCCCACCCCGGCCACGGCGACAACGCGTCCGTTGTCCATCACCGGCACGCTCATATGCCGGTGAATCGGGAAATGCCCTTCGGGCATACCCTTTTTATCGGGGACCTTGCTGAAATCGTTATGAATCACGGGGCGGCGCAGCCGGACACAGTCCGCCCAGACGCCGGCCTTGTCCAGGGGAAAGTGCCGGGGTTTATGCGCCCGGCAAGCCTTGCGCACATCCTTGGACCAGGCCACCAGTTCCAGGGAATGGGTGTCCTCGTCGACAAAATGCAGGTAGCCGGCCTTGCTGCGGGTCAGGCGGACGATTTCCTCGAGGGCGTAGGTGCGGATTTCCGCATCGCTCACCGCACCCATCTGGCTCAGGGTCAGCAGCGAGTGCAGCCGCTCCTCGTTGAGCTTGATGGTTTCATGGGCTTTGATCTGTTCGGTGACATCCCGGGCCACGGCGTAGACGAGCCCCTCGTCCACGTCGGGGATGGCGTTCCACTCGAGCCAGCGCACCCGCCCGTCCTTGCCCACGTGGCGGTTGCGGAAGTCCTTGACGGCCTTGCCCTGCTTGAGATTGTGGGCGATGGCTTCGGTGGCGGCGGTATCCTCCGGATGCACGAAGGAAAACCACGGAATGCTGAGCAGTTCCTCCTTGGACCACCCCAGGATGCGGCTCCAGGAGGAGTTGACGTCCCTGAAGTAGCCGTTGAAATCGGCCACGCAAATGGGATCGATGGACAGGCTGAAGACCCGCTCGCGGTCCTTTTCCGCCCGCTTGACGGCGGTGATGTCCTTGATGACACTGACCACGCGATGGACGCTGCCCGACGCGGAGCGGACCGGATAGTAGCGCACGAGCAGGTGCCGCTTTCCGGCGCGGTCGTCTTCCATGACCATTTCATATTCCACCGCCTCCCCCTGAAAGCAGGCATCCAGGTGAGGCTTGATGGCATGGAAGCCATCCCCGCCGATGGCATCGACGATGGAGGTGCCGATGATCTTCTCGCGGGTGGCGTGGCGCTGTTTGAGATAGGCTTCGTTGACCATGCGGAAGACATACTGCCGGTCGAGGACCGTCACCATGTCGTCGGAGGCCTCCAGGGCCAGATGGTATTCGCTTAGGGCCTCTCTGGCGTGGCGCTCTTCGGCCACCGCCTTCTGCAGTTCGCAGCTTCCGGCCTTGACCTGGATTTCGAGATGCTGCTTGTAGCGCATCAGGGCCAACTCGACCTGGCGCCGTTCGTTGACTTCTTCCCGCAGGCTGGCGTTGGCCTTCAACAAATCCGAGGTCTGCCGATCGAGCGCATTGCCCAGAAGGCGGTTGGCAGCCCTTAAACGGACGATCACGCTGCCGGCCGCCAGAATGGCAACGAGCATGCCCGGGCCGGCCACCCACCAGGCGGCCTCGCCGGCACCGCTGCTGCGCAGATACAGTCCGTTGGCCAAGACAATCATCCCTACGCCGCCCAACCCAAGCAGGGGGAGACTTTTCATCACCCGGTTCCGAAGTCGCTTCACTGCACTAGCGTAGGTTTCAGTCGCCATTCTGATAATGTCTGCTTGATCTCCGGTTTGGAACATCCGCGGGCCCACGATCATCCCGCTTTGGGGAAGCTATGATGCAATAAGCCTGCCAACGATCGCGGCGCGTGCCCGCTAACAGTTTTCAGGGTGCCTTGCAACCCTGTTCGGCACAGAGGCAATCTGTGTTTCGACCGACTGAAAAACAACGCTTTTTTCGGATGAAGGCATCAGCGGGCGGGCGCCTGCCGGGAGGTAGGCCGCCGGCAGCAGTATCCTGCCGGACAAGAGGCAAATTTTGCCGTACAAGTCAAAAGGTTAGCAGGGCGTCAAAAAACCAACTCAATGCGGGCGGGCCTTCACCACGGCCAGAATCGCCTGGGCCAGGGCCCCGGGTACCTCCTCCTGGAGAAAATGACCGGCCTGGGTTTCGGTAACTTCCGCCGCGGGAAACAGGCCTCGGGTATTGTTCAGGGCGCGCCCCAGAATGGGATCTTTGAGGCCCCACACAAGGCGCACCGGGCCGCCGAAAGCCTCGCCCCAGGCACGGACCTTGCGCAGATAGGGGGAAGTGGGATGATCCGGACCGGTGGGCACCATGCGCGCCAGGGCCAGGGGGGCGGTGCGGTCACGGATGTCTTTGAGCGGCCAGGCATAGGCTCTTCGCTCGAAGCGGCCGATGCTGGCAGGGTCCCCCTGCACCCGGTGCAGTACCGGCACCGGGAAATTGAAGCCGCGAAAGAGAATAGCGCTGACCAGGGGCAGGTGGGCCAGAAGGTGAAAGACGGATAGGGGGCGCTTCTTTTGCGGAGCTGAAAGACCCGTGTTGGCGAAGACCGCGCCCGCCACCCGCGCCGGATCGTAGGCCGCCATCAAACCGACGATGGGGCCGCCCCAATCCTGGCCGACGATCGTGATATCCTGTAGGTCGAGGGCCCGCACCAGCATGGCGAGATTCAAGGCGTGGAAGCGCAGGGAATGCAGGCCCTTGTCGCGGGGCTTGCCGCTCAACCCGAGCCCCACCAGATCCGGGGCCACCACCCGGACGTTTTCTTCCGTCAGGAGCCGGATCACTTTGCGCCACAGAAAGGACCAGGTGGGGTTGCCGTGCTGCAGGAGCACTGCTGGTCCGTCCCCGTGGTCGACGAAGTGCATGGCCCAGCGTCCTGCGCGAAAGATCCTGCGCCGAAAGAAAAATTCCGCCGCCAGCCAGTCGGGCAGGGGCGGCGCTTCGGCGAACGTTCCGATGTTGGGCGCTGCCATGTCAGCCTCCAAACCCCGCCTCGGGCATGTCCACCGCTGCGGATTCAGTGCCCAAAATGGCCTCCATCTGGCCTAGGCTGGCCGGCAGCCGGGTGTTGATGAAAAAGGCCGCGGACCGGATCTGGCCGTCGTAGAAGGCGGCGTTCTTGTGGGATACGATCTTCGCCCGACGGGCATCCGTGTCCAATCCCGCCAATAGTTTTTCGAGCTGCGGCGCGGCAACACGCGCCCGCCACAGCAGCATCCAGGCCATGACCACGTCACCCATGACCTCCTGGAACGGGGTCGCATGGGCGAAGGCCGTGCGGAACTGCGCGCTCATGGCGGTACGGCCCAGGTGCAGGGCGGTTTCGCCCAGCCGGTTGACGGCGGCCTCAACCTTGTCCGCCAGGCTGGTCAGAATTTCGATTCCGCGGGCACGCTTCACCACGCCTTGGACCTCCGCCATGAAGTGCATGAAGACCTGGCCGTTGTGCATCCCGAGCTTGCGGCCCAAGAGATCCATGGCCTGAATCCCGTTGGTCCCCTCGTAGATGGAAGCGATGCGCACGTCCCGCAGGAGCTGTTCCACGGGATACTCCCGGGTGTAGCCGTAGCCGCCGTAGACCTGAACGGCCTCCGAGCAGACCGCGAAGCCCCGGTCGCTGCAATAGGCTTTGAGCACCGGCGTCAGGAGGTCCAGCAGGCCCTGGTGATAGGCCCGTTCTTCTTCGTCGGCCGCGCACTTGATCCGGTCGATCAACAGCGCCCCATAATAGATGAAGCTGCGCATGCCCTCGACATAAGCCTTCATCCCCAAAAGCATGCGGCGTACGTCGGGGTGGTTGATAATGGCCACCTGGGGCGCCTCCGGCTCGAAGGTCTTTTCCAGATCCCGCCCCTGACGGCGCTCCCGGGCATAGTTGAGTGCATAAAGGTAGGCCGCCGAAGCGCTCGTGGCGCCGATGGCTCCCACCAGAAGACGGGCGGCGTTCATCATGTGAAACATGACCTTCATGCCCTTGTGTTCTTCCCCCAGGAGCAGTCCCCGGCACTGGCCCTTGCTGCCGAAGGCCAGGCTGCAGGTGGGACTGGCATGGATGCCCATCTTTTCTTCGATGCCGGTGCAGACCACG
>CAYMQN010000209.1:0-6481 GCA_964392545.1 uncultured Desulfobacteraceae bacterium
ATCATGTGGAAGGTCATGTTGGGCGCCAGCACGGTCTGATCGCCCGGCCGCAGGCTGGCCGTGTGCTCACCCCAGTCCGGCGGGTAGTTGAGGCCCATGGCGTAGCCGATGCGCGACTCCTTTTCCAGCCCGGCCTTGGCGATGTGGCGGCGCCAGACCAGCTCCACCTCTTCGGCCCGCATTCCCGGCTTGATGGCGTCCAGGGTGATGTTCAAGCCTTCCACCGTGTGGTTGGCCAGCTCCACCAGCTTGGCCGGCGGGTTCTTCCCCAGGTAGGCCGTGCGGGCAATGGGACAGTGGTAGCGATGCCGGCAGGCGGCCAGCTCCAGGTTGACCATCTGCTCGCTCTCGTAGGGCGCATCGGTCCAGGTCAAATGGGGGGCCGAGGTCTTCTCGCCGGTGGGCATCATGGGCACGATGGAGGGGTAATCCCCGCCAAACTCCGGCGTGCCCGTCATCTGGGCCTGGTAAACCGCCGCCACGGCGTCGCATTCCCTGACGCCCGGCTCCAGCCGGTCGATGGCGGTCTGCATGACCCGCTCGGCGATCTTCCCGGCTTCTTTCATCAAGGCGATCTCGCCGTCGGATTTCACCAGCCGGATCCAGTTCACCAGCAGGTCGGCGTTGGCGAAGCTGGCGTCGGGAAGATGCTTCTGCAGTTCGGCATAGGAGCGGGCCGAAAAATAATAGGCATCCATCTCCACCCCGACGGTCTTGGCCCCCCAGCCGCGCTCTTTGATGCGGTCCCCGACGAAATTGAGGGGGTGGCGCTCCAGGGTCTGCACGTAGTTGTCCGGGTAACCGACGATGTTTTCCCCGGGCAGAAAGGTCGTATGCCGTGCGCCGGCCACGTCCATGCCCCGGCCGATCCACAGCGGAAGTTCCTCCTCCAGGCCCACGACGACACACTGGGGCACGTAGAAGGACCAGCCGTCGTAGCCGGTGAGGTAGTTCATGTTGGCCGGATCCGAAACCACCAGCACGTCGATTCCGGCTTCGCCCATGCGCGTTTTGGTTTTGCGCAGGCGTTCGAGATATTCCTCTTTCGGAAACAGCGCCATCATTGCCTCCCATCGGGCTCTGGATAAACAAGCATCAGGGCGAAAGGCAAGGCGCAGTCCGCAGCGAAATGCGCAGCAACCATCAGGGTTGTGAGCAGTTTCGCGAGGGCTGGACTCACCTTAGCCCAATTGATCGGGCGAGAACTCCCGCAGCGCGGGACAACGCCGCATTTCGGCCTGAGGCGCCGTTTATCCATGGTCTGCTAGACCCAGCCTCGTAGTTGCATAGCTTTTTCCAATTTTCGGAGCGCGTGAATCCAGGCCCCCAGCCGCAAGGTGACGTCTCCGGCATCGCTGGCCGTGTCGGCGGCGTCGCGGTAGGCCTTGAGAATCCGCGTTTCCAGATTGCGGTTGACCGTTTCGAGATCCCAGTACTGATCGGACAATCCCTGGGTGCGTTCGAAATGGCAGACGGTGGCGCCCCCCGAATTGGCCACCACATCCGGCACCACGGTGACCCCCTTGTCGGCGAGGATCTGGTCGGCTTCCGTGGTGACCGGGCCGTTGGCCCCTTCCACGATCAGGCGGGCCTGGACGGCGCCGGCATTGTCCTTGTGGATCACGCTCTGGACGGCGGCGGGGACGATGATGTCGCAGGCCAGGCCGAACAGATCGGCATTGGCGACGGGCTTGCTGCCGGGGAAGTCGACGACCTTGCCGGTCCGCGCCACGTGCTCCTTGAGTTTGGCGATGTCGATGCCCGCGGCACTGTGGATCCCGCCGTAAACGTCGCTGACCGCGACGATCCGCGCCCCGGCCTCATGCAGCAGTTCGGCCAGGGCCGTGCCCACCTGGCCGAAGCCCTGGACCACGGCCGTGCTCTGGGTGAGATCCAGTTGCATATCCGCGGCCGCGGCCTTGAGGGTGATGAACACGCCGCGCCCGGTGGCGGCCTCGCCGCCCAGCGAGCCGCCCAGAATGGGGGGTTTGTCGTTGATCGCCGCCGGGCTGTGGAGGCCTGTAATCTGTTCGTATTCGTCGAGCATCCAGGCCATGGCCTGCTCACCGGTTCCGATGTCGGCCCCGGGAACATCGGCCCAGGCCCCGCGGGGCTGGAGATTGCGGACGAAGGCGCGCACGAGCTGCTCCATGTCCCGCTTGGAAAGCTTGGCCGGATCGGCCTTGACACCGCCTTTGGCGCCTCCGGCGGGGATGTCCGCGGCACAGTGCTTGATGGTCATGAACAGACCCAGGGCCTTGATCTCGTCGAGGGTCAGGTCCGGGCGGATCCGGGTCCCGTCCCGGTAGGGCCCCAACGCGTCGCAATAGTGCACCCGATAGGCCGGAAACACCTGAAACGAGCCGTCTTCGAGCTTCAGGGGGATGCGGAACTGCTGGATGCGCTTGGGCGCCTGCAATATCTCCATGACCCGGGCATCGATACCGCCGATTTCACCGGCCCGATTGAGGGTTCGAATGGCGACTTCAAATACGTTGTCCATATATTGCTCCTTCTACCATTTTCTTCTGCCGGCGTTTGGATCGGAATAGGTACATCGAGAATTCAAGGGGCGAAGGGGGACGGCCCCTTTTGCTTGTCCGTCATTCCCGGGCCTGCCCCGGGAATCCAGTCGGCGTCTGCCGCGGCCCCTGCCCGACGCCCTGGACTTCCGCCTTTTAAGCTTTTGTCGGTAAAATCAAATCCGCCGCGCCCTTCGGCGAGGTCTTCAAATCCGGCGCATGCTTGGACATGATCTCCTGGATCACACTGGCCATTTTGACCTTTTCACGGATGAGATTGTCGTGAAAGGCCTCGGTCACCCATGGCTTGTAAATGTCGCCCTCGGAGGTGCCCGGTTCGATTTTGAAGTAAACCGGGCCGGCCACCCGCGCAATCTCCGGTGTTTCGTAGGCGCGGTACATGCCGCCAAAAGCATCCACGATGATGATGTAGACATCCAGGGGAATATCCACGGCTTTGCGGATGCTGGACAGGATCGGCAAAGAGACGTCGGCGATGGGATTCATGGAGTTGGCCCCCAGGCGCTCCAAAACTTTCGCACCGGCGGCGCTGCAGTAGCCGCCGAATACCGAGAATTTGAAAACCGTCTCTTTGGGGATCAACCCTTCGGCCCGCATTTTGTTGACGATATGCAAAACGCCTTCGTCATATACGAGAAATCCGCGGAAACCGGCCTCGATGTTTCGCATCATATCGGCGATGTGGTAGGAAACGTTGTCCGACCCCCTGAGACGAAACCCCTGCATCGCCCCTTCCGGGTTGGAAAATTCCTTACTTCCGGTATCCCAGGCCTTGCGGTGTCCAACGGTCATGACGACTTCGATCTCCTCGTCGCGGGCCATCTGGGCCATGGCCTTGAGTTCGGCGAAGTCGCAATAGGTGGAGCCGCCCACCGTGGCGATGGCCCGATGCACGACCACATTGCGTTTGCGGGCCTCGTCAATCATGGCCTCCATGGTGGATGCGCGTTCCACGCCGGCGATCTCGATGCGCCATTTGGCACCGTCCGCAAACCCTTTCGACGAGGTTGCCAGATCGTAGCCATCCCGCCCGGGAATGCCTTCCTTCTCCATAAAATCACGAATCGTTTTCAGTACAGCGGACATAGTTTCCTCCATTGTTTGTGCCTGCCTACAGAAATTTCCGGACGGGGCACTGGGTTGAATTTTTAATAAGGATCCGAGGAGTCAAGGGGTCAAGGATCCAAGGGCAAACACCCTCTAAATGCTCTCTCTTTACTTTGATCTTCGATCCTGCCAAATCGCGGGTCGTAGGCCCGTTAATCCCGCCGACAAAAACAAGCCTAAGGTTTGGCAAGCAAGCTCTGAAGCTTCTCCAACTCCCCTTCCACCATCTTGTAGGCATGCTGCTCCTGGGGGAATTCGCCCTTGCGGGTATCCTGGGCATACTGCTGGAAGGCGTCGACGGTCTTCTTGCCGAGGTTCTCATACTTTTTGACGAACTTGGGCGTGAAGGCCTGGAAAATACCGAGCACGTCGCTGCAGATCATCAGCTGCCCGTCGGCTTCCCATCCGGCGCCGATGCTGTAGACGGGGATCTTCAATTTGTCGCGAATAATGCCGCATACCTCGGGCGGTACGGCTTCCACCAAAAGCGCGAAGGCACCGGCCGCCTCGATGGCCAGGGCGTCCTCGATGAGGACCTTGGCCGCCTCGGCCGTGCGGCCCTGGGCTTTAAAGCCGCCCTGCATGCCGGAGCTCTGGGGCGTCAGGCCGATGTGGCCCATGACCAGCATGCCGCCGTCGGCAATGGCGCGGATCTGGTCGCAAACCCTTTGCCCGCCCTCCAGCTTGATGGCGTCCACACCGGCTTCCTTGTGAAAGCGTCCGGCGTTGCGAACGGCATCGGGCACACTCACCTGGTAGGAGAGAAAGGGCATGTCGCCGATGATAAAGGTGTTGGGGGCACCCCGCCGCACGGCTTCGCAGTGGTAGATGCACTGGTCCATGGTAACCGGCACGGTGCCGCTGTAGCCGTAGATGCACATGCCCAGGGAGTCGCCCACGAGAATCATGTCCATGCCGGCCTCCTCGGCGAAGCTGGCCGTCCAGTAGTCGTAGGCCGTGATCCAGACCGCCGCTTTACGGTCGTCCTTCAATTTCTGCAGGTCAAAACGCGTATGCTTTTTTGCCATTTTGTTTCCTTCCATTCGTGTTTTGAGGGTCCAAGGATTCAAGGGCCCGAGGGGTCAAGAAAAAGGACAAAGGCAAAAAAAGAAAGGTTAACGCTTGATCCTTGATCGATTTTTAATCCCAGGCCGTTAGGCCGATAATCCTGAGGCCGAAGGCCGGTAATCCAGGGCCATCGGCCCTCGCCGCAGGCGATAATCCAGGCCCGAAGGGCCGTAATCCCGCCTTTACCCTTTAACCTTTCTCCTTGAACCTTTATCCTGGTTTAACCCTCGATCCTCGCGCCTGCTTTGCGGGCCTCCGATTTTATGCGACAGCTGCTGGCAGATTTCCTGAATCCTGACGGACATGGCCTGGATGCGGCTGTCGGGCAGCCGATGCGTGGGGCCGGAAACACTGAGGGCGTAACTGGCCCGTCCGGCATAATCGAATACAGGGGCTGCCGTACAGCGCAGGCCGATGCTGAGTTCCTCGTTGTCCACGGCAAAACCTGCCCGCCGGATTTCGGCGAGGGCCTGGTGCATACCCCTGGCCGTGGTGATCGTATTGGGGGTCAGGGCCTTCAGGGTCACCGTCTGGAGGTAGGTTTCGATTTCCTCGGCAGGCAAAAAGGCCAGAATGGCTTTTCCAAGCCCGGTACAATAAGCCGGCGCCAGTGCTCCCAGGCCCGAATCCATGCGCAAGATTTCGGTGCTGTTGATCTTGTCCAGGTGCACGATCGCTTGCCCGTCCCAGTAGCCCAGGTTCACCGTCTCCCCGAATTCCCTGGAAAGGTCCTGCATCAGGGGGTGGGCCGTGTGCCGGATTTCGAAGCGGTCCAGATTCTTCATGCCCAGTTCGAGCATCTTGAAGGTCGGCCGGTAGCGGCCGGCCTCGGTTTTCTCCACGTATCCGAGATCCCGCAGGGTCAAAAGGAAGCGATGGCAACCGGCGCGGTTGGTGTCGAGGCGGGCGGCAACGGCCGAAACGCCGAGCTCGCCGTGCTCCGCGAGGAGTTCCAAAATCCTCAGCCCTTTTCCCAGGGACGCGATGACATAATATTTCTCCCCTTTGGACGGCACCGTGGTCGACTCCCGATTACTGTCGATGGAATGGGTCGCTTTGAGTCAGAAAAACCGGACAGTGGCAAGCGTCTCTCTATATGTGACGCATGTTCGTATAGTGTGACACAAACTTTAGTGAAACTCAGAAAGACTTGTCAAGGTTTTTTTTGTGGATTGGGTAAATGAACGGCAGCCACCCGGTTTTTGGTTCAATTGACGGAGGCATTTTCCAGCAGTCGGCCAACGGACAATTCCCGCGTCGAGGGAAATGCCGCCCAGATCTCAAATGACGCTATGGCTTAGATTGGAGGAGCTGGAAGGAAGAGGAAATAAGGTCGGGGCTGTATATGGAGAACCATCCAACCCCATAAATAAAGGGACGTTCTTTACTTTGTCACTTTCCTTCTCACAACAGAATGAATTGATTATCTTTGGCGATCTTCTCCCCGCGCTTGACCGATTTAACAATGGCCGGTACAGATAGGTCGAACCGCTGGGCCAATTCTGTCAGGCTAAAGCCCAGTTCGCGTGCCGCCCAATAGCACAATAGGCTGCGTGCCTTGATGACCTCAGGATATTTGCCGACCGCCCATATGGTTTCGAGAGGCACGGCCAATACTTCAGCCACGCGTGCCGCCACCGCCTCAAGATCCGCACCCTGAGCCTCCAGCGCATATCTCCGCTGAAGCTTCTCGTCGGCTTGAGCCAGAACGCGCTCGACAAATTCGCTTTCGCCTAAAATACGTTCATCCCCTTTGAGATACA
>CAYMQN010000210.1:0-6467 GCA_964392545.1 uncultured Desulfobacteraceae bacterium
CGGGTGGCGATGGCAACCGGAGGGTCGGCCGGCTGGACCACCACTGAAACCTGCAAGGCGGCCAATAGACGCTGGGCCAGTTGCACCAGGGTGGCGGCCATCTCATTCACGTCTGCGACAGCGATCGGATGATCGGCGCTGTGGGCGAAGCGGTTGAAGCAGCGAATGATCTGGTCGGCGCGTTCCACCTGCCCCTTGACCTGGGCGGTGATGGCGTCGATGCGCTCCATATCCAAGTTTCCGCCGCGCCGCGCCATGACGCAGAAGTCCTCCAGGAGGCCGGCCTTCTCGTTGATGATCGACAAAACGTTTTTCAGATCGTGGGATACCGCGGCGGAAAGCTTGCCGAAAAACTGCAGGCCGGTTTCTTGTATGGCGGTTTCATCCGTTGTCATGGTCGTGCCCCTGTCCGGTCACGGCGCTGGTCATTTTGTCCACCAGCTCATCGATCTGCACCGGTTTGATGAGATAATATTCGGAAATCGAGCGCCCTTCGATGAAATCCGCTTCGGATCCGTGCCCGGTGAGGAAGATAAATTTGGTCCCGGGCGACAGCGCCTGGATTTTTTTCTTGAGGTCGAGGCCGCCGATTTTCGGCATCTTGACATCCAAGACAGCGATATCGTAACGTTCTCCCGTTTCAACCATTTTGAGTCCCTGCTCGGCTGAGGAGGCCCAATCCACATCGATCCCGCGCAGCCGAAGGCGTTCGGCCAGGGTCTCCACGAATTCCGCTTCATCGTCTATGAGTAATGCTCGCATGGGCGGTGTTCTCCTTTCTCCTCGATGCGGCGGGGCAGCTTTACCGAAAAGCAGGTGCCCTCGCCGGACTGGCTCTCGACATCGATGCGCCCTCCGAGTTCACTGACCAACCCGTAGGTGATGGATAATCCCAGCCCGGTGCCGCCCATTCCCGTCTTGGTCGAAAAGAATGGATCGAAGATTTGCTTTAAATCGTTCTGGGAGATGCCGCAGCCCGTGTCCCTCACCGACACGACGATGTGGTCGGGCCCCTCGCGCAAAGCGGAGATGGTCAACTTGCCGCCGTCCTGCATGGCCGCAAAGGCGTTGTTGATGATATTGAGGAAAATTTGCTGCAGTTTGCCGCGGTCCGTGTGGAGGGTGGGAATATCGTCCGGAATGTCTACTGTGACGCCGATGCAGCGATATTCGGCTTCCTTGCCCATGAAGCCCAGGACTTCCTCGATGAGATCCTTGATGGCGATATCCTTGATCCGCACATCCATATGCCGTGCAAATCCCAGCAAACGCTTGGTAATGGTGCTGCAGCGCTCCACCGACGCTATGATGGCATCGATTTCCTTGACCAGGCGCGGATTGTTCTGCGCTTCCTTCTGAAGCAGCATGAGGTCCTTGATAAGCCCCGCTTTTTCATTGATGATGGCCAGCGGATTGTTGATTTCGTGGGCCACCCCGGCTGCCAGGCGTCCGATGGAGGCCAATTTGGCGGCGTATTCCTGGGCGTGCAGGGTCATGAGGCGTTTGCGGTCGGTGAGGTAGACGCTGTTGACCAGGTAGGTGGCCACCGCCAGGATGACGGACAGGATGACCGCGATACTTACCACCGAAAAGCTGATGAAATCGAGTCGGGTGGCATACCAGCCCTGCATGACCAGATCGGTCTGTTTGACGATCATCAGGATGAAAGAGGTCGAAGGGATGTAGGCGTAGCCCACGATGAGCGGGGTACCGTCCGGCGTCTGCGTCTCATAGACCTCCGTGTGCTCGGCATAGGCCGGTACCGGCAGCGGTGATGCTTGAAATACGCCGCCGAAACCGCGGGTCGGCGTCTGGATGGTTCCATTACGATTGATCAGGAAGGCATCCCCGGAGCCGCTGATCTCCAGCTCACTCAAGATCCGGTTGAACTGCTCGGTGTCGATGGTGGCCCGCAGCACGTAAAAGGATCCGTTGGGCAAGGCGTGTTTGACGGCGATGACGATGTGGGGCAGCTGCCGGTACCCCAAAAAGACATCACTGATGTGAATCCCCTCTGCAGCTACTTCCTGGAACCAGTCCTGGGGACTGTAGTCTTTGCCCTCGAGGCTGAAAGGCCCCACATAGGTGGTCTGCCGGCCGTTGGCGTCGATAACGCCCAGATCGATGAATTCACCGAAGCTGTTGTCCAGATCGACAAGAATTTGTTTCAGATGACGGGAGTCCTGAAGGATTTCCAGATCGTTGTCATGGACGACGAAATCCAGGGCCGCCTTGTGCGCTTCCAGAAAAGCATCGATGGAGCGCTTGGTGTTGGAGGCCAGGCGGGAGGTGCGCAGGAGGACCTCGGATTTCAGCGCGCTCTGGGTGACGTTATAGTCGAAGATGGTGACGCAGATCAGCGGAACCACGGCGACCGTGGCCATCAGAAGGATGGCCACCTGCCAGAGCCGCGTGTAGTTGAACAGGTAGCGGAATTGCTCCGCCTCGATCCTGTCCCCCTTCAGAAACCGCGGCCTCAAGTTTTCTAGATGTTGGATAATCGCCATGTCGATGACTCGTATCGCGGCGGGCTATGGTGTCAGGCCGTGCCGCTGTTTTTGCGCTCGCGAATTTTTTCGTTGGCCCGCTTGAGGGTTTCGCTCAACTGCTCGATATCCACCGGTTTCTGGAGATAGGCGAAGGCGCCAAGATCCATGCAGGTTTTCCGATCGTCTTCGGAGCCGTGGCCGGTCAGGATGATGATCTCGATCTCCGGCCGGGTGGCCTTGACCCGGCGCAGCACTTCGATGCCGTCGATGCCGGGCATCTTGAGGTCCAGGATCATGACCTCGGGTTCCTCCTCCTGGACCATGGCCAGCGCCGACTCACCGTCGTAGGCTACGGTGGAGCCCATGTCGCGCATCAGGAGGCGCTCGGAAAGCGTCTGCACGAATTCCCGCTCGTCATCCACCAGGAGCACTTTGGACGGCACTTCGAAATCGAATTTGCGGTAGATGTCCGTCTGATGAAACCCCTCGCCGACTTTGGTTTCCACGGTTTTCACCCCCGGAACGTTCTGAACGATGCTCTTGAGCTCCTCTTCGAGACGGCTCAGCATGAGCACCTGTTTGTTGATGGTGAGGGTCACATGGCCCGCATGCGCCTCGACGCCGACGTTGTGCCCTTCCTTGGCCAGGGCCACTTCCACCCGGGCCGCGAATCGAAAATCTTCCGCCGCCTGCCGGCTTTGGGCGGAGTAGTCTACGGCGCCGGACTTGGCATAATTGGCGATCAGGTCGATCGCCTCCTCAACGCTGTCTTTGCCCATGGGGATGGTAATATCATAGAACCTGCTGCTCCAGGGATCTTTCTCGTCTTCGATCTGTTGGACCCAGGCGGAGCGCTTCTCATCTTCGGCATGAATCTGCCGCTGGGCATCGGTGCGGGAAAAGCCCTGCCGTTCGGCCTCGGCCAGGCGGAATTTCATGTCCGCGATCAAACAGACCCGCAGCACGTGCTCGACGCGCTGGGGAATCAAAAAGCCGCAGAAGCCGCGATAGATGCGTTCGTCGGAAAGGTAGCTTTCGGCCATGGCCAGTTTCATGAAAGCAACGGCCCGCTCCCGCTCGTGGGTGAATTTGTTGAATACCGAGACCTTGGCGGAAAACGCGCGGCGGATTTTGTCGGGCTCCAGGCCGGACAGGCGGCTGGCTTCCTGCACGATGTCATCGTCGCTGACCAGCTGATATCCGGTGCGGGCTTTCAGACCATCGACGACGGAATCTTCGAGACAAAACGACCCGCTGAAAATGCTGATGCTTGACATGGAATGCTTCTCCTTTGGTGATGGCAATCAGGCCAGCCGGCATACCGTCGTAAGCGGGCAGGCGATTTCCTGACTGTTCCGGTGCGCGTCGGCGTGGATCGCGCCGATCGCTTTTTCCATGGTCGGGTAAATGTGGTCTTCGCCGATCTTGGCGAGCAAATGCGTGCGTTGCAACACTTTCATTACCGATTCGTTGACGCCGCTGAAGGACATATCCATACCGGCGCTGCGCACCCGGTCGACGAGGAGCGACAAAATCTCCTCGCCCGATGCATCCATGTCATTGATGCCGTTGGCAACGATAAGGATATGCTTCAGCTGCGGTTTGGCCTGCATGCGGTCGGCGATCTGGTCTTCCAGGTAGCTGGAGTTGGCAAAAAACAAGGGGCCGTCGAAGCGGATGACGGCAATATGCTCGCACTCCCGGAGGCCGTGCTCCTCCACACAGCGCAGGGCCTCGTCCTCGTGCCGGGCCAGCGAGGCCACCTTGGGCCGCATGCTTTTGTACAGAAAGACCGCTAGCGACAGGAGTACCCCAATCATGATGCCCTTGTCCAGATGGGGGGCAAAGAGCAGGGTGCACACGAAGGTGATGATCGAAATGGCCCCGTCGTACCATTGGGCTTTCCAGGCGTGGATAAAGCCGGATACGTTGATGAGTCCGATGACCGCCATCATGATGACCGCCGCCAGGACGGCCTGGGGCAGGTGGTAGAGCAGGGGGGTGAAAAAGAGCAGCACGATCACCACGGCCAGGCTGGTGAAGACGCTCGACAAACCGGTTGCGGCCCCGGCCTGGAGGTTGACGGCCGAACGTGAAAAAGAGCCCGAGGTGGGGTAGCTCTTGCCGATGGACCCCAGCATGTTGGCCAGCCCCTGACCGATCAGTTCCTGATTGGGGTCGAGGCGCTGGCCGGTCTTGGCGGCCATGGCCTTGGCGATGGAGATGGCCTCCATGAAGCCCAGGAGCGAAATGATGGCCGCGTAGGGGAACAGCCCGAGCATGACCTTGAGATCGATTTTGGGCACGGAAAGCGACGGCAACCCCTTGGGAACCACACCCACCACGGCGCCGCCGCCCATCATGGTCAGGCGGTTTGGATCCAGCGGATTGTTGCCGACCTTGATGCGCCAGACCCGGCCGTCGTCGGCCAGGTTTTGCGGCAACGCTTCACGGGGATAGAAGGTCAGCTCGTCCGCTGTACCGTGCACCCCTGCAAAGAGGACCTCGCGGATGGCTTCGCGGTGCATGTGGGCTTCGTGTTTGAGGCGTTCGATGCGCGCCGTGAGCACTTTCACGTCGTGTTCGGCCTCGATCCGGGCCAGGGTATCGTTTTGGGCTTGGGCGGCCTCCAGCAAGGCGGTGGCCCTGGTGCGCTCCTCGGCCAGCTGGGGAATAGCGCGCGTTGTCGCATTGAAGGATGCCACGTGCTCCTGAATTACAGGGGAGGCAATCGCTTCGATGGGTGCTTGGGTGTCGTGCTGGAAACCGAGGGCCCAGGAGAGCACGATGGTGACCGCGACGGCTGCCAGAACATTGGGGATCCGTGGATTCAGCTTTTTCAACCCGTACATGATGCCAAAGGCCAGGGCGCCCATGAAGAAGGTCGGCCAGTGGGTATAGTGGGCCGCGGCCTGGCAGACATGGATGATGGTTTCATAGTGATGTTCGGCCTTGTCCACATAGACGCCGAAGAGCTTGGAAAGCTGGGAGGAGGCGATGATGATGGCCGCCGCGTTGGTAAAACCGTTGACCACGGGATGGGACAGGAAATTGACCACCAGCCCCAGCCGCAGAACGCCCAGGGCGAGCTGGAAGACGCCCACCATCAAGGCCAGCAGAATGGCATAGGCAATGAAGCCCTCGCTGCCGGCCGTCGCCAGCGGCTCCAGGGAGGCCGACGTCATGAGGGAGACCACGGCCACCGGCCCCGTGGCCAGCTGTCGGCTGGAGCCGAAGAGCGCGGCGATCATGGGCGGCAGAAACGAGGCATACAGCCCGTAGTACGCCGGCATGCCGGCCAACTGGGCATAGGCCATGGACTGGGGGATCAGCACCAGGGCCACGGTGAGTCCCGAGATGGCGTCCCGCTGAAAGCTGTCCAGCCGATAGCCTTTGAACCAGCTAAGAAAGGGCAGGATTTTCGTCAGCATGGTGAGGCTCAGGCTGGGTCGTCCGATTTTCGAGCATTCTTTGGCAGAGCTGGACCAGATCATTGAATAGAGCTCCCGCATCGTAAATGTTGTTATGTTTCAGGCGAACAAAGCCTTCCACCATCGAAAAGACGATGAGGGCCGTCTTGCGCACCGGCAGATCGGCAATGGAGGCGTCCTGTTGACCCCGTTGCAGGGTATGTTCGAAAATGTCGACGAGTCGGTTGTAGATGGCTTCCAGGTGGGAGCGGCAGTTCGCGTTGGTGGCCGCCATTTTACTGGTATTGGGCTGTTGCAGCAGCATGAACTGCGATTCGTGCTTGGAGGCCAAAAAGAGGTAGAAGGCAATGGTTTCTTCCAGCATTTGAAGCCCGGAAAAAAAAGATAGATCCTTGAAATAGGCTTCGAACTCCTGGTCGATACTATGGTGAATATCCTCGAGGATGGCCAGGAACAGGCCTTCCTTTGATCCGAAATGGTAAAAAATGGTGCCCGACGCCACGCCGGTGACCTCAGACAGCTCGAGGGTGCTGGTCTCGGCGTAGCC
>CAYMQN010000211.1:0-6446 GCA_964392545.1 uncultured Desulfobacteraceae bacterium
GAGGCGGTCGCCGCCGGCCGGAACGCCACCCCCCTGATTGTTTTGCGGGCCGCCCGGCTGCCCGACCGTGAGTTGCACCGTCAATGGATCGGCCTGCTGCGGGACAACCTGCTGCACCACCGCCCCTTGAGCCCGGCGCCGGAGGATTGGCCGGCGCCTGTCGAGGCCCCTGCCCCCCCCGAAGCCGGGATTACCCTGGCCGATGTGCCCGCGCCGGCCGGCAAAGCCCCGTCGGCCTCTCCCGGCCCCTCGTTCGACGCCGTCTACCGCAGCGCCGTGGCGGCTTTGGAGGGCATGGGCATTCTGGAAGAGGAGATGCGCCATGAAAGCTCCCTGAGCCCGGTTGCGCTCCTGCGCCGCTGGCGCCTCGCCGTGCAGGTGGATCAGGATCGGCACCGCTTCCGTTTGAGCGGTCTGCAAACCGCTTACGGCAAGGGGCTCAGCCTCGAACGGGCGCGGGCCTCCTGCGCCATGGAAATCGTGGAGCGCGTCTCCGCCTTTGCCTCCGTGGTGAAGGGGCGCCTTCCCGATACGGCCGCCGATGCCCGCATCGCGCGTGCCCGCTTGTCGGATCTGCAGCACCAGGGGGTCGCGGCCCTGGACCCCAACACGCTCGCCCTGGAGGTGCCTTACCACGATCAGTCCCTCTACTGGATCGCGGGCGAGCGCGCCGGCGGCGCTTTGCAGGTGCCGTTTCAAACCGTTTATCTGTTCGCCAACCTGGACGAAATCAGCCTCTTCAGCGGCCTGGGATCAACCGGCCTGGCCGCCGGATCCACCCTGGCCCAGGCCAAGCTTCACGCCCTGTTGGAATGCATCGAGCGCGATGCCGAGGCGCTGCAGCCCTTCGACCGGGGTCAGTGCTTTCGCCTGGCGACCCGGGATGCCGCCTTGAGCGGCCTGCTGGCGGAGTACCGCCGGCGCGGTATCGACGTTTTTTTCCAGGACTGCCGCAACACGTTCGGCGTCCCCTGCTACAAGTGCTTCGTGTACGGTCCCGCACCCGGTGCCATCGCCAAGGGTACCAGCGCCCATTTCGCCGGCTGGCAGGCCACTTTGGCGGCTTTGACCGAGACCCCTTATCCTTTTCCCCACGGCCCCGGCTCGCGTCCCGGGCCGGAGGATCTTCCCGTCCACTTCCTGGAAGCCTTGCCGGATTATGCCTCGGACGATCCGGAAGCCGATCTCCAGCGGCTGGAAACCCTGCTGGCCGCCCATGGCTTCTCGCCCGTGTATGTGAACCTGACCCGCCGGGATCTGGCGATTCCCGTTGTGCGGGCTCTGATCCCCGGTCTGGAGCTGATGGCGGATTTCGACTGCTATAGTCGGGTCGGCGCGCGCCTTTACCGCAGCTATCGACAACAGATGGCATCCTCGGAAGGCCCCCGCGACTGAGCCGTGCAGTACCGGCGCCATTATTGTTTTGCCTTTTTTTGCTTCCTGTCGTAGCGTTGCAGGCATCGTCTACATCCGTCCCCGCGGGAGATGACCCTTTCATGCAACACCCCATTCTCGACGATCGATTCACGCTCCTTAAAGACCGGCTGGAACATTTCCTCAAAGAGCTGCAGGCATACATCGAGGCCATGGGGGGCACGGCCTTGACCGACGTCGTGAGCGAGCTGCGCTCGGGCCTCAACGAGCCGTTTCTGTTCGTGGTGGTCGGCGAGGTCAAATCCGGCAAAAGCAGTTTCATCAATGCGCTCCTGGGCGAGGAGATCTGCCCGGTGGATGCGGCGCCCTGCACCGATGCGATCCAGGAAATCGTCTATGCCGCACGCCCCTATGAAGAATCCCTGCGGCCGTTTCTTAAAAAAATCGGACGCCCGCTGGATATTCTGCAGACCATCGCCATCGTGGACACCCCCGGCACCAACACCGTGATCGAAAACCACCAGGAAATCACCCGCACCTTTATCCCCAACAGCGACCTCGTGCTGATGGTCTTCCAGGCCAAAAACCCCTATACCCAATCGGCCTGGGATCTGCTGGACTATATCCGCGAAGACTGGCGCAAGCGCACGGTCTTCATCCTCCAGCAGGCCGACCTGGCGCGACCGGACGAGATCGCGACCAACATGGCCCGGGTCCGCGACCTGGCCGTCGGCAAAGGGATTGCCGCGCCGATCATCTTTGCCACATCCGCCGACCGCGAACTTCGCAATGCCCCCGACAGCGGCTTCGAGGCCGTACGCCGCTTTATTCGCGAGACCGTGACCGGCGGCCGCCACTACCGTCTCAAGCTGGAATCCATCCTGACGAGTATCCAGCAGGTGCTCGAACAGGTCGATCAGGCCCTGGCCCAGCGCCGGGCACAGTTCCAGGCCGACAAGGCCGTGGTCGAGACCATCCGCGCCCGCCTGGCCAGCGGCCACCAGCAGTCGGCCTATGAAATGCGAACCCTGATTCAGCGCTTGGGGGAGGCCTACGATGCGGCCGCCCGCAAGGCCACCGACCGTTTCAGCGAGGGCCTGGCCTTCGGCAAACTCTTTGAAAAGTCGATCCGCGCGACCTTGGGTCGCAAGGCTTCCGTCAAAACCTGGCTGGAGGATATCCAGGTCCAGTTCGAACAGGACCTTCAGGCCAAAATCAATGCCCTCACCGAGGAAGGCGCCGATCACTTCCTGGAAGGGCTGCATCAACTGCTCAAATATTTGGCCGGTGAGCTCGACACCGTCAAGGGGCACCGGTTGCGCGAAGACGACCTGCTGCTCAAAATCGACCGCCGCCGCCAGGACGTTATCACCACCGTGCGGTCCAAGATGGCCGAATCCTTCATGGCCGAAGAGTTTGCCGCCGAGACCGTCAAGGATTCGGACCGCCTGGCACCGTCCCTCGTGGGGGGCAGTGCCTTGACCGCCTTGGGGGCCTTTTTGCTGGCTGTCAGTCATGGGTTGTTTTTCGATATCACCGGCGGGCTCTTGACCGGCGTCGGTCTCTTTCTGGCCGGAGGCGTGCTCTTTGTCCGCAAGGGACGGCTCCTGCAGCAGTTCAAGGAAGGACTGGCCGAGGGCAAACAGCGCTTCGAAGCCGAACTTACCGAACGCCTGTCCCAGCGCCTGGATCTCATCTATGACGATATCGACCGCAACTTTCTGCCGCTCTATGAGTACGTCACCCAGGAGGAAGAGCGCGTGGGACCCATGCTGGCGCGCCTGGAAACCTTCCGTGCCACCCACGCCGACCTCACCCAGGCGGTCCAGACCACCCTCGAACCCGACTGACACCGAAACCACGAACGGTTTTAAAGGCAATGTCGACAAAATGCAGCGGCCTATCGTCTTTATAATTCAATGGGCCGCTGCACGCTGTTTGGCGGTGCGCATAACCCACAACCCGCCTGGCCTGCAGCATTGACAGGCCGGGCGGGATCTGATAGGGACAACACCTTGGGGATGAAGGGATGACTAACCTTTTGGGAAGGAGGTATAACGATCCTATGAAGCTCAAAACGCTGTTTTTCACACTGTTGCTGGTAGGCACGGCCTGTGTATTCCTGGCAGGGGGTCTTCAAGCCGGCACCGAAGTGGCCGACGTGATCAAGATGGAGAACCCGGCCTACGAGCACACCAAGGGCATCGCTGAATTCACGCACAAGAAGCATGTCGAGGAATATGATGCGAGTTGCGGCGACTGCCACCACGACGACAAGGGCCAGCCGCTGACGGATCTCAAATGGGGCGACGACGTGCAAAACTGCATCGAGTGCCACTCGAAACCCGGCGAGGTGCCCACCGACGTCAAGAAGGAATGGCGGGAGAAAAAGCTCAAGCGCGACGAGATCAAAAAGCTCGAGCTGGAATACCACGCCGAGGCACTGCACGCCAACTGCATCGATTGCCACAAGGATTACAACCGGGAAAACAAGACCAAGGCAGCCCCGACGTCCTGCAGCAAGTGCCACCCCAAAACCGATTAAAGCAGCTTAAATCGGCCTGGTAAACCTGGCGGGGAAGACGATCGTCTTCCCCGTTTTTTTATTTGCGGGATCGGAAGCGGCGCGCCTGGGCCACGAGGGCCGGGGCCCATTCCGGGGCACCGCAGGCGTGCAGGTGGGTATAGGTGGCCAGAACGTTCTTGTAGCACAAGCCGTCAGCGCCTTCGACCAGGCCGGCGCCGCGCACCATGCGGTAAGCCAAATCTTCTTTACGCCCCCGCCACTCCAGGACGCTGGAATAGTGAAACTCGTGTCCCCGCAGGGTCGTTCCCCGGCGAAAATAGGGATTGTCGCCGGTCACTTCGAGCACCGTGTAGCCGTGTCCCTGGGGGCGCCGCGAAAAGCCGAAGGTCACCGGCAGAATACCGCACATGTCGTAGGCGCCGTCGCCCAGCACCAATCGCTCACCGAGATACATCAGGCCGCCGCACTCCCCGTAGATGGGCAGCCCGGCCTCGGCCAAGACCTTCAGGCGGTCGCGAAAACGCCGGTTTTGGGACAGGGCCGCGGCATGGGTTTCGG
Source organism: uncultured Desulfobacteraceae bacterium (assembly GCA_964392545.1). Taxonomy (GTDB): domain Bacteria; phylum Desulfobacterota; class Desulfobacteria; order Desulfobacterales; family UBA5852; genus JABZFP01. The sequence continues at coordinate 4,460 of CAYMQN010000211.1, forward strand.
GAAACCCGCCCCCGATGTACATTCCGTCGACGTCCGGCAGGCTGTCTTGGGCCAAAGGGCTCACGTAAAGCAGCCGCGCGCCGGCGGCTTCCAGGGCTTCCAGGTTTTCAGGATAGTAAAACTGAAAGGCGCTGTCGCGGATCACCGCGATGGTGGGCGCTTCGGGAGCGCCGGTGGCACTTTCGGCCCGGTGGCCGGGCCCCTTGTCTTTCACCGGCGAAAAGGGCACCGTCTGATGGGCCAGGTCGACCAGGGCGTCGACATCGATGTGGGCCCGGGCCATTTCTGCAGCCGCCTCGATGGAGGCCCGCGCCCATTCGTGCTCCGCGGTGGGCACCAGCCCCATGTGGCGCTCGGGAAAGGGTTGTTGCCGCAACTTGGGAATGGCCCCCCGCACCGGTATGCCGCAGTGTTCCTCGATGCTGCGGCGCAGGATGCTCTCGTGCCGCGCGCCGGCGATGCGGTTCAGGATGACCCCGCCGATGCGCACGGCCGGGTCGAAGAGGCTGCAACCGGAGACCACGGCCGCCATGGTGCGGGTGGTCTTGGTGCCGTCGATGATCAGCACGATGGGCAGCCCCAATAACTTGGAAAGCTCCGCCGTGCTGGTTTCCCCGTGGGTGTCGATGCAGTCGTAAATGCCGCGATTGCCCTCGATCACCGCCAGATCGCACCCCCGGCTGTGGGTGGCATAGGTCCGAAGGATGCAATCGGCGTCGATCAGAAAACTGTCCAGGTTGTAGCAGGGCCGTCCACCGGCCGCCAGGGAGAGCCAGCCGGCGTCGATATAGTCGGGCCCCTTCTTGAACGGCGCCACACGGCGGCCTTCAACCGCCAGGGCGGCAATCAGGCCGATGGAGACGATGGTCTTACCGGAGCCGCCCCGCAGGGCACCGATCACGACCCCCGGGTATGTGTCATGGATTGCAGGCATGGGCTACCTTAAGAAGAAGAGCTCCAACCGGGCCATTGGCCGTGCTGGCCCACGCACAAAGGCGAAAGGCAGGAGCTGGGTCAAACCCTCCTACCTTTCGCCTTGAAAGCATAATGCTGCGCTCCGGTCGTCGGCACTGCATCGGCCGGGTCGTCGGAGCCTATCCAACACCTGACAGGCCCCGGGCCTATCCTTCGTGCTCGGCCCCCGCCTGCTTGCCGGTTCCCTTGAGACCGTACATGGAGGTGCTGCCGCTGGACCAGTATTCAAGAACACCGTCCTGTACGAGCTGGTTCACGAGCTTCTTGGCTTCGCGCGGCTTCAGTTCGAGGATTTTGGACAAATCGTTGAAGTAGAACTTGCTCTTGGTTTTCTGCTTTTTGGTCAAGGCTTCGACGACTTTGGTTTTCGCCTCTTCATAGTCCATGGTCTACCTTCTTTCCGGAGATGCCGGAGCATGGCCCGTGCAGGACATGCTCCGGCTATTAATGAACGTTTCCCGAACCGGCTAGAACTTGAACTGGCTCGTCTGGCGCCAGGTGTAGTAAGCCGGATCACGGAAATCGTCGATCAGGTGATGGGTGAAGGGCAGATCACATTTATCGAAGAAGCGCTCCCAGCCGATGCGCTCGGCCCATTCGCCCAGTCGCTCGTACTTGTTGGCGTTGGCCGCGTAGACTTCGATGATGTGCTTGATGACTTCCGTCATTTCCGGCCAGCGTGGGGTGTTGTTGGGCTGAAAGGCCACAACCACCTTGGAGAACTTGGGCGCGCTGATGCGGTTGGAGACCTTGCCGCCCACCATCAGGACGATGCCGTCGCCTTCCTTGTCGGACAGCGGCATGGACGGACACATGGTGTAGCAGTTGCCGCAGAACATGCAGCGTTCGTTTTTCACCGCCACACTGTTGACCTTGGTGCCGTTCGGCAGTTCCACCTTGGCCGGTTTGATGGCCGCCGTGGGGCAGGCCGCGATGGCCAGGGGGATTTCACACATCTTGTCCAGGTATTCGTGGTCCAGCATGGGCGGCTTGCGATGGTAGCCCAGGATGG
>CAYMQN010000212.1:0-6339 GCA_964392545.1 uncultured Desulfobacteraceae bacterium
TGACCACTCGGGAACCCCACCATTTTTCAGGGTTGGTACCCGCTCGAAGGGCATGCGCCCGGGCGAACGGTGAAGGGCTCTTTAGCAAGGACGGCCCCAAATTTCAAGCCCCTAATTGGACAATCTTGCGATTGTCCAATTAATCGCCACTAGCGCAGCGGACGCTCTCCATCGAGCCATCATTTTCATACCCCGGTTACCTTAAATCGCAGCGATATCATTCCGCAGTCCGACCGCACTCCTTGCATTTGCCGTCCGGGCCGATCACACCGATGCAGTTGCCGTCCGGGCAGAGGCGGCGGTTGCCCCAGTCGTCGTCATCCGCTTCGGCGGTTTCCGTGGCGGTTTCTTCGGCATCCGGCGCGGCTGCATCCGATGGCCCCCCCTCCGCCGGAGGATCTTCCTCGGCCTCGGCCTCCGTGGACGGCGCCTCGGGGGTGGTCTCGTCCTGGTTCCGGGGCGGGGGAGGCGGCCCCCCCTCGGCGGGCTTGCCGCATTCCTTGCAGCGGCCGTCCGGGCCGATCACGCCGATGCAGTTGCCGTCGCTGCACAATTGTCGCTGTTCCCATTCGTCGTCGGGGATGCGGTACTCGTCGGTCATTGTTGCGGGGGTCTCCTTCCCGGGTGTCACCCGGCCTGCGCGGCCTTGGCCGGCGCGGACCGGGTCAGGTTGAATCTGGGTCGGGATCGTCGGCGGCGCGGTCGATGTCGATGATGCGCACGCCCTTGACATAGTCCTTGGTTTCGTAGCGGGTGATGGTCATCAGCTTGCGGGTGATCCGGCCCATGCGTCCGGTCAGGTCCAGGATGGCCTTGGCCTGGTCGTGCTCGGGGCTGCCGGCGGGCCAGCGGCTCATCAGGAGTTCGGCATAGCTGGAAATGCCCTGGATGGGCTGGTTCAGTTCGTGGCACACGGCCCCGGCCATCTCCAGCGACACCTGCAGGCGCTCCTTTTCCAACCGCTCCTCCTCCGAGCGCATCTCCTTGGTGACCACCGTCAGGTGGCCGATGGACAGGCACAGGCGATCCGCCTCGAAGGCCTCCACCACGGCCTGGTCCTTGAGCCAGATGATCCCCTCCCGGGGGGAATCCACCTTGTAGACGGCATCCACCTCGCCCTGGATAAGGCCTTCCTCCCGCAGGCTGTCGCGGGCATGTTCGAGCTCCTCCTGGGTGCGCACCTCGCGTTCGATGGCCGCGTTGACGTTGACGCATTTATAGACGCGCTGGTCCACCACCCGGCTGCGCAGGGTTTGCGCCAGGTCGTCCGGCGGAACGCCGAAAAGCGCCACGAAGCGGCGCCCGGCGAACTCGTACCAGATGGCGTCGTGATCCCGCCAGGCGGCAATGTAGGGGATGGCCGGGGCCCCGGTGGCGTCGAAGGCCCGGCAGGCCTTGATCAGCCCCAGGACCCGCGTCTTCAGGGTGGGGGAATAGTCCCCCGTCAGGATATGCCCCTGGTAGCGGTCCTCCGGCGATGGCCGGTTGCCTCGAGGTGTCGTCGCTGCTGCCACGCCCGTCTCCCCACGTGATGGTTCGTTACCGCCCCGGCCCGGCCCCGCATCAGGGACTGGTGAGACGCGCCGATCGTACGGTAGGCGAATTATTCATTAAATTAAGGAGCTCACCGGGTCAAGGACAGATCCGTCCCGGGGCCGTCCCGCTGGGCCGGCGATCATCTTTTCTGCAATATCCCCATTACATTTTTCGGAAATTATGCTATAGGGGTCTGCTGAATCGGAGAGACCAGCCGAGCCAGGTAGGGAGCCTAAGGTGACACGCCCGGGACGGATCGCGGGCCAGAAAATTGCCTAGAAGAGAGGGGAATGAGATGGTCAACAAGAAATTGTTCATCGTGTGCATCGCTACTTTTCTGATGTTGAGTGGGACGCTGATGGCCGCCGGCCCGTGGGTCGACTGGATCGATGAGGAAGATTCCCTGTGCTTTCCGGTGGGCATGCTCTCCCTGGGGGCCCCCGACGGGGTCGAGCAGACCCGCACCTCGGTGGATTTCCCCCACTCCCGCCACCTGACCTACAGCTGCGACACCTGCCATCATACCTGGAATTACCATGCCATCGTGGACACCTGCACCACCTCGGGCTGCCACGATGTTATCGAACCCCCCGAAAAGGCCGTCGAGGACGGCGAATACACCGAAGAAGGCATCCGCTATTACAAATACGCCTACCACAAGATGTGCCGCGACTGCCATCGCGAGATCAATGCCGAGAACAGGGAAAAGCTCAAGATGACCAACCTCGGCGAGGTCGCTCTCCAGCGCTCCGGCCCCGTGGGCTGCATCGAATGCCACCCCGAATAACGGGCGGCCCGACCGCTGCGCCGGCCCGAACCCGGCGCCCCTGAAAAACGCCCCAAGGCGGAGAGACCCCTCTCCGCCTTTTTTTGTTGCTTCACATCGGCAGAGCGTCCAGCCACTCCCGGGTGCGCGCCAGAATGCGATCGTAGACCGCCGGCTGTCGCCCGGCGGCATCCTTGGGGAGGCGGAAGGAATGATCGCCGCCCTCGATGATTTCAAGCACGGCCCGGCCCCCCAGGCGCTCCAGGACCCTTTCGAGCAGCGCCAGATCGCAGAACGGATCCCGGGTCCCGCTCACGAACAGCATGGGGCTTTGAATCGCGTCCAGATGGTCGTCGCGGGTCCGGTGCTTCTTCCCCGGCGCATGCAGGGGATAGCCCCAGAAGGCCAGGCCGTCCACCGTCAGGCGGCCCGAACCGGCCAACTGCGACACCACCCGCGCGCCCATGGATTTGCCGCCGGCCACCAGCCGGTCGATGGCCGGCGTGTCCCGGCCCCGCAGCCAGGCCGCGGCCGCCAGCCAGGCGGCCTCCAGAACACCCTGGGAATCCGGATTTTTGCGCCCTTCCGTGCGGTAGGGGAAATTGAAGCGCAGCACCGGGTGCCCCGCCCGGCACAGGCCGTCGGCCAACCGCTGCAGGAGGGGCTCCTGCATGTCGTTGGCGGCCCCGTGGGCCATGATCACGGCCGTGCGCCGGGCATCGGCCCTTTCCGGCAGATCCAGCAGGCCTTCCATGGAGCGCTCGTTTTCCAGGGGGATACGGATGGATTCGGTGGGCATGGCGGTCACCTCCCGGTTTGCGAATATTGTGGCGGGTTATCGATGCTAACGAAAGCGGCCTGGTCCTCGGATGGGAAAATCGATGGACGCGTAACAAGTTGTAAAAAGGATGTATTTCGTCATCCCCGCGCATGAGACTGTGTCAGAATACCCTAAAACCTTTCTTTGTCGCCCGTCATGCCGGCGAAAGAGGCTGTGTCGCAATTGGTGCAGAAGGCGTTTGGCTTAGGTCGTCATTCCGGCGAAAGCCGGAATCTCATGTATCTTCGTGCCGTTGCCCCAACCAGATGCCGGCTTTCGCCGGCATGACAGGCTTAAATGGAACGTATAATATAGAACTGCGACACAGCCTCGAAAGCCGGCATCTCGTAGAGCTAAGGCATGAATATTATGACGAGGGGTCGTCCTGCCGGCCGTAGGTCTTGAACTTTTCGTTGACCCGGCGCATCTCCGCCGCGTCGAGAATCACGGGATCGCCGATGGCCTTGGCCTGGCAGAAGACCCGGGCCACGAATTCGATTTCCTCGGCCGTGTCGAAGGCGCGGGACAGATCAGCCCCCACCGCCACGAGCCCGTGATTGGCCAGCAAAACGGCGTTGTAGGCGGTGCCCATGGTGTCCCGGACATGCCGGGCCAGGGCTTCCGAGCCGAAGGTGGCATAGGGCGCCACGGGCACCTTTTGCCCGGCAAAACCCACCAGATAATGCACGGCGGGAATTTCCCAGTTCAGGCAGGCCAGGGTCGTGGCATAGACCGAATGGGTGTGGACGACGCCCCCCACATCCGTCCGATGGCGGTAGAGGGCCAGATGAAAGCCCAGTTCGCTGGAGGGCTTGCAATCCCCCTCCACCCGCTCCCCGGCCAGGTCCACCACAACCACCTCCCGGGGTTCGAGCGCCCCATAGGGCACGCCGCTGGGGCTGATCGCCACCCGGTCGCCGTCAGCGGAGCGGCAGCTCACGTTCCCCCCGGTCCCCGTGGTCAACCCCGCGTCCACCATGGCCCGCCCGTAGCGCACCACCGCCGCCCGTTCCGCTTCCATCAGCATGCGTTCATCTCCTCAGAAAAAAGCAACGATTTTTGTCATCCCCGCTAAAGCGACGGTGTCGCACTTCGATAAAACATTCCATTTTGGCCCGTCATGCCGGCGAAAGCCGGCATCTGGTTTGGGCAACGGCATGAAATTGTGAGAGATCCCGGCTTTCGCCGGAATGACGTTTTATGACAAATTGCTTTCGTGTAAATTGTGACACAGCCTCTTTCGCCGGGATGTCGAACTTGTAACAGAAGTCCTGAAGTGGTTTAGAAGCCTTAGATCAGGTTCGAGGGCAAGGCGCAGCCTGATGAAAAAGCGCAGCATACTTCAGTATGTGAGCATTTTGAAGAAGGCTGGAACGCAGCCATCGGACGTTAGATGAGGCTTGTAAACCACTTTTAGGCGAATCCCCCATTAACAGGTATCGTCTGCCCCGACACCCAGCGTCCCGCCGGCGACGCCAGGAACACCACCACCTCGGCCATGTCCTCGGGAAGGCCCAGGCGTCCCAGGGCCGCGGCCTCGGCCATGGCCGCGATCTGCCCCTCGCTCTTGCCGTGGCGGAAAAGTGCGGTGTCGGTGGGCCCCGGGGCCACCACGTTGGCCGTTATGCCGCGCGGGCCCACTTCCTTGGCCAGGCTGCGGGTCAACTGCTCCACGGCCGCCTTGGTGGCGGCGTAGACCCCGTAGTTGGGCAGCATCATCCGGGTAACGGTGGAGCCGATGTTGACGATGGTGCCCCCCGCCGCCATGCGGCCGGCGGCTTCGCGGCAGGTCAGGAAGGTCCCCTTGACATTCACCGCAAAAAGCCGGTCGAAATCCGCCTCGGCATACTCGCCGATAGCCCCGTAGCGGGCCAGGCCGGCGTTGTTGACCAGAATCGCCACCGGCCCGAACTGCGCTTCGGCGGCGTCGAACAGCGCGGCCGCCCGGGCCGGGTCCGCTACGTCGCCCTGGACCATGGCCGCCTCTCCCCCTTGGGTACGGATCGCATCCACCACCTTTTGGGCGGCCGATCCGTCGCTGGCATAATTGACCACCACGGAAGCCCCCCGGGCGGCCAGGGCCAAGGCAATCGCCCGGCCGATACCGCGCGAGCCGCCCGTCACCAGGGCCACCTTATCCGCAAAGATTGTTTCCGTCATGGTGAACGCCTCCTTCGCGTGCTTGGGATTGTCCACACTCTGTTACCCAATCACCGGCCGCCCTAGCAAGCCTTTTCCAATCTCCCGCCCCGGGCCCTGGCCCCGGGGCGGGAAACGGTCTTGATTATCCCGCCGCCATTGCATAGGATGACCGACGGATCCCCCGACGCACCCATTGACAAAGGAGGTCGACATGGCGGAACCCCTGCGCAAGGAGGATAAAACCTACCAGGAAGCCCTCAAAATCGGGCGCCCCCCCAACATCACAACCCTGTTTCCCGAATCCCAGGCGCTCATCGTCAGCGGCAAGTACATCGATCTGGCCATGCTCGCCAAAGGCAAGGCCATCGCCATGGCGGCCAACGGCCGCAGCAACCTCGTCATCCGGGGGGCGCTGCTGGCCGCCCAGGAAGCCAACGCCTGCCTGATCATCGAGATCGCCCGCTCCGAGGGCGGCGCCAACGCCTACTGCGCGGTGAATTACTGGAATATCGCCCGCCAGGTGAATGCCGCCTGCAACGAGCTGGGCATCACCATCCCGGTGGCCATCCACGCCGACCATTACGGCATCAAGAAGGAAAGCGACGTCGCGCCGGCCCAGGTGGAGATTCCCACCCTCTTCGAGGCGGGCATGACCTCCATCGCCGTGGATGCCTCCCATATGACCGACGATCTCAACCTGCTGGCCAATATCGAACTCAACCCGCTCATCCCCGCGTGGGCCGGGCGGGAGACCGAGGTCGGCGAGATCAAGGGGTCCCAGGGGCTTTCGACGCCCGCGGAGGCGCTCTTTTTGATCCGCGGGTTGAACGCCCACGGCATTTTCCCCAACTGGATCGCCCTCAACAACGGCACCACCCACGGCATCGAGGCCAGCGACCAGGGCATCCAGGTGGACCTGACCCGCGAGATTCATGAAGCCCTCGCGCCCTACAAGGTTTCCGGCGCCCAGCACGGCACCTCGGGCAACAGCTCGGACCGCCTGCGGGAAATCGCCGCCCGCACCCGGACCACCAAGGCCAACGTGGCCACCGCGCTGCAGATGATCTCCTGGGGG
>CAYMQN010000213.1:0-6326 GCA_964392545.1 uncultured Desulfobacteraceae bacterium
ATTGACCGTGTTTATGCGGTTATGCCGTTATCGGCGTTCATCTGCGTCATCTGCGTAATCTGTGGATAGAATGGTTTTTGCGCGTTCACGATAGCTGACCTATCGAAAAAGCTACTTTCACTTTATGGATAACCAGGAAAAAATTTTTCGATTGCGATTGCGATCCCGATTTCGATTGCGATCAATCCGGTGCGGTCAATACGTGTAGTACAATTGCTGGATTTCCGCCAGGCTGCGCTTCTTGAGCAGGGCCAGCATGAGGAGGATGCGGGCTTTGGCGGGATTGAGCTCGTCCGAGGCAATGAAGCCCAGGCGGTCGTCGTCCACTTCCACATTGCGGCCCACCGTGCCCGAGGACACCCGGGAGCTGCGCACGATCACAATACCGCGTTCGGCGGCCTGCGCGGCACGCGCCAGGGTCGCGGAACTCATGTTGCCGTTGCCGTCGCCGGCGACCACGATGCCCCGGGCGCCCCGCCCCACCGAGCAGTCCACCAGGTCCGCCGGCATGTCCGCGCAGGCGTAAAGAATATCCACCCGGGGCAGTTCGGCCACGCCCGCCAGGTTGAATTCGCCGGCATTGGTGTGCCGCCGGAAGGGGGTTCGAAAATACTGGGGCCGTCCGTAATTGACCGTTCCGATGAAGCCGGTGAGCGGCGAGAGAAACGTTTCCACCGAGGTGGTGTGGGTCTTTGTCAGGGAATGGGCCCCGTGGATGCGATCGTTCATCACCACCAGCACCCCACGGCCGGCGGCTGCGGGATCCGCCGCCACGGCCACGGCATTGTACAGGTTCAGCGGACCGTCGGCACCGAGCGCCGTGGCCGGCCGCATGGCCCCGGTCATCACCACCGGTTTAAGGCTTTTGACGGTCAAGTTCAAAAAATAGGCGGTTTCCTCCATGGTGTCGGTGCCGTGGGTGACCACCACACCGTCCACCTCCTCAACCTGCAGCAACCCATTGATGCGGTCGGCCAGCGCGATCATGATCGCGAAGGTCATATCCTGGGAGCCGACATTGGCGATCTCTTCCCCGCGCACCGTGGCCAGGTCTTCGAGACCGGGCACGCCGGCGAGCATGGTCTCGACCGAGAGCCTGGCCGAAGCATACCCCGGCTCGGTGGCCGACGCGCCGGACCCGGCAATGGTACCCCCCGTGGCCAGAACGGCCACACGGGGGGTGATTCGCTTCGCTTCATTCCGGGAACCTTGATGAGATGCCATCGTTCGTCTCCATCATCCGAAGGACTTACCGAGACTACGGTATGCACGGCGGCAACCCCGCAGACAAGCATCGCCGCAAACGCCAAATGCTTCTGTGGTTATGGCCGCCAGGGGAAACAAACCCGGGAAAAGACAATTACGAGTTCGACAACCCAAAAGAGCCGATTCCGAAAATAAGCCGGGGCATGGGTAAGGCCCCGCCCCGGTTTAACGCCATGTAACTTGTTCGCGGCTGCAGTGGCCGGCGCTGCCGCGTCCCGCTCCGGTCTCGGAAGAAAACAGCGGGCGTGACGCGGCTACGCGCCTTCGCCGGAAACGACGAAACCACTCGTGCCGAGCCCGGTGGAGGAAGACGTGCCGGCAATTTTGGCCAGGTAGGTCTGGCCCAGGTTCTCGATGTGGTTGTTGACACTATCGAAATAGTTGTAGTGCGCCTGTTCCTCGTCGATGATCTGCTCGAAAATCTTCACGCTGACACTGTCCCCGTTGTCGCGACAGACCAGCAGAAACTGGTTGTAGGTGTCGATGGTGTCGTCTTCCAGGACCGAGTCGTAGGAAAAAATCTTGTCCACCGGCTGCCCCTTGGCGATCTTGCCCCCATGCTCGGTGACCGGCTCCCCGCCCAGTTCCTTGATGCGCTCGGCAAACATCTCGGCGTGCCGCATTTCGTCGATGGCAATCAGCTTGATCTTGGCGGCCAGCTCCCCGAAGTCCATGTCGTCCAGGTTGTAGTGCTGGTTCATGTACTGGTAGATGGCCTCCAGCTCCATGGCGCGGGCCTTGTTGAGGACCTCGATCACTTTCTTCCTGCGGGTTTCTTTGGATGGTTTTGCTGCCATACGAATCCTCCTTGTGTTGTAGTGATGTAAAGATTTGAGGCAATCAAGTGCGTTGTTGGTTCAAACCGGGCATCGCTATGCTGGCCGACGGCGGTATCGGGTGTTCAACAAATGGTCTACCCCGCATATCCGACGCTTGGCGGCGGATGGGGGCTGCCGGAGGTGGTCGGTGACGGCAACGAGGGTACCATAGCAAAGAGCGGTCCGCCATTCAATCGGCCCGCTCGTTTTCGCCTCGACAAGCGTCGTTTAGGGGTCGAGATCCACCCACATGTCGGCTTCGTTGCCGCAATGCGAACAGACCCCATGTCCCTTGACGTGCTTTTTTTCCACCGGTTCGACCACCGGGGCTTTGTCGGAAGACGGCAGTTCCTCCTCCTCCAGGGTGCAGGTGACCACCATCTCGGCCTCGTTGCCGCAGTTTTCACACTTGCAGACTTGCTTGATTTTCTTTTCTACCATAGCCCTACCTCCCGATTGAATGGCGCCAAGACCGGCGAAAACGAACCGCTTCCCCGGCCTGCGCGATTGTGGGGTTTCTTGTCAGACGGACGCTTTATAGTTTCAGTTTACCACATCTGAGGATCCAACCCAAAAGCTTCCGCCGCACCCTGTCTAGTTCTGATTCTGGCACTTCCGGCAGATGCCGAAAAAATCCATGCGATGGGTCAAAATTTTAAACCCGCTGGCCGCTGTAACTTCCCGTGTCAGGTCCTGCAGGCTGGAAAGCTCCGGGTCGATGATTTCTTTGCACCGGATGCAAATCACATGGGGATGGGGATAGGGCTTATTGCCGTCGTAACGATTGCCCCCTTCCGGAAACCCCAGTTCAAGGACTTCGCCGAGGGATTTGATCAGCATGACATTGCGGTAGACCGTGGCCAGGCTCATGGTGGGAAAATCAACCTTCAACTGCTCGTAAATGGCCTCGACCGTGGGATGGCCCTCGCTAACGGAAAGGACTCGCGCCACCGCCAGACGCTGGGGAGTGAGCTTATGGTTGGATTCCCGAATTTTGTGAACGATCGTATCGAAGCGTTCCTGAGGATCGTGGTGGCGCATGATCCCATCCTTTACTGATAGAACACACTAATTAAGAACTGTTACTAATTATAAAAATTCCGCTGCCCTGTCAAGCCCAGATCCCCGTCCCGGCGCCCGGGGGCCTCTGCAAAGGCGTTGCGGTTTGCCGCGTTTAACGCTATAGCGGAACACGATTATAGAGGGTCTCGGAAAAAGGCGCCAAGCCGTCAGGCCACGAAGGCGTTAGTCAATAACAAACTGAGATTATTGAATCCTCGTCTCCGCGGGGAGGTTCGATGGACGGCAACTTCGAATTTTAACGGATGTATCCGAATGGGTGACGGGCCACAATGCCAAAGGACCAGGAAACCATATCCATCGAAACCCCGGTGGACTTGTACGATGGGATCGTAAGCGCCCCGCCCGCCCTGGTGGTGGTCTATGGCAGCCGCCTGGGCAAAACCGTTTACCTCCAGCAGCCCACCATGACCATCGGCCGGGATCCCTCCTCCGACATTCATCTCGATGAGGATAGCGTCTCCCGCCGCCATGCCCGTATCGATGTCTCCCGGGATGCCACCACGGTTTGCGATCTCGACTCCACCAACGGGGTTTTCATCAACGGCCACCGGATCCGGCAAAGTGAACTCAAGGAGGGCGATCGGCTGCATCTGGGCGAAACGGTTCTTAAATACCTCTCCGGCCGCAGTGCCGAAAGCAAATTTCACGAAGATATTTACCGCCTCATGACGGTGGACGAACTCACCCGGGCCTTCAACCGGCAATACTTCCATGAATCGCTGAAACGCGAAGTCAGCCGGGTTCAGCGCTACCGGCGCTGCCTTTCAGTGGCGATACTCGATATCGATGGGTTCAAGGAAATCAACGACAGTTACGGCCACATGGCCGGCGATGCCATCCTGCAAGCCTTTGTTTCCCTGATCACCGCCAACATCCGCGAGTCCGATCTGCTGGCACGCTACGGTGGCGATGAATTCGCCCTCATGCTCCCGGAGATCGCCCCTGCCCCCGCCCTTACGGTCTGTGAAAAACTGCGGTCCCTGGTGGCGGCACACGCTTTTGCCTTCGAGGGCCAGACCGTGCCGGTGACCACCAGCATCGGTCTCCAGAGCTACGACCATTCCGACGGGGAAGTCACCCGCAGCGAGCTGATCGCCGCGGCCGATGCCCGCCTCTACGAAGCCAAACAGGCCGGCCGCAATTGCGTGCGTGCCGCAAGAAGGGCCGCTTCATCCGGTGCCTGAAAGGGCAAACCATCGGGTTGGCCCTCGGCATGTCGGCCGGGCATAAACGGAATCGTCCCCCGGCCGGATGGGGGTCAGAACGTCTCCAGGCTTTCGGAAGCCTCTGAAACCGTCCTTTCCGACGCCGCGGACCGAAGTCGGGCCGATGGGGATTGCGGCTGCGGCGCTGCGGCGGCCCTCGATCGAAGGGGATCGCTGCCGTTCGCGGACCCCGCATGCACCGAACCGCCATCCCCGCCCGCCACGTAGGCCACCAAGTCGTGCACGGTGCCCTTCATCTGCTCGGCTTGGGCGTTCATCTCTTCGGATGCCGAAGCGGATTCTTCGGCTGTGGCGGCGTTCTGCTGCACCACGCGATCCATCTCGCCAACCGCGCCGTTGACCTGGTCGATGCCCTGGGCCTGCTCGCCGGAAGCCGCGGCGATTTCACCGATCAAGTGGGTTACCTTGTCGGCCTGCACCGCCACCTCGTCGAAAGCCTTGTTGGTGACCTCCACCAGATCGGCACCCTCCTTGATCTGGCGCACCGATTCCTCGATGAGCCCCGAGGTGTCCTTGGCCGCCTCGGCCGCCCGCATGGCCAGGTTGCGGACCTCGTCGGCCACCACTGCGAATCCGGCCCCGGCTTCGCCGGCGCGGGCCGCCTCCACCGCCGCATTGAGCGCCAGCAAGTTCGTCTGAAAGGCGATCTCGTCGATGGTTTTGACGATCTTCTGGGTTTCCTCGCTGGTCTGGGTGATGGCCGTCATGGATGCCGTCATGCGGTCCATGGTGGTGTTGGCGGTGGCGATGGTATGGTTGGCATCCTTCATGAGGGCGTCGGCCTGGCGGGCATTGTCGGCGTTGTGCTTGGTCATGGCGGCCATCTCCTCCAGGGAGGCGGAGGTCTCCTCGATGCTGGCGGCCTGCTCACTGGCCCCCTCGGCCAGGCTCTGGCTGGCGGAAGACACCTCGCCGGCGGCCGAGGCGACTTCATCCGATGCGCTCTGCATATGGGCGGCAAAGCCGGAGAGCTTCCGGCCGATGCGCCCGGCCATGACGGCCCACAGCGTCAGCGAGGCGGCCAGCGCCGCGCCGATCAGGACCAGGAGAATCTGCAGGCTGGTGCGGCTGGTGGCCTGGATGGTGTCCCGGGCCGCAAAGAATTCATCCTCGAAGGTCCCCGCTCCGATCACCCAGTCCCAGGGTTCAAAATACGTGACCTTGCTGATCTTCATGCGGGCCTGGTTCTCCCCTGCGTTCTTCCAGGGATAGACACTGTCGAAAATCTCGCCTTCCTGGCTCTGGCGGGCCCTGGCAATGATGTCCTGGATAAACGGGTGGCCGTCGGCATCCGTGGCCCCGAGGATGTTTTCACCGTCGCGCTGGCCGTCCTTGGACAGCACGTAATTGCCCTTGGAGTCGAGAATCCAGACGTACCCGGTCTTGCCGATGGTCATCTCCAGCAGGGCTTCCCGCATGGCCGGTGTGCTTTCCTGGCGCACCCCGAAATACAGGGCCCCGATGACGTCGCCGTCATAGTTGAAAAGAGGTTCGAAGGCGGTGAGATACCAGTCGTTGACCACATAGGCCCGGCCGCGAAAGGTCTCCCGATTCAGCAGGGAAGCCACCACCGGGTTGGCCGTCCCGTCCGGGTCGACCGCCGGGAGGTAGGTGCCGATGGCACGTGTGCCGTCGCGCTTCTCGACATTGGTGGCCACCCGCAGCATGTCTCCGGCATCGTTCATGCGCTGAAACACGGTACAGGTGCCGCCCACCAGCCGCTTCACCTCGTCCACCAGCGGGGTGGGGATCCCCCCGTCGGCATTCTGACCCAGCCACTCCCCGCCCAGGGACATGTACGGCAACTCGACCGCCGTGGCTGCCTGGGTATACTGGTTGACGGCCTGCCAGGGGGCTGTTTCTGAAAAATCGAGCGCCAGTCCGCCGCCGTCCCGCATGACCCGCCGGGCCACATTGAGGTTGCTGACCACCT
>CAYMQN010000214.1:0-6277 GCA_964392545.1 uncultured Desulfobacteraceae bacterium
GTTTCATGCGTTCGCGTTCCCTCAAACCGGCCGTCATTTCGTTGATCACATCCCCGGCATAGCCGATTTCATCGTTTGTCGTGACACCCACCCGGCTGTCGAGGCGGCCTTGCCGAATGCGCTTGAGCACGGCGATCGTATGATGGAGCGGGCGGCTTAAGTTGATGCTGACCACGGTCGTCAGGCAAATCCCGACACAAATGGCTATCAGACTGTTGGTCACCACGGAGGATCGCACGTGGTCCAGGAGGGCTGCAGCGCTCAAGTGGGTCCCGTAGGTGCCTTGAATGAGCACCAGCAGCGCAAAAAACGGAATCAGGTTGACGGCGAAGAGCAAGGCCGTGAGGCGGATGCTGATGCGGGTCCTTGCGGTTCCGGGAGTCTTGTAGAGACCGCCCCGGGGGAAAAATTGCGGTACCAGGGATTTCTGAAGCACCTGCTCCACGACGAAAAAGGCGGCGGTGGAGGTGATCAGGCCCACCAGGGCATTTTGAAAGAAGACCCGGCTGGCGGCCAGGTGGCTGGTGGTAAAGGTTTGGTACAGCAGGGCGTAGATGACGGCAGCGGCCATCCAGCCGGCCAGATCTATGCCGATGATGAAGAAGGGAGCGTTAAGAAGTCTACGGCGGGCCTTCTCGATGTGCTCGGAGGAGCTGGGCGCTTTGGTGAAATCCGCTGTCAAATGGCGACGTATCGGCCTCTCATAGGTCAGCTGCGTTATGACAAAAAAGAAAAAAATCGCAGGGATGCATACCAGGTTGACCCGGTGGGCGAAATCGGCGATTTCATAAAAGGGCGGGGAAATCGAGCGGAAACTCAACAAGACGACAATCCACACACCGATCAAATTGGCAAAGAGGTTGTAGAACAGCATGCGGTTTTTGAGCGCGAAGCGATTGATGGGGGTCATGACCTGGACCTCCTCGTTCGATATCGGGTAGGGGCATAATACGCGACGGCAGCGCGAACGGTTTTTCCCCGGGGAGGAGGCGTATTAGCATCGATGATGGGGGCAATCCCTCTAGGGACATGACGTAACGTAAATCGAGCGTTATCTCAACCCCTTTGGTTCGCGAGGGTTGGCGTTTGGGGGCCCGCCACGCTCCAGGCATGGAAGCTGGCCTCCGGCTTGAAGCCGACCCCCACGGCGCCGTCACGCAGGTAGAGGACCCAGGCGTAGCGCGGTTCGTAGACGCTGGTGGTGGAAGACCAGCAGCCTTCCGGAATTGCTTCCCAAGGGAAACCGGGCGGAAGGGCCGGGGAGTGCCGGGCGAGATCGACCAGGCTGTCCAGCTCGCGGATGTTGGGAAGCCGCCAGTCCGATCGCCCGCCGAAGCTTTGGCGGTTCAACGCGGATGCGACCTCCAGTGCGGCCTCCCAGGTGAGAAGAGACGATTCGCGGGGCGCCTTGCGCGTCCAGGTAAGCCCGCTCAGGTGGTCGTAAACCACACTTCCCGTTGTCTCCATCCGGTTTTTGAGCACGGGCGGGTCCCGGCGGGGGCCGGAAACCGGCCAAATCAGATAGGCTCCGCTTTGCATGCCCCGGTAGACCCGGGCCCCGCCCAGATGAAGGTACCAGGCCTGGTTCGGGAGGCGCGCACACGGGGTGGCCGTCCAGTAGTAGCTGGGGAAAACCGCCTCGAAGGGGTGCCCCTCGGGCAGGGCGGGGTTGACGTATTGATGGCTGACCAGGGAGAACAGTTCCCGTCGCGTC
Organism: uncultured Desulfobacteraceae bacterium; assembly: GCA_964392545.1. Lineage (GTDB taxonomy): Bacteria > Desulfobacterota > Desulfobacteria > Desulfobacterales > UBA5852 > JABZFP01. The sequence goes on from CAYMQN010000214.1 coordinate 1,715, forward strand.
GGCAGACGCCAGCCGGTGAGGCCATGGGCCGCGGCCCGGTTCATGTCGTCCACCAGGGCGAACGCTTCCGGCCAGCTATAAGGGAACTCGAAGGGGTTGGCATCCCGGGTCCAGGTCAAGCCGGTTGCCGCATCCTCGACGCGTGCACCCCGACGGCGGAAGCGGCGGGTAGCATCCCCGGGGGCCGATTCCCCGGCCCCGTCCTGTCCGCTGCCCCGGCAGGGCACGGGGCCCCCCTGGGCATCGTAGCAGCGGGTCTGATCGGTGGCCAGCGGCCAGGCGGTTGTCATGGCGCTGCCCCCGGATGGCTCCAAAGGGTTGCGAGATGGGCTTTCAGAAGCGGATAAACGGTGTCATCTCCTTGTAGTCGTGGGTCGGCTTGATCTTGATCTGCATGACGTCGATGGCGAAAGCGTAAGCCTTGATATCCTCCTGGTGGACACCCGGCAGGGTGTGGCTGACCGATTCGGGGAACTGGCCGGCCGCGCTCTGCAGACGGGTCATGAGGGGGGTCTTTGGCAATGTCGGGATTTCGATGATATCTTCGATATAGACCGCTAGGATGGATTCGAAGATCGGATCCGTCTGTTTGCGCTCTTCGATGGTGGTTTTGAAGGCCTCGGTCGCGGCTTCGGCGCTGTCGGCCTGGGTCAGCAGGGTAAAATAGCCATGCCGGGCTAGGCCCGTGACGTTGACTTCGTCAAACGAGAAGTGTCCGATATAGAGCATGTCGTCCTCCATTCCGGGGAAGCTTGGTGGTTCGTTTCAGCAGGGCGCGCGCAGGGGGGCCGGGCCGCTATGCCACGCGGCCACCGGTGTCGCTTGTCACCCCAGGGCGGGCTCGGGCAATAGATCCTCGATCACCGACCAACCCGGGGCATCCACCACGCTGGCGGGTGCGGCGTCCGCAAAGGGGTAGGTTTCGCAAAGCCCGTCGAGCTCGGGGTGGGCCGCGACGAGATCGCGCCAGACTTGTTCCGGCTCACGGCCGACACACAGCGCTTCGATGGCATCCACCACGGCCACCTTGCCGTCGGGCGTGAAACGGATATCGGTTCCGCCCAGATCGATGAGATAGGTCTTGGCCATAGGTCCTCCTTTGGGTTTGTCCAGCAGGGGTTGCATCCCTTCCGGACAAACACGCTTTAAGCATGGCGTTGGTTGCATCACACGCCTTCCGGCCGACTATGCGCCGGAAGCGGCATGGGCCATATCCTTTTCCGAAAAGTCCTGCATGTCCTTCTCCCGCGGATCGTGCCGCGGGTTCTGCTCCACGAAAAGGGTCTGGGTGGGGTACGCAAAGACCACCCCCTCCGCTTCGAATTTCTGGTGGATGGCCAGAATGATGGCCTGCTGGATGTCCATGTAGCGGTTGTAGTCGGCATCCAGCACGTAATAGACGATTTCAAACTGCAGCGCATAGTCGCCGAAGGCCTGGAAGTGGGCCCGGTCGAAGCGCACCAGATCCTGGTCGCGGATGATGGTCTCGATCCAGCCGGGGATGGCCTCGAGTTTGGCGTAGGGGGTCTGGTAGGTGACCCCCAGACCGAAGACCACCCGCCGTTCGGCCATGCGTTTGTAGTTGCGGATGCGGCTCTGGAGCAGGTCGTTGTTGGCGAATATGAGCTGCTCGCCCGAAAGGCTGCGGATGCGCGTGGTTTTGAGCCCGATATACTCCACCGTGCCCATGTAGTTGTCCACGATGATGAAGTCGCCCAGCACGAAGGGCTTGTCGAGGATGATGGACAGGGAAGCGAACAAATCCGAGAGGATGTTCTGAACGGCCAGGGCGATGGCGATGCCGCCGATCCCCAAACTGGCCACCAGAGCCGTGATTTCGACCCCGGGCAGATTGTCCAGAATCAGGATCGCGGCGATCAGGATCAGCAGCAGCCGGGCGGCCAGGCTGACGGCCCGCATGGTCGTGACCCGGGCGGGATCCAGGCTGCGGTTCTGTTTCTGGTAGCGGTTCAGCCCGAAGGTGATCAGGGCGTTGGCCCAAAGCGCCGCCTGCAGAATGACGGCGGCCACCGCGGCGCTGGTCAGCCAGGTCGTCACCCCATCGGGGAAAACCAGCATGCTGCGGACGGCGTAGAGCGCCACCACCAGCACGAGCGGGAAAAGCGTGCGCTCCGCTACGGCCAGCATGAAATCATAGCCGTCGTGGTCACTTTGCTGCGAACGCTTGGAAAAATAACGCACCATGATCCCGCGCACCATCCAGAGAACGACCATCACGGCGACGACGGTCGCCAGGGCGATCAGGTAGGATTTCAAGGTGTTGTTCCAAATCGTGGTCGAAAGCCACGCCGTGCTCCACTCCATCCCCAACTCCTTTCGCGGCGGTTTGTCGGGCCGCCGAGAGACTGCAAAAGGATTCCAAAGCCTTACCCTCTGCACCCTATGCGGTTCGGAAGGCGTTCAAAATAATGGAAACTGCCCATTTGCCATGCAGAGAGCCCCTATTCGTCTGTTTTCGGGTCGCCTGCGGACTTTGCGGCCGCGCGGCCGGCGTAAATTTCCATTTACAAGCCCCGCGGATTGACATAGGCTTTGGGCCGCAACCGACGCCTGCCGGCAAGGAAGCCGCCGGAGTCGCGCCCGGGATGGATCCCGTCGGCATGGCGGTGCGGTCCTGCCTGCTAACCTGTAATCCGACGGGGGATACCGATTTCATGGACAAGAAAACGAGGGTGGTTATTGCCGAGGATCACCAGCTTTTCCGCGAAGGGCTCAAGGCGATGCTCCTGGATCGCGGCGATATGGAACTGGTGGGCGAAGCCAGCGACGGACTGGAAGCCATTCGCCTGGTGCAGCGGGTGCAGCCCGACCTGCTGCTGCTCGACCTCTCCATGCCCCGCCTGAGCGGCATCAGCGTCATGAAGGATGTCAAACGCCAGTTCCCGGACATCATCATTCTGGCCCTGACCATTCATGAATCCGACCAGTACGTGCTGGAGGCCTTCGACGCCGGCGCCAACGGTTACTGCATCAAGGACGCCAGCCGCAAGGAACTGATGATGGCCATCGACAGCGTGACCGGCGGCAAAACCTACATCAGCCCCGGGATCGCCGACAACGTCATGGAAGGGTATCTTGAAGGCCGCAAACGCCTGAAGGAGAAAACCTCCTGGGACACCATCACCCAGCGCGAGCGCGAAGTCCTCAAACTGCTGGCCGAGGGCCATACCAACAAGGAAATCGCCGCGTTTTTGAGCATCAGCGTCAAAACCGTCGAGAAACACCGGGCCAACATCATGCAGAAGACCGATCTGCACAATGCTTCGGCCCTGACCACCTATGCCATCGAGAAGGGCCTGGTCAGCGCCAAAAAATCCTGACACCGTCCGCTCGCTTGCGCTTCCAGCCCCTCTAACGCAGGCCGCCTTTCCATACGGAAAGGCGGCCTGCCGTTTTTCGACCGAAGCGCCCGCGCCACCCGGCGCCCCACCTTCCGCCTGCGGGTGTCAGGAGGCACTTTTTTTGATGCGGCGCCGCACGAAGGTGCCGTAGTCGACGGTGTCGCCGGCGACGTCTTGAATGGCGGCCAGCGGTATCTCGGCCCGGGCCGCGCTTTTATGCCCTCCGGCGGATCCCAGGTCCCCGAAGGTATTCTGCGCCCTGCGTCCGGCATCGCGCCGGAAGCCGGCATTGCGGAAGATGACAACGAGTTTGCCGTTGTGGATGCCCGAAACGATGCTCCAGGTGGCCTCGGCCAGTTTCATGAGAAAATCGGCCACGATCACGAGATGGTCGGCGCTGGTTACCGCTCCCATGTGAACGAATGCCGTTTCCCTGATCAGCGCAACGTTTTCGATGGCGGCCTGCATGGAACCCAGGGTCTTCATGGACAGTTCGGAGGCCTCGATTTTTTTGATGATGTTCAAATTGGCCTGCTCGTACAAATTGCGGAAGACGATGATATCGCGGGATACGGACCCCCGCACGAAGTTGTCCGTATCCGACTTGATGCCATAGAAGAGGGCGGTGGCCAGCTTGGGCGAGGGCGTGATACGGGCGGCTTTGAGGTACTCGGCCAAAATGGTGGCGTTGGCCCCGTATTCCGGCTGAACGTCGATGAAAGGGGCGTTCAATTCCTCCGATACCGGATGGTGATCGATGATGATATCGAAGGGATAGGCGGCAAAGACCTCGCTGTGGGAAGGCTGTGAGTCGACCAGGGCATATTTGGAGAACTCGCTCTTCTTCAGGTGACGGATATGGCGGTTGCGGATGCCGAGCATCCGGATGAAGGCCTGATTGTCCGGCCGGGCGACCTTGTTGATGCGATAGATGTCCACGCGCCGGACACGGCGCCAGAGCAAACGCTTCAAGGCCATGGCGCTGGCCAAAGCATCCGGGTCGGCCTCCACCAGGATGGCCATGACGTCGCGGGTGTCGACCACCTCCCCGAGCTTTTTGAGCTTTTCGACAAAGGACACCGTTTTCCCGAACGGTTGTTTCATTTCTCCGCTTTCTGCCGGCAGTCCGCGGCGCATCGGCGCCTCGGGCCAAAAGATGGCCTCCAGGCAAAAGTTTACAAAAAGCCTAAAGCGTGTCCCT
>CAYMQN010000215.1:0-6256 GCA_964392545.1 uncultured Desulfobacteraceae bacterium
CCAAGGGCGAGCGCTTCTGGGTGAAATACCACTTCAAGACCGACCAGGGCATCGACTTTTTCACCGACGAGGAGGCCGACCGGATCGCCGGCGAAGACGCCGACTACCACCGCCGCGACCTGTTCCATGCGATCCAGCGCGGGGACTATCCCAGCTGGACGCTCAAGGTGCAGATCATGCCCTTCGAGGAGGCCGAAAGCTACCGCTTCAACCCCTTCGACCTGACCAAGGTCTGGCCCCACGGCGACTACCCGCTGCACGAGGTGGGCCGGATGACCCTGAACCGCAACCCCAGCGATTTCCATGCCGAGATCGAGCAGGCGGCCTTCGAACCGAACAGCTTCGTGCCCGGAATCGGTCCGAGCCCGGACAAGATGCTCCTGGCCCGCCTGATGTCCTACGCCGACGCCCACCGGGCCCGGTTGGGCGTCAACTACAAGCAGATTCCGGTCAACCGGCCCAAGGTGCCGGTGCGCAGCTACAGCAAGGGGGGTACGATGCGGATCATGAACGTTTCCGATCCCGTCTACGCGCCGAACTCCAAGGGGGGCCCCAAGGCCGATCCGGCGCGCTATCCCGAGCAGGCCGTCTGGAGTGCCGGCGGCGACTTCATCCGCGCGGCCTACACCCTGCGCAAGGACGACGACGATTGGATCCAGCCCGGCACCCTGGTACGGGAGGTCATGGATGACGCCCAGCGCGACCGGCTGGTGTCCAATGTGGTCGGACACTTGAAAAACGGCGTGACCGAGCCGGTTCTCGAACGCGCCCTCGAGTATTGGCGCAACATCGACAAGGCGACCGGCGACCGCATCGCCAAGGGCGTCAAAGGCGGCTGATCTCCGACACTTCGCGTTTCGGCGCGCCCTTGCGGGGCGGGCGGAAACGGCCTTGCCCTAGCAATCTGTTTTGCCGCGGCAACACCAAAGCAGCGCAAGTTCGAATCTTGCGCTGCTTTGCTTTTTTACGGCACTTGGTTTATGAGCATCCCATTATGGGATGGGCGCGCGGCGTGATAGATCAAACGGGGAGAGGCAAATGTTCAGCACCGAATTCTTACTGACATCGCTGGTCGTCGTCCTGGTACCCGGAACCGGTGTGATCTACACGGTGTCCACCGGCCTTTTTCGCGGCGGCCGGGCCAGTATTGCCGCGGCCGTGGGGTGCACGGCCGGGATCGTTCCGCACCTGACGGCCAGTATCCTGGGACTGGCGGCCATCCTGCACGTGAGTGCCCTGGCCTTTCAGGCCGTGAAATATGCCGGGGTGGTTTATCTGCTCTACCTGGCCTGGTCCATGTGGCGGGAGACCGGCGGCTTGCAGTTCGATGGATCGGCCACCCGCAAGGGGATGCGGCCGATCATCACGCGGGGCTTCCTGATCAACATTCTCAATCCCAAGCTGTCCATCTTCTTCCTGGCGTTCCTGCCGCTGTTCGTCGCCCCCACGGCGGCCTCGCCGACCGTGCAGATGCTTGTGCTGAGTGCCGTGTTCATGGCGATGACCCTCGTCATTTTCATCTTCTACGGCCTCCTGGCAGATGCCGTGCGGCGCCACGTGGTGAATTCACCGCGGGCCGCAACCGGGATGCAGCGCATGTTTGCGGCGGTTTTCGCAGCCCTGGCGGTCAAGTTGGCCCTGACGGAGCCATGAGCGCTAAAAGGCCGGGGGTGAGGACAGACAACCGATCCAGCGGAGAAATCAGGGAAAGATTTGCCTGGAAATGACCGCTTCCGTCTGTTGAAGGCGTCGAGCGAGGTGGGCCGCTATCCCTTCGAAGATGGTCTCCACGGTTGGCGTTTGGGGAAGATATTCTTTCAAAATGGTCAAATAGCCTCGCTGCTGCAGGATTTGCAGCGAAGGGTCAAAGTTGAAATCATAGACCCAGGCCAGTTTGGCCAATAGACAGTCAACGTCGCTTTTAATATCCGGGTAGCGGACCACCTCCCGCTGCATCAAGGACTGCACTACGGCCGGGGAGACTTTCCGGTTCTCGATGGGCCCAATCAGGGCATGGGTCTGCTGTACCAGGTCCTGTGTGTAAAGGTGCAAAATATCGAGTTTGTCCGCATCTCTCACGATTTGCACGTGCAGTTGTTGTCGGGGTTCAAGTCCCGGGGGCAGAGCCGCCTTGTTGTGATGGGCCACAGCCGCGCAAACCACTTCCTGAAGTTCCGCAGGCAGATGCTGAATGGCCGGGATGTCCGCCAGAAGTTCGGCGCCGAACACGCCATGGTCAAGAGACAAGCGGTCGATGAAGGTCCGATAGCGTGTGAACTGCTCGAAACGCCCCACGTCATGCAGCAGGCCGCACGTCTTGGCCAGGGAAATTTCCTCCTCGGCCAGTCCGATGCGCCGGCCGATGACCTCCCCCAAGGCGGCCACGCGCAGACTGTGGCTGCGCTTCAAATGGAGGTTGGCGCGACATAGATCGTCGATGCCGCAAAAGGAATCCACATAAACCAAGAAACGCTCACGGATCCGGAGGAAGGCAATCGGATCCCTTTGCGTATCATTGCATCTCAGCAGCATGGTCACTCCAGGGCAAAGCCCGGCAGCTCATGGTCCGCGGCCGGGCTTTGGGGTTTCGCCAAATTTGTATGCGTACCTCAAGGAGGAAGTCGATCCGCCCATTTTCGGATCTATACCGTGTCGGCGGCCCTCCGGCGGACACATCCTAAAAGGGATATGTTAAGCCGTGATGAACAGATTGCAAGGCTCTAGCAGGTGCAGGATACCCAGCGGGTCAAATGGCAAGACGCCCCATGCGCAAATCGCAGCAACCATAAAGGTTGCGCTCCGTCTTGATCGGGGACCAAAATCCAATTCTTGGGACGGTCTAAAGCAAGCCGAGCAGGATCACGAAGACGATGCCGGTCATCAGGGAGAAAATGGTGCGGTGATCCTTTCCCATGCAGGAGTTGGGGATCAATTCGTCGGTGGTGATGTAGATCATGAACCCGGCCGTGGCAGCGACGATCAGGCCGACCTGGTAGGGCCCGATATTCTGAAACACATAACGAACCAGGATGAACCCCAGAACGATGGGAAGCGCCGTGGCGGAGGAGATCAGGAACGATTTGAATCGTCGACCGGTGGTATAGAACACCGAGGCGGCGGTGCAGATGCCTTCGGGGATGCAGTGGATGGCAATCGCCAGGGCGATCACCAGCGACACGTCGACATCGGCGACGCCGCCGCCGGCGATCGCCATGCCCTCAGGAAAATTGTGCAGGGCCATGCCGATGATCAGGTAGGCCGACGTCTTCTGGAGGCTGCAGCCCTGCTCCTGGGAGCAGAGCTGGGGGTGGATATGCGGCAACACACGATCCAGGGCATACATGACCAGGGCCCCGGCGGCAAAGCCCAGGACGCAGCCTCCCACCGATGACAGGGCAATGCTTTCGGGGATCAGTTCCAGAAAGGAGATCGCCAACATGACGCCGGCGGCAAAGCAGAGCATATTGCAGACGTAATTTGCCGAGGGGCACCGGAAGACGCCGACGGCGGAGCCTGCCACCGGTCCGACGACCGACAGGATCACAATCAGAAAAAGGGGATCGATTCCGGTGATCATGAATATCCTTTTGCGCTGACCGCGGGTGGCCGGCAACGCTGTGCTTTAAAGCTGCACCTTCAGCACCGCCCGCAGGAAATAGCCGACACCGAAGCTCAAGGCGGCCACGCCGAGGCTCAGCCCGGCCATTTCGCCGAAGCGTTTCAAAAAGGGTAGATCCTTGGCGACGGCCATGTAGTAGTTGAAAAGGCCCATGGCCGTGACGGCCAACAGCAGGGTGATACCGAAGGACAGGTAATAGTTCTCCAGTAAAAGATAGGGGGCCACCAGGATTGCGACAATGAAAAGATAGGTGAAGCCGGTATAGAACGACGATTTCAGGGGATGCTTGCTGTTTTCTTCGGTCTTGGTGGAAAGATATGCCGAAGCCCCCATGGACATTGCGGCCGCGATGCCGGTGGTCAAGGCCGAAAGGGCGATCAGGCTGCTGTTCTGCAGCGCCAGGGTCAGACCGGCCAGCGCTCCCAGCATTTCCACGAGGGCGTCGTTGAGCCCCAGCACGATGCTGCCGGCATAGCGCAGGTGTTCTTCATCGAAAAAGCCCACCAGACGCTCCTCGTGATCGTGTTCTTCCTTCAGGATGGCATCCACCTCGGGGATTTCCCCCTTGAGGCGGCGATAGTTTTCCTGGGCGGTGGCCTCGTTGCGTTCCATCAGGCGGACGCTGAAGGTAATTCCGAAAAGCCGGCTGGCGAGGTAGTATTTCCAGAACATCAGGCGATACGGCGGCACGTCGCGTCCGGTATACCGCCGCCAGGTTTCATAATGTTTGCGTTCGTCCTCCGCAATGCGTTCCAGATCCTGCCGATCTTCATCGGACCGCGCGACCTGGGCCAGGCGCCGGTAGATATGATGCTCGGTGAGCTCGTTGCGCTGGTAGACGATCAATCGGTCTTTCAACGGCTCGCTGATGTCCATTGGAGTGCGGCGCCTTCCCTTCGGTAGCGGCGTCTACCGGATTGCACGGATCGAACACCGGCGGATCCTTCACGCCGTCCGCCGCGATGGTGTGTCCGTGGCGTTTGCATGAGGGCGATGTTAGGGCATCCGACGCTCCGGCATGAATGGGGTGGAGACGTTATTCGGGGTCCCGGCACCCCCCATTTGGCAAACGGTCCGAGGGACGCGGTTGGTTCGATGCGCCCTATCGGATTTCGGCCTGTCTCCGGCGGCGAGGAAGGCCGCTTTATTCCGTCGACCGCCGTCAGCCAAGCTGCTATGATGGCATGGTGCTGAGCGGATTTTTTGCCGTCAAGCCCATTCAGAGGAGGAAACCGTGTCGGATCTGAGCCACATGAAAATCGAGCAGAGCATTCGGGACCGCAAGGCACTCCACCTGAAGTTCCTGAAGCACGTCAAGACCTACAAACCCTTTCTCGAGGTGGAAGAAAAAGCCTTCCGCAACGGGGCGTTGGACAAGAAGACCAAGGAGCTCATGGCGCTGTCGATCTCCATCGTGACCAAGTGCGAGCCCTGCATGGAGTGGCACCTCGACCAGGCCCTGCAGGCCGGCGCCCGGGACGAGGAGATCTACGAAACCATCGACGTGGCCATCGAAATGGGCGGGGGCCAGGCCGGCGCCTACGCGCGGTTTGTTTTGAAGGCCATGGAATACTTCAAGCGCCGGAGCGGTCAGGGGCCCTGACATGGTTGCCGAAGGCTTGCCTCTCACCGAAAGCCTCGGCTGCCACGAACTGGTGCACGTGGTCCAGTGGGACCGGTTGGGGGGGTGGACCGCTTCCTGCTGGCCTACGGGATCGGGCTGGTGCAGTGCGGCTACCGGGAGAGTCCGCTGGAGGCCATGGCCTATGACCTCCGATACTAGGGATTGAGGCGAGTCCCACCCTCGCGAAACTGCTCACAACCCTGATGGTTGCTGCGCATTTCGCATCGGACGGCGCCTTGCCTTTCGACCCGATGCTTGTTTATCCACAGCCTGCTGAACCGGCTCCCGCGCCCTCCAGGCAGACCATTGCCTTTCATACCACCTCAACTGGCCTGTCAACGGCGCATCATTGTACCATGACATCTCCCTGATCCAGTGCCGATCTGATCCTGCGGTCAAGGTTTCTGCGACATTCGTCGCGTCCTCTTGATATTAAACTATTTTTCTGGCATTGTGCCCAAACGAACCTCAGATCTCCGCTTCACGACAGGGGGCTCAACCGCTATGCCGATCTCTTACGTTCTCCAAGACGATTTGCTCATGTTCAAGGCCAAAGGCGAGGTGACGGTGAAGGATTTCTACAGCGCCTGGGATGACATCAAGCGCGATCCTGAATTCCATGTGCCGCTCGATACACTGATCGATCTGCGGGAGGCGCATATCGACGTTCCGGGCGAAGAGCTCGACGGGATTGTCCACAATTTAAAAAACAATCGTTTCTTTACCAAAATGGTGTTCGTGGCGGAACGTGGATCATTCACATATGCCATGGGCCGCATGTTCTGCATCAATGCCGAATGCGCGGGTTGCTGCGCAGAGATTTTCCTCGATATCGTAGAAGCCATGGATTGGCTCAATAGCGATAGTGCAAATCGTTTCCCTTTCCCGGCTGGTATGCATCAATAGTTTTACTTTCCATCGTCCTGAGGCGTTATGATTCCCGCCCGAAGTGGCTACCAGGGTGCGGCCCTGTGCGATAGAGGATGCCACCCACCTCGCACAGTTGAAATCGA
>CAYMQN010000216.1:0-6237 GCA_964392545.1 uncultured Desulfobacteraceae bacterium
CAGGGATTCCATGCGCTCCCCGGTCTCCAAGGTCTTCAAGCCAAAGGATATGTCGGCGGCCACCTCCTCGATAAGCTGCTGTTCTTCCCGGTCTTGCGCAATCTCGACCGGAACCGAGAGGCTCAACCAGCCGAAAATCCGGTTCGCGTGGGCCAGTCGCACGGCCACTCCCGCCCTGCCCCGGTATCGTTCCGCCATGGGGCAATTCGGGCACTGCACCGTTGGGTCGGTAACGATGACAATCCCGCTCTGCCCCATAGCCCGGTGGGCGCAAATCGGAAGATGGCCCGCGTGCAAGCTGGCAGCCATCGGGCCGAAATCGTCCGCGAACCCGGCGTGAAAAAAGGGCTCCATGGGATGGCCGTCCTCGACCCCGACAATGAATGCGTTGTAGTAATCCCGGCTATCCACCAGGAGCCGGCAGACTTTTTCAAGCAGCCCTCGACGATCAGGCGCCTGGATCACGAGCCGGTTGATCTTGCGGGCGATGCGCAGCACGTTGTTCAAGTGCGCCAGACGCGCGATGCGTTGCTCCAGTTCCGTGGAGGAGGGTTTATCCGACATGAGTGTGCGGTCTCCCGTATGCATGGTACAGCTTGGATCGGCATTGATCCGTCTCTGCGTTCATCTGCGTAATCTAGGCCTTTTAGTTCGACACCGGATCCACGGCATCCAGCACCTCCCGTACCTTGGCGGCCAGGTCCGGCTTGGAAAAGGGCTTCTGGATGAACTGGACCCCCTCGTCCAGCACCCCGTGGTGGGCAATCACGTTGGCCGTGTAGCCCGACATGAAGAGGACTTTCAGGTTCGGGCAAAAGCCTTGAAGCCTTCCGGACAACTCGCGGCCGTTCATGGTCGGCATCACCACGTCGGTCATCAGCAGGTCGATCCCGCCGGCATGGGTTTCGGCCAGACGCAGGGCTTCCTGGGGCGTGCCGGCCTTCAGCACGCGGTAGCCGAGCCGCTCGAGCATCTTCGTCGTCATGCGGAGAATGGACGGTTCGTCCTCCACCAGCAGAACGGTTTCGTCTCCACGGGCATCGGGTCGCGCCGTGGCTTTCGGCCGGTCGGGCTCGGCCGCCACGTGATGACGGGGAAGGTAGATCCTGAACGTTGTCCCCTGGCCCGGCTCGCTGTAGACGTTGATGAAACCCTCGTTCTGCCGCACGATGCCGAACACCGTGGCCAGTCCCAGGCCGGTTCCCTTGCCCACCTTCTTGGTGGTGAAAAACGGCTCGAAAAGGAGCTCCTGCGTCTTCTTGTCCATACCGCAGCCGTCGTCGCTGACGGACAGCAGCACGTAATCCCCGGGAACGAATTCGGCATGGGCGGCGCAGTAGGCGTCGTCGAATGTCTTGGTGCCGGTCTCGATGGTCACCTTGCCCACGTCCGCGATGGCGTCCCGGGCGTTTACACACAGATTGACCAAAATCTGGTCGAGCTGGGAGGGATCCAGGAAGACCGGCCAGACCCTTGATCCGGGAAGCCAGGCCAGGTCGATGTCCTCGCCGATCAGGCGGCGGAGCATCTTGAGCATGCTCTCCACGGTGGCGTTCAGATCGAGCAGCCGGGGCGCGATGGTCTGCTGGCGGGAAAAGGCCAGCAATTGCCGGGTAATGTCCTTCGATCGCAAGGCCGCGGACATGACCTCTTCGAGATCGGGCCGCACAGGGTTTTCCGGCGCCAACTTCTCGAGGGCGAGCTCGGTATAGCCCATGATCACGCCCAGCATGTTGTTGTAGTCGTGGGCCACCCCGCCCGCCAGACGCCCAACGGCCTCCATTTTCTGGGCCTGCTGCAACTGGTCCTGGAGCTTGGCCCGCTCCTCTTCGGCCTGTTTGAGGTCGGTGATGTCCTCGATCATGAGCATAACCGCTTTGACACGGCCATCGCTGTCGCAGAGCGGTGCGGTGGAGACGCTGATCTCGATGGGCGATCCGTCCTTGCGCAGACATGTCCGCTCGGTCTGGGGGAATGCGTCACCAGCGGCTGCATCCTCGATGAAGGCCATGGATGCGGCCTGCTGATCCTGAGGCACGAAAGGCAGCCGCTTGCCCAGCACTTCGCGCTCCGGCCAGCCGAACATACCCTCTGCCGCGGCGTTCCAACTCGTCACGTGCCCCTCCAACGAGAGACTGACGATACCCAGCGGCGAAGCCTCGATCATGGCCCGCTGGAATTCCTCGCTGGCACGCAGGGCCTCCTCGGCCAGCACGCGATCCGTGATGACCTCGGTGTATATGACAAATCCCCCGATGGTGGCGCTGTCGGCCTCGTACCAGGGACGGCACTCCCAGCGCGTCCATTCCACCGTGCCGTCTTCCCGGGGGTAGTCGTCCCGCTCGGAGCGCGTGACCTCCCCCGCCAGGGCGCGCTGGTGGACCTCGCGCCATTTCTGGGGCAGGTCGGGAAACACCTCGTAATGGTGCCGGCCGATGACGTCCTTCTCCTGCACCTTGTATTGTTCCAGGTAGCGCTGGCTGACGTAGATGTAGTTCAGGTCCCGGTCGTGCACGGCCACGGCGCTGTTGGCATGCTCGATGATGTAGCGCATCAGATCGTGGGAATGGCTCAAGGCCGCCTCGGCCTGTTTGCGTTCGGAAATGTCCACGCCGATGCTCAACACGGCCGGCTTGCCCTCCCATGCGATGGATTTTGCCGCCACCGCGAGAGGAAACGTCGCGCCATCCTTGCGTAGATGCACGACCTCGAAACGGGCCTCAGCCTCTTCCGTGACGCGCTGGACGCGGTCGGCATAACACGCCGCACTCTCGGGGGCGTCGATGTCGTGCATGGTAAGGGCCAGCAGTTCCGAGGCATTCGCGTAGCCATGAAGATCACATGCCATTTGGTTGGCATAGTGAATGCGCCCCTGGACATCGTGGATCATGATCGAAGCGGAGGCCGCGTCCAACATGCGGCCCAGCAGGGCGATGCGCTCCTCCCGCTGCTTGCGCAGGGTGTGATCGCGGGTGAAACAGACGAACCGGCCGGAGGAGTTTTCCAACCAGGATGTCGAAATTTCCACCGGGAAGGTGCTGCCGTCCTTGCGCCGGTGCCGGCTTTCGAAAAGGTCCGAACCGGCGGCTTTGACCCGCTCGATGCGGGCCGCGACATCACCGGGCGCCTCGAGCGCATCCAGGGCGCTGATGTGCATGCCGACGAGTTCCTCGCGGCGATAACCCGACATGGCACAATAGGCCGCGTTCACATCGATCAGGTGCCCTTTGGCATCGACCACCCAGAACCCGTCGGCCGTGGTATGGAGGATGGAATCGAGAAAACGCTCCCGCTCGCGCAGGGCATTTTCGGCCTGTTTGCGGCCGGTGATGTCATGGACGATGGAATGCAGATACGGCTTGCCATCGATTTCGACCCGGCTGCTGAAGACTTCCACGTCACGCATCGTGCCGTCAGCCAAGCGGTGGCGGAATTCATACCGATTGGCGGGCCGCGATTTGGCCTTCAGCATTTCCGCCTGCACCCGTTCGGCTGGAAGGGTGTTGATGTCCTGGACCCGCATCTGATTGAGCTCGGACGCCGGCCATCCGTAAAATGCTTCCGCCGCCGCATTGGCCTCGACGATCCTCCCGCTGTCGGGATCGATGAGCAGCTTGACCGCGGTGTGGTGCTGAAAGATGTTGCGAAATTTTTCTTCGCTCGTGCGAAGGGCCTCCTGCGACTTGCGCCGTTTGCCCCGATTAATCAGCAGCATCCCCAAAAGGGCCGTGGCAAGGGGATAGATGAGCATCACCGGAGGACCGATTTTGGCCAGAACGTCCCATGCCATTCCCCGGGGAAGGATCAATGCCCACCCCAGCATGGCAACGTGGACGACGATCCCCAGCAGGTAAAGCTCGACCGGAGAGGAACCCCCCTCGCGGTTGCGGACAAGATGGCGCCACACCAGACCGATGCCCCCGGAAGTCACAATCACGGCGATGCCCATCGATACACCGACGCCTCCCATGGCCACACGGAAGGCGCCCGTTATCAGCACCGCCAGGATGGTAGGCAGCGGGCCGAAAAACAGGCCCGTGATGCAGAGGAGCACCGAGCGCGTATCGAAGACGACCCCCTGCCCGAAATCCCAGGGGTTGAGCATGAGCGCGATGCCGATGCCGCCCGCGAAAAGGCCGGTCAGGATCTGCTGCAAAAGGGGCGCCATGGGCCGGGTTCGGGACGCCAGCATGTCGTACAGAAGACCCAAAGCGAGCAACAGCGCTGCATTGTTCACCAAACCGATAAAGCTCGAAGCGTGCATACCTTAAGATTCCCTCGTAACCGGGCCTGGAAACGCGGCCATGAACCAATCGCCATCAAAGGGGGGCTGCAGGGTGGTACGTGGCGCGTTCGATGGCTGTCTCGAACAGAGGGCTATCGCGCCAACGCCCCGCTACGTTGTGGAGGGACCGCCGATACAGGGAGGTCCGTTTATAATCATCTGTTATTATTACTCAATCAATCAATTGTCAATCAATTTTTGATGATATCGGTGACCGAAAAAGCACATTGCGCAGGAGGAATTAAGGTCTTGACCCCATAGACATGAAAAACGCATGCGATATGGGTAGGCCGATTTGCATCGGGAAACTCCTGAATCGGCGCTATAGAAACAACGGGGAGTCGGCTTTGCCCAAATCCATTTTGCTTGCGGAATCGAATGCCTATCTGTTGGAAGTTCTCGCGGGGTTCCTGTCGACAAGCGGTTTCTGCGTGGTCGGTGAAACAACCCGCCCATCCGAGGTGACGGACCTGGTCCGCACCCTGAAACCGGATTTGCTCGTCTACGATTTCAATTTGTCTGCTAGCGGTATTAGGGGGCTTTCCGAGCTCAATACCCTCAAGGCCGAGCGTCCCGAAATGAAAATCCTGGTGCTGGGCTTCCAGGATGCCACGGACGAATTCGTGGCGGCCGTGGTCAAGAGCGGCTGCGATGCCTTCTGGAACAAGTTCGAGAGCCAGGTTGGATTGATGAAAACCTTGAAGGGACTTCTAAGCTGAGGCCCAATCCATTAAAATCCGGAGAAAACGGGTGCCAAGCCTATTGCCCGGTCCGATTTCTGCTTGGCTTGGCCCTTCTCGCAGCGGTGGTCGCCTGCGGGCAGCCGCGCCTCACCCAGCAGGAATTGGTCGAAGCCTACGAGCAGGCTCTGGCCGCCACCAAGGCAAGAGCCAGGTCCGATTGGACCGCGCACCCCGGTGCCCTGGCGGACGCCGTAGGGCGGATCCAGCGTTACTATCAGAATGTCACCCCATCCCGTGTCGAGACCCTGACCCGGCAGCTCTATGCCGCGGATGCCTACCTCTGCGACACCCTGCACATCGCCCGGGGCGCCGAACAAATCGAGGCCTACTTTTCGAAAACGGCCGAGCGGGTGAGCGTCATGGAGGTAATGATCCTCGGCTACAGTGCTTCCGGTCCTGAAGTCTACACCCGCTGGCGCATGACCATTGCCGCCGACGCCTTGGACGACGGGCGGCCGGTCACCACCTACGGCATTTCCCACCTGCGCTTCGATCATGAAGGTAAAGTCATCCTGCACCAGGATTTCTGGGACGCCTCGGCCGGGTTTTTCGAACACCTGCCGGTGCTGGGAAGCATCCTTCAGCGTGTACGTGGCGGCCTGTAAGATTGCATACAACATCAAAGCGCCAAAGAAAAATCATACCGCATCGAGTTGGGCTTCCCAATCGGCATAACAGGCCTCGCAGATGCCGTGTGAAAGGTGGGGCAGCGGCCAGGCCACGGCGAGGCCCAGGCGGCGGATGGCGGTCTCCACCTCGACCCACAGGTGGGCACGAATCCTCATTTTTTTGCAAAAACTGCAAATCGTAACGATGTCCTCCGACCGGTCCTGAAAGTCGCTCAACAGCGGCACCGGATCCCTGAATTCCTCCCGAACGATGCGGCTGGTGATGCGCACTATATCGCCGCCCGCCTCGCAGATGTCCATTTGCATATACCGTCTGCAGTCCGGCGCGTCGCAACGGTAGGCCAAATCGGAAAGGCGGGCACCGTCTCGGACCCGGTCGAACATGGTCTTGTAAAGGTGCTGCACCGCCGGGTCCGCGACATGATGCCAGAGGTGATCACCGATCACGGCATCGCGTTGGACCGCATCAAAATCGTTATCCCTGGCAAAATTCAGCCAGTCCTGGTTGACAAAGACGATATTGTCCGCCGGATCGACGGCATAGATAAAGCGTCGAGGATCATCCAACATGCGCAATAAG
>CAYMQN010000217.1:0-6191 GCA_964392545.1 uncultured Desulfobacteraceae bacterium
GAATTCCGGCGCCCTTCTCAAGAACGCGACTGGTTGCGCAGGATGTCGTAATAGGTCTGGATGCGGGTTACGAAGCGCACCGGCTCGGTGCCCCGGGCGTAGCCGTGGCGGGTCTTGCTGTAGTAGGCGCGGACGCGCAGCAGCGGCAGGGTCTCCTTAAGGGAGGACCACTTGTCGGGGGGGCGATCCTTGTCCCGGGCGATTTGCATGGCGTCGCGCACGTGGCCGTAGCCCACGTTGTAGCTGGCCAGGGTGAAGAGCAGGCGGTCGCGCCCCTTGACGTCGTCGAAACGTTGGTAGAGTTGCGCCAGGTACTTCACGCCGCCGCGGATGCTGGCTGCGGGGTCGAGGCGGTTTTCGACGCCCATTTCGGCGGCGGTGGTGAGGGTGAGCTGCATCAGACCCCGCACCCCGGTGTGGCTGTGGGCACGGGGGTTGAAATGGGATTCCTGGTAGATGAGCGCGGCGATCAGGCGCCAGTCGAAGCCATGGCGGCGGGCCTCCCGGCGGATCAGGGCCTCGTATCGGGGCAGCCGCGATTCGAGGGCGGCGTGGTAGCGGACAAGATCGACGTAGTCGAACTGGTGAACACTTGCGTAGTATTTCTGGTAGAGTTTCTCGAACGTGCCGTCCGTTTTGACGGTTTTCCAGAAGCGGTTGATTTCCGCAAGCAGGGAGCCGTTGCCTTGCCTTACGGCCCACCCCAGGGATTGTTCTTCGGCAATGGGGAAACCGATTTCGATTGCGGGGTAGTAGCGGCGGTTCAAGCGGGCCACGTTGGAATCGGCCACCGTGTAGGCGATCTCCTCCTCGGCCACCTGCCGGATCAGCTCCTCGGTGGGAACGTTGGTATGGAGAGCCACTTCGATGTCAAGACCCTCCTGCCGCAACTGCAGGAGGCGTTCGTGATAGGAGGAGTTGCGGCGCACGTGGATCGACTGGCCGGCCAGATCTTCGAGGGAGCGGACGGAGCGGTTGTCCCGATGATGGATGATGTGCTGGCGGATGGTCAGATAGGGATCGGAGAAATCGACGCGGGAGCGCCGCTTGTCCGTTATGGTCAGGCTGGCCGCCACCAGATCCCCCCGGCCTTTTTCCAGGGCCGGGATGAGTCCGTCCCAGCCGGGAGTCCGCACTTCGAGGTCGACCCCCAGCCGGTCCGCGAGGGTTTTGGCCAGCTCGTATTCGAAGCCCATGGCCTGGTCACGGTAGGTATAGTAGCTGTGGGCATTGTTGTCGGTGATGAGAACCAGCTTGCCCGTGCGGCGGATACCCTCCAGCGAGCTGTCACGGCTGCAGCCGGTCGCAAGCAGAACGAGCAGGACACCACAACCCATCAAAAGCCAGCGCCAGGCCGTACTGCCGGATCCGGGCAAGGAGCGTATCATTGCAAGCCGGCGGTTGAGCGATTTTTGATTCTGTTTACCATGATAGCTGAATGCCGGCAAAAAACAATCAGCCGGCCACATAGTAGCCGTACTCCCGGGCATTGACGTTGTGGCGTTTTTCCCAGCCGATGGTGGAGGAGGGCGCGGGCCCGTAGTCGTGGCCGGGCCAGACCACGGTGTCGTCGGGCAGCTGCATCAGGCGGCGGATGGAGGCCCCCAGGGTGGGGCGGTGCCCGCCGGGCAGATCGGTGCGGCCGCTGTCGCCCACGAAGAGCGTGTCGCCGGTGAACAGGTTGCCCTGCGCGTAAAGACAGATGCCGCCGGGGGAGTGGCCCGGGGTGTGCATCACCTCGAAGGTGATCTCCCCCAGGCTGAGCTGCGTTTCGTCGTTCAGGCGCACGTCCGCCTTGGGGTAGCCCGCGGCGTCGGCTTCGTGCACGGCGATCGGGGCGCCGGTGAGCGCCTTCAGGCGGGCGTTCCCAGCCGTGTGGTCCCCGTGGGTGTGGGTGTTGACGATCATCTCGATGGTCAATCCGGCATCCCGGGCCTCGGCCACGATGTGCTCCGCATTTCCCCCGGGATCGATCACCAGCGCCTTGCCGGTGGTTTCGCAGCCCACGATGTACGTGAAATTGTCCATGGCGCCGATGGCGAGCTGTTTGATGATCATGGCATCCTCCCGGGCCGCAGCGATCGGCCGCTTTGCGGTTCTTGACGTTGACAGGCATGACGGTCATTCATCGGGCCGGGTCGTGGACCATGGTTCACGTCGCGGCGGCATTCGGTCAGAATGCGTTTTACAATCGTTTCTCAGGAGGATATCATAGGGACCATAAACGCATTTATCAACCGGGCCGCAAGATCGAGCCCATGCATTGACATGCATGACCGCCCGGCGGCCGGTGGTCCGGTATCGAAAAAACACACTCACGGGGCTTCCCGGCGCGGTTCGCGTCAGGAAGCCCCGCATACGATCTGCCCGAGAGGATAGTGATGTTGCCAAGCGCCAAACGTGTATCGCTGTTGTTTTTGAGCTTCGCCCTGGCCGGCCTCCTTGCGCCGGCCGCGGCCGCCGACCTTTTTCCCCGGTTCGAGGCCATCGCCCCCAACGTGGCTTTTTGGAAAACGATCTATGCCCACTACACCACCCGGCAGGCCGTCCTTCACGACAGCCATGATCTTGGCATTGTCTACGAGGTGGTTGCGGTCGAGCCCTACGACGCCCCGGGGGCCCGCAAGATCAACCGGGAGCGCCTGAAACGGGCCAAGGCCAAATACCGGCGCATTCTCGATCGCCTGGCCGCCGATCCGGCCGCCCCGGATGCCGACAGCCGCCGGGTGGCGGCGCTTTTCGGCACAGGTGCCCAAGCCGACGACTTCCGGCGGGCCAGCGGGCAAATACGCAGCCAACTCGGCCAGAAGGACCGCTTCAGGGCCGGCCTGATCCGCTCCGGGGCCTATCTCGAGGAGATCCGCTCCATCCTGAAGTCCCACGGGGTGCCCGAGGATCTGGCCTATTTGCCCCATGTGGAATCCTCCTTCAACCCCAGCGCCTACAGTAAATTCGGGGCGGCCGGCATCTGGCAGTTCACCCGGTCCACCGGCCGCCGCTTCATGACGGTGGACTACGTCATGGACGAGCGCCGCGACCCCATCCGCGCCACCTACGCCGCGGCCCGGCTCCTGGCGGAAAACCACGCCAGGCTGGGCAGTTGGCCCCTGGCCATCACGGCCTACAACCACGGCGCGGCCGGCATGGCCCGGGCCAAGACCAAACACGGGGACTATCCGGCCGTCTTTCGCAACTACCGCAGCCGCACCTTCAAGTTCGCCTCGCGCAACTTTTACGCCGAATTCCTGGCGGCACGCGACGTGGCCGCCAACTACGCGGCCCATTTCGGCCCCCTGACCATGGCGAGGCCCACGCCCACCCGCACCGTTACCCTGGCCGGCTTTGCCCACATCGACGACCTCAGCGCGCATTTCGGCATCGATCCCGAGGCGCTGCGACGGATGAATCCGGCCCTTCGCCCGCCGGTGTTCAGCGGTCAGAAATACGTTCCCCAGGGCTACCGCCTGCGGCTGCCCGCCGAGGGATCGGAAAGCGTGACCCTGGCGGCCATCCCGTCAACCCTATACAAGAGCGCCCAGAAGCCCAGCCGCTTCTATACCGTGCAGCGCGGCGACACCGCCGGCCGGATCGCCCGCACGCACGGCGTGCGCCTGAACGACCTGATTTTGGCGAACAACCTGGGCACCCGGGCGACCATTTACCCCAAACAGACCCTGCGCATCCCCCTGGCCGGGGAAACCCTGACGGCCTCGGCCACGCCGTCGCCGGCCCCCGTCCAGGTGGCGGCGGCCTCGGCGAAAACAGCCCCTCCCGAGGAGGCGCCTGCCGCAACGCCCGAACCACCTTCCGTCCCGAGTGCCGAAACGGAAGGGGTGCCTGAATCGCTGCCGGCTCCGATCCAGGCCTCCGTGCTGCCCCTGCCGACCGCCCGAAAAGAGGCTTTTGCCAACGTGGAGGCTTCGCCGGCAATGCCCGCCGCCGAAATCGTCTCCGTGGACGTGCGTTTCCAGCACACCGATGGCAGCGGCAAGCCGGCCGTGGGGCTGCTTCGGGTGGAAGTGGAGGAAACCCTGGGCCACTACGCCGAATGGGCCGGCGTGCGCACCCAGGCCATTCGCCGTCTGAACGGCCTGCCCTACGGGCGTACGTTGCGCCTGCATCAGGAGGTCAAAATCCCCCTCGCCAAGGTCTCCGCCGCCGCTTTCGAAGAGCAGCGCTATGAGTACCACAAGCGACTGCAGGAGGATTTTTTCGCCGTCTACCGCGTGTCCGAACTCGATCCCTACCGCGTGCGCGCCGGCGACAACATCTGGACCCTGTGTCGGGACCGGTTCGAGGTTCCCATGTGGCTGCTCAAACACTACAACATGGATGCCGATCTCGCGGCCCTCCAGGTGCAGCAGACATTGAGGATCCCCGTGATTGCGGCGACAGCCTCCGGCGAACCCGGAACGGTGACCTCCGAAGCGGACCCTGGGGACGACGGCCCCCTGCCGACGGAGGCTCCCCCGCTAGCATCCGAACCGAAGTAGCAGTGGCCTATTGCGCCGAAGGCCACCCGCATGCCCTGCTCATGAAGGCGGCGTCGCCTTTTGCAATTTTTGTCGGTTTGCTTTAAAGAACCCTGGAGATGAAGGGTTCGCCACTGCTTGGGCGGGCGACGGTGCCCCTTCCCCGGCCATTTCCTCAAAAGGGCGGATTCGCATGCATCAGACCGAACAACCTGCCTCCCATTGTAAAACCGGCCCGCGTCGTTCCTGCGGCAGGGCGGCCGTGCAGGGGCTGCTGCTGCTGGCCTTTCTGGCGTCCCTGTCGGGCTGCGGCCGGATCGTGACGTCCGCGGCCAACAACCTGGCCACCAACTTGTCGACCGCTATTGCCAACCACGACGACCCCGCCACGGTTCGCGCCGGAGGGCCGGCCTACCTCCTGATGCTGGACGGCATGCTCCATAGCGATCCGGAAAACGAAGCGCTGCTCTTGAAAGGGGCAAGCCTCTACAGCACATACGTGGCCGCGTTTGTCGACGATCCCGAGCGTGCCCGCAAACTCTCCACCAAGGCCCTGACCTACGCCGAACGCGCCCTGTGCGTGCATGCTCCCGACGACTGCGGTCTGCGGCAGGCCGCCTTCGAATCTTTCGCGGTTCGGGTGGCGGCCATGGAGCGGGGGGAAGTGCCCTTTTTCTATACCCTGGGATCGACCTGGGCCGGCTGGATCCAGGCCCACAAGGACGATCTCGAAGCCGTGGCGGACATCGCCCGGGTGGAAGCCATCATGCGGCGCATCATCGCCCTGGAGGAAGCCTATCGGGACGGCGGGGCCCACCTTTACATGGGCGCCTTCGCCATCCTGGTGCCGCCGGCCCTGGGGGGCCGGCCGGAAGTGGCCCGGCGCCATTTCGACCGTGCCATCGCCCTGTCCGACGGCCGGAATCTCATGACCAAGGTGATTTACGCCCAGCAATACGCCCGCATGATGTACGACCGGGAGCTGCACGACCGGTTGCTGCGGGAGGTGCTGGCCGCCGACCCGCAGGTGCCCGGCCTGGTCCTGGAGAACACCCTGGCCCAGGAGCGGGCGCGGGCGCTTCTGGCCGAGGCCGATGCCTACTTTTAAAGCGGCTTTGTTGCAATAGGGACGGAAGGGATTTGGCCTCGATCGTCATTCCTACGAAAGTAGGACGGACATATGTTGTGGTCACTGGTTATTTCTTTCATCCAACGGGGTGCAAGCCCCTTGCATGGACGATTCCGGCGCATGAGCCTGTGTCACAATATTCACTCAAGGGGGTGGACACCGGCCGTCATCCCGGCGAAAGCCGGGATCTTCGACCTATTCATACCCTTAGCCCAACGAGATGCCGGCTTTCGCCGGCATGACGGGCCCAAATGGGGGGGGCAGGGCATTTGTGACACAGCCTCGGAGGCCTGAATCTGTCACAAATTGATGGCGTTAGCCCAACACGACAACGATTCAAGAAGAGGTGAGGACACGATGTCTGGATGGAAGCTGCTGCGCATCACGGCTTTGGTGCTGGTGCTGATTTTATGGGGAGGAACGGCCGGGGCGGTCGTGCTGAAAATTGCGACCCTGTCGCCGGACGGCTCGAGCTGGATGGTGAAAATGCGCGAAGGGGCGGCCAAGGTGGCCGAAGCGACCCAGGGCCGGGTGCAATTCAAATTTTATCCCGGCGGGGTCATGGGCAACGATGAGGCGGTCCTGCGCAA
>CAYMQN010000218.1:0-6187 GCA_964392545.1 uncultured Desulfobacteraceae bacterium
CCGCGAAGAAAATCACAAAAGATCAGTACTTCATCCGCCAGGAAATATACAAACCGCAGTCATCCCGGCGAAAGCCGGGATCTCTTTGCCATCCGCGTCCAATTTGGATCAGATTCCGGCTTCCGCCGGAATGACACTATGGGGATAAGATTGCCGGAATGGTATTGGATGAAACACTTCGTGTCCTTCGTGACCTTCGTGGAAAATTCTTTTAAAGGGACTTGTACCACACCGTCATGCTCTCCAGGCGGCCGCCGATCTGGGTGTTGTTGCGCAGCAGACCCGCGTAGCGATACCCGTTCTTGCGGAAGACGGCATTCATGCCGGGGGAAGAGGCCCGGGCAATGGTGAAGGCGGTTTGGACACCGCGCTTGCGTACCGTCTTCTCCATATGGCGCAGGAGGCTCCCGGCCAAACCCCGGCCGCGGTGCCGCGGCAGGGTGGCAAAATCCGTCATTTCCGCATGCTGCTCGATACGTTCGATCTCGGCCGCGGCAGCGGCCGCAATGCCCCCCGGGGAGCGCACCGCGAAATAGCGCACCCCCTCCTTCATCATGTGCTTCAAATAGACCGGCCGGTGCACCGGAAAGGGATATGTCGCGAACACCTGGCGGTAGAGGCGGCTGAGCGCCTCGGCATCCTGCGGCCGACAGGCCGTGACCGCGGGTCGGGAACGTCCCGGGCGGTGGACGGGATCCGCGGATTCCCCACCGAGCGGGCCAGTGCGTTCCAAACGCTTTTCATCGGGAAGAATTTCCCGCCGCGCGGCGGAAAGAAATTTGGCGGCAAAAACACCGGCAACGCGTCCGTTGAAAAACCCCGGCACCACGGCCTCTTGGATGTAGCCGGCGGAAAGGAAGGCCGGCCAAACCGCTGCGGGGATTTTGGCGAAAATCTTGCCGTAGCCCTTTGCGCGGGCCAGATCCTCCAGGGCTTCGATGATCCGTCCGGGATCGGCTTGGCCCAGGCGCATCAGGTAGATGCGGTCGTTGTGCGGACCGTGCTGAACGGAAGCGCCCTCGATGGTTTCGATGACATCCATCAGATCAATGTCTTCAGCTTTTGCAGGCGCTTTCCCGTCTCGGCCAGAATCGGTTCCGAACGGGCAAAATGCAGCCGGATCAAGTGGTTGACCGGCTCATGGAAAAAGCTCGATCCGGGCACCGCCGCGACCCCCACGGTGCGCGCCATCCAGTGGCAGAATTCCCGGTCGTCGCGAACGCCGAAGGGGCTGCAGTCCACCATCACGTAATACGCCCCCTGGGGCTTGGTGTAGCGCAGGCCGGCCGCGTCCAGGTAGCCCAAAAAAAGATCCCGTTTGCGCGTGTAGCTCTCGCGCAGCCGGTCGTAGTAGGACAATGGCAGCCGGAGGGCCTGCACCGCGGCTTCCTGCAGCGGGGCCGGGGCGCCCACCGTGAGGAAATCATGCACCTTGCGAACGCCGGCGATCACCGTCTCCGCGCCGATCACATACCCCAGCCGCCAGCCGGTCATGTTGTAGGTTTTCGAAAGCGACCCGCACGATAACGTGCGCTCGAACATGCCCGGCAGGGCGGCCATGTAGCAATGCCGGTAAGGATGATAGACGATGTGCTCGTAGACTTCATCGGTAATGACGAAGGCATCGTGGGTCTGGGCCATATCCGCGATGACGTCGAGTTCCTCGCGGGAGAAGACTTTCCCGCAGGGATTGGACGGATTGCAGAGGACAAGCGCCTTGGGTTTCCGGGCAAAGGCGGCCCGCAGCGCTCCGACCTCGAAGGTGAAGTCGGGAGGATGCAGCGGCACGTAGATCGGGCGCGCCCCGCTCAAAATGGCCGCGGCGGCGTAGTTTTCGTAGAAGGGCGAGAAGACGATCACCTTGTCGCCCGGGTTGCAGGCCGTCATCATGGCGCCCAGCATGGCTTCCGTACTGCCGCAGGTGACCACCAGGTTGGTAGCGGGATCCAGCTCGAGTCCCATCCAATGCCGCTGCTTGGCGGCCAGGGCCTCCCGGAAGCGCGGCGCCCCCCAGGTCACGGCGTACTGGTGCGGCCCCTCGGCCATGGCCTTGTGCCCGGCGGCCAATACCTCCGGCGGCGGAGGGTCGTCCGGAAACCCCTGGGAAAGGTTGATGGCACCGCACGCGTTGGCCACCCGGGTCATTTCGCGGATGACGGACTCGGTGAAACGGGCGAGCCGCTGCGCTGTCTGGGGCATGGAAGACTCCTGGCAAGATTGCGAAAAGCATCTACCACGAAGGACACGAAGAGCACGAAGATTTTTTTAAATCGACAAGGCAAATTTGACCTTGATACAGGGCGATCGGACCGGTTTCACGGAACCAATCGTTTTTCACAATTCTCGCGCGCGCCTGAGAAGAAAATGGATTTTCTTCGTGATCTTCGTGTTCTTCGTGCTCTTCGTGGTGCGATCTTGCGTTGTGGGTTTTCTTCTCAAAAAGTCCGGTGCACGATGCGGCCGTCGAAGAGCGTCATGTCCACCGAGACATCGGGCAGCCAGGCGTCGGGCCGTCCCAGGATGTCTTCGCTCAAGACCGCCAGATCGGCCCGTTTGCCGGGGGCCACGGACCCCACATCCGGCATGCGATGCACCGCCGCGGGGATCTGGGTATAGGCCGCCAGGGCTTCGCGCATGGTGACGCGGGATTCCGGGTGCCAGCCCTCTTCGGGGCTGCCGTCCGTCCGGCGGCGGGTTACGGCGGCATGCATGCCCAAGAGCGGTGCCGGATCGCACACCGGACAGTCCGAACTGAACATGACCGGTGCTCCGGTGTCCACCAGGCGCCGGAAATCATAGGCCCAGCGGCCTTTCGCCCCCACCGCGTGGTCGATGAGATTCATGTCCAACAGCATGTTGGCCGGCGTGAGACAGAGCGCCAGGGGCAGCCGGCGCAGCCGCTCGGCATCTTCGGGGCGAATCATCTGCACGTGTTCGATGCGATGGGGCACCATCGGCGCGGGGGCACCGGTGCTGCGGCGGTCCTCCGCAAGGGCTTCGAAAAGCGTGATCAACTCCCGGTTGGCGCGATCGCCCACGGCGTGGATCATGACCGCAAGCCCGGCGCGCTCCGCGCATGCGACGGCCTGGGTCAGTTCTTCCATATCCATCAGGGGCATCCCGTGCCCGGCGTCCCGGAAGGGATCGATCATCCAGGCCGTGCGGGCGCCCATGCCGCCGTCGGCGAAAAACTTGACATGGCCCACCCGCAGGCGGTCGTTGCCGAAGCCCGTGCGCAGGCCCAGGCCGATGATGTCCTCCAGGCGGTGTCCCGGCAGGGTCACCCAGCTGCGCAGCGCCAGCCGGTTGTCTTGATCGAGGCGCTGGAACGCCTGAAACGCACGGGCGCCATCCCGGTCGGCCATCAGGCGAATGTCGTGGATGCCGGTAACCCCCCGGCGGTGTAAGGCCCGTGCGGCTTCCTGGTAGGCGTCCGTCACGACCTCCATGGCGGGCGGGGCCACGGCCTGCCGCACCAGATTGATGGCCAATTCGCGCAGGATCCCGGTGGGACGGCCGGCCGCGTCGCGCTCGATGCGCCCTTCGGGGGGGTCCGGCGTGGCGTCGTCGATACCGGCCAGTTGCAGGGCCGCCGTGTTGGCGGCCGCCAGGTGAAGATCGCAGCGCCACAGAAGCACCGGATGGTAGGGTGCCGCACGGTCCAGGGCCGCGCGGTCGGGCATCCGGGGCTCCGTCCAGTCGGTTTCGTTCCAGCCCTGGCCCATGATCCACTGGCCGGCCGGCCGGCGACGTGCGGCCTGTCGCACCCGCTCCAGCAAAGCCTCCAGACAGGTAATGTCGTCCAGCGCCATGTCCCGCCGCTTGAGGGCCCATTCGTAGAAATGGATATGGGTGTCGATGAAGCCGGGCACCACCAGGCGGCCGTCGAGATCGATGACCTCGCTGTCGGCGGCGGCCCGTTCCAGCATGGCGTCACTAGGGCCGACGGCCAAAATGCGGCCCCTGCCGACAGCCAGGGCCTGGGCCGGCGGGCCTTGAAGCCCGCCGGGGGCAACGCGGCCATTGAAAAGCACGATCTCGGAAGCAGCGGGCGCGGCGCTCACAGCAGAAATCCTTCGGGAAAAGGGTCGCGGGTATCCAGGACGAATTGGTGGACGCCCGTCATCTGGGCGCTGCCTCGGATCCGCCCCACGATGCCCACCCGGGCACCGATGGCGACCTCTTTGACAATGCGGCCCTGGAACACGGTCCCCAAGGGGCCGGCATTCTGATAGGGATCCCCGGTCTTGAGCTTCCCTTGATGGTGGAGCAGGGTCATCTTGGCCGTGGTGCCGGTGCCGCAGGGCGAGCGGTCCATGTGGGATTCGCCGTAGATGACCGCCCCCCGCCCCATGCCGGTCAGGGGATCTTCATCGTAGAACTCCGTCACATCCACCGAGCTCACTTCCGGCCGCTCGGGATGGTGCACGCGGAAGGAGCGGTTGGCCGCCTCGACCACGGCCATGCCCAGGGAAACCAGGCGGGGGCGGTTCTCCGGCGTGAGTGCGATGCCGATCTGGCGGGCGGCTACCATGGCGAAAAACCCGCCCACGCAAACCAGATCCACGGGAACCCTCCCGAAGCCGTCCACGGCGACCTCGCGACCGGTTTCAAACACAAAGGAGGGCACCATGTCGATGGCCACTGAAAGAACCCGGCCTTCGTGGATACGCGTATGGGCTTCCAGCACTCCGGAGGGCGTGTCCACCGTGATGACCGTCTCGCCCTCCTCGGCTTGAAGGGCCCCGGTTTCCACCAGGGTGGCCACGGCCCCGATGGTGGCATGGCCGCACAGATAGGGATAGCGCCGGGCATCCATGTAAAACAAGCCGAAGCTTGCGCCCGGACTGACCGCTTCGGTGACCACGGCGGCCATGATGCCCCGGTGTCCGCGGGGCTCGCGGGTCAAAAGTTTGCGAACGGAATCGAAGTGCGTTTCGAAATAGGCGCGTTTCTCACTCATCGTCGCCCCGGGCAGATCGCCGACCCCGCCCACCAGCAGGCGGGTGGGTTCCCCCTGGGTGTGCGAGTCGACGGTCACGATCCGGTCGGCATAGCGATCGCGCAATCCCTTTTCGATGCGGTCCAGACTGAGCATGGCAAGTCCCTCGGCCGTACCGGCCCTGGTTTGGCAGACAAAACAAAGCCTGAAAACCATGTCATCAGTTTTCAGGCTTCCCCTCCATCATAGGACGACAGACGGATAATGCAACCTCATTCCAAGGGAATCAAGTGGCAGTGGTGGGGCGCGACCTGCACGCTCACCGATTCCCCGATGTTGTAGATGCGGGTGCGCATCATGCTGATGACGTGAATCTCGCGCTTGCCGCTCATCTCGATAAAGTAACTGACTTCCCCGCCCATGTAGCTGCGGTCCTTGACACGCCCCTCGAAATGGTTGAGCCCCTCGGTGGGCACGAACTCGTCCTTGGGAAAAGCGTCGAAACGCTGGGCCCGCACGACGAGTTCGACGGCGTCCCCCTTGGCAAATGCGCCCTTGTTTTCGGCAAAGAGGACGTCGCCGGTTTCGATGCGCACGCGCACATGCGCCTCGTCCACGTCCACGACGTCGCCCTTGATAAAATTGGAATGCCCCAGGAAATCGGCCACGAAATGGTTGACCGGCTCGTTGTAGACCACTTCGGGGCGCCCCTCCTGCTGCTTGCGGCCCTCCTTCATGACCAGGATCTTGTCGGACATGCTCAGGGCCTCGCGCTGGTCGTGGGTCACGAAAATCGTGGTGACGCCCAACATCTGCTGGAGGTTGTCCACCTCCCGGCGCATTTCCTCCCGGAGGTTTTCGTCCAGCGCGGAAAGCGGCTCGTCCATGAGCAGGACGTCGGGTTCGATCACGATGGCCCGGGCCATGGCGATGCGCTGCTGCTGGCCGCCGGAGAGCTGGCTCGGCATGCGGTTCTCCACCCCCGGCAGGCGCACCATTTCCAGGGCGCGGGTTACCTTTTCCCGGATGTCGCCCTTGCGCACATTGCGGTATTTCAAACCGAAGGCCACATTCTCGTAGATGGTCTTGTGGGGGAAAAGGGCGTAGTTCTGGAAGATCATGCCCAGGTTGCGTTTGTGGACGGGCGTGTCGTTGATGCGCTGGCCCTTGATGAAAATGTCGCCCGCGGAGGGATCTTCCAGCCCGGCCACCATGCGCAAAAGCGTCGTCTTGCCGCAGCCGGAG
>CAYMQN010000219.1:0-6123 GCA_964392545.1 uncultured Desulfobacteraceae bacterium
CCTGGCCAGCATCGGCATGGGGGAGATCATCCATGCCGCCAACCGGGGGGAGAAGTTCACCACGATTTTCGTCAACAACGCCGTCTACGGCATGACCGGCGGCCAGATGGCGCCCACCACCATGCCGGACCAGCGCACCACCACCTCGCCCTTCGGTCGCGACGTGGCCGATGTGGGCATGCCGATCAAGATGGCCGAACTCCTGGCGGCTCTTCAGACGCCGGCCTATATCACGCGCCAGACGGTGATCAAGCCGAAGTATATCAACCGGGCCAAGAAAGCCATCCACAAGGCCTTCAGCTACCAGTTGGAGGAGCGCTGCTTCAGTTTCGTGGAAGTGGTCAGCACCTGCCCCACCAACTGGGGCATGACCCCGCTGGAGGCCATCGACTGGACCGAGAAGACCTTGCTGCCCTACTATGCGCTGGGCGACCGTAAAACACCCGAAGCGCGCGAGGAGGCCTGATGCAAAGCGAAGTCATGTTTGCCGGATTCGGCGGCCAGGGCATTCTGTTGAGTGCCAAAATCCTCGCGTACACCGCCATGGAGGCCGGCTACGAAGTGGTCTGGATTCCGTCCTACGGTCCGGAGATGCGCGGGGGCACGGCCTATTGCATGGTGATCATGAGCGACCGGCCGATCGGCTCGCCCATCGTGAAAAACCCCCAGCATCTGGTGGCCATGAACCGGCCCTCGCTGGAAAAGTTTGCGCCGGTGGTCAAACCCGGCGGGGTCATCCTGATCAATTCCTCGCTGATTCCCATCAGCGCCCAGCGCGAGGATGTGGACGAACTGGCCATACCCGTCAATGACATCGCCATCGAAGCCGGGAGCGTGCGCTCGGCCAATATCGTGGCCCTGGCGGCCTTCGTGGCCCGCAGCGGCATTCTGCCCATCGAAAGCCTGCGGGAATCGGTCAAAAAGGAATTCGCCCGCAAGGCCAAGTTGATCCCCTTGAACATGGATGCCATCGACCGGGGGGTGCAGGCGGCCCAGGCCGTTTGACGGCGCACCGGCGTGCAGCCGACCGGCGGCAAACGGCCGCCGTTCGCAGTAGCTTGCCACAACCTCCACCGCAACCGGAGCAGCCGACGGCGGGCCTCCGCCGACCCGGCCGCAGAGGCGGCCCACCATGACGATTCGTGTGCCGGATCATATTCTAGCCATCAAACCCTACGTGCCGGGCAAGCCCATCGAGGAACTCGAGCGGGAACTGGGCGTCGCCCACTCCATCAAGCTGGCCTCCAACGAAAACCCCCTGGGGCCCAGTCCCCTGGCCGTGGCGGCGGTCAGGGAAGCCCTGGGCAGCCTGCACCGCTATCCGGACGGATCGGGGCATGCCTTCCTGGCCGATCTGGCCCGTCATTTGGGCTGCCCGGCGGAGACGATCGTCATGGGCAACGGGTCCGACGACCTTATCGCCCTGCTGGCCGGTGTTCTGCTGCGGCCCGGTGAGCGGGCGGTCATGCCGCGTCCGTCCTTTTTGATGTACGAGATCGCCGTGCGGACGGTGGGGGCCGAACCGGTCTTCGTGCCCCTCAAGGATCTCGCCGTGGATCTCGCGGGGTTGGCCCGGGCCGTGGACGAGGAGACCCGCCTGGTGTTCGTCTGCAACCCCAACAATCCCACCGGCACCATTATTTCCGGGAAAGCTTTCGACCGTTTCCTGTCCGAGCTGCCGGAGGACATCGTGGTGGTGGTGGACGAGGCCTATATCGAGTTCGCGCGGGACCCGGACTGCCTGCAAAGTCTCGGCTATCAGGATCGGGGCCCGGCGGTGGTCACGCTGCGAACATTCTCCAAACTCTACGGGCTGGCGGGTCTGCGGGTGGGCTACGGGGTCATGCCGGCCGAGCTGGCCGGCTATCTCAACCGCATCCGGCAGCCCTTCAACGTCAACGCCCCGGCCCAGGCCGCCGCCCGCGCGGCGCTGCGGGATCGCGCGTTCGTGGAACGCACCCTGGCCGTGGTCCACGAGGGGCTGGCGTATCTTTGCGAGAGCCTGACGGCCGTGGGGCTGCGCTGCTTTCCCACCCAGGCCAATTTTTTCCTGGTCGACGTGGAGCGCGACGCCGAAGCGGTTTTCCAGGCCATGCTGCGCCAGGGGGTGATCGTCCGTTCCATGCAAGGCTACGGATTCCCCCACTACATCCGCGTGACCGTGGGGCTGCCCGAGGAAAACCAGCGCTGCGTGGCAGCCTTGCGGACGGTGCTGGGGCGTTGATCCCGGCCGGGGCGCCGCGTTTTGGAAATGGTGGTTTGCGTATGGCGAAATGGGTCGTTACCATCGACGGGCCGGCGGGGGCCGGCAAAACCACGGTCAGCCGCGGGCTGGCCGACCGGCTGGGCTACACCTATGTCGACACCGGTGCCCTGTACCGGGGGGTTGCCCTGGCGGCCCGGCGGGCCGGCGTCGCCCCCGACGACGACGCGGGACTCGAGGCCTTGCTGGGCGGGCTCGATCTCAAGTTCGTGCGCAGTGCAAAGGGATCCCGCCTTTACGACGGCGGGAAAGACATCGAAGACCGGATCCGGACCCCGGAAATATCCATGTTGGCCTCGGCCGTCTCGGCCCGGCCCGTGGTGCGGCGCTACCTTCTGGACGTCCAGCGGCGCCTGGGGCAGATGAAAGGCGCCGTTTTCGAGGGCCGCGACATGGGCACCGTGGTCTTCCCCGATGCGGACGTCAAGTTTTTCCTGGATGCCCCTCTGGCGGTGCGGGCCCGGCGCCGGCACCGGGAACTTGCCGGGCGGGGTGAACAGACCCTCGAGGAGGTCCTCGAGGACATGGCCGCACGGGACCGCAACGACCAGAACCGGGCCTTGGCCCCGTTGCGGCCGGCCGATGACGCCATCGTCATCGACTCCGCCGGCTTGACGCCCACGGCGGTCGTGGAGCGCATGCTGGCGGAAATAAAGGCCTTGAAGGGCGATGAAAGCCCGTGAACCACGGTCCACGGTTGCCAAATTAAATCTTGTCATTACAATAATGCTTTGATAAAAAGCTTTGGTTATGCCAACCGGAATCGGTTGATGCACAAAAAATCGGCTAAGGGGGAAATCATTTTTACATGGAAAATTTAACGGACAACAACGTAAACGAAACCATTCAAACCACGGACACCACCGAGCAAACCACGGACACGACCGATCAGGCCACGGACATGACCGAGGACCAGGCCGCCATCGAAAAGGCCGCGGAAGAAGCTGAAAGCATGGAAGACCTCATGAATCTCTATGAGGAAAGCTTCAAGCGCTTTGCCGAGGGCGAGGTCGTCAAGGGACGCATCATTTCGGTGGACAAGGATCATGTTCTGGTGGACATCGGCTACAAATCCGAAGGCCAGATCCGGATCCACGAGTTCCGGGACGAGAACGGCGAGATCAAGGCCGAGATCGGCGACGAAGTGGAAGTCATGGTCGAGTGGTGGGACGACGAGGAAGAACGGGTCGTCCTCTCCAAGGAAAAAGCGGCCAATGTCAAGGTTTGGGAAGAAATCAAACGGGTCTACGATGCCGACGAGACCATCGAAGGCACCATTCAGTCCCGCGTCAAGGGCGGCTTCTCGGTGGACATCGGGGTGCAGGCCTTCCTGCCCGGCTCCCAGGCGGATCTCCGACCGATCCGCAACCTGGACGACCTGGTGGGCAAGACCTTTGACTTCAAGGTCTTGAAATACAACCGCAAGCGCAGCAACATCGTCCTGTCCCGCCGCGTGATCCTGGAAAAGGAGCGCGAGGAGAAACGGGCCGCCACCCTGGCCTCCATCCACGAGGGCAAGGTCGTCCCCGGCACGGTCAAGAACATCACCGAATACGGTGTTTTCGTCGATCTGGGCGGGGTCGACGGTCTCCTGCACATTACCGACATCTCCTGGGGTCGGGTCAAGCACCCCTCCGAGCTGTTTTCCATCGGCGACGAGATCACGGTGAAGATTCTCAACCTCGACCTCGAGAAAGAGCGCGTCTCCCTGGGCATGAAGCAGCTCACCGAAGATCCCTGGACCCACGCGGCCGAGCGGTATCCGGTGGGCACCCTCGTCACCGGGCGGGTGGTGAGCCTGACGGACTACGGCGCCTTCGTGGAATTGGAGGAAGGCATCGAGGGCCTGATCCACGTTTCCGAAATGTCCTGGACCCGCAAGGTGCGCCACCCCTCCAAGGTGGTGTCGGTGGGCGAGGAAGTGGACGCCGTGGTGCTCGACATCAAACCGGACAGCCGGCGCATTTCCCTGGGCATGAAGCAGGTCAAGCCGAATCCCTGGGACATCATCGCCGAGAAATACCCCGTGGGCACCACCATCGAGGGCAAGATCAAGAACATCACCGATTTCGGTCTTTTTATCGGCATCGATGAAGGCATCGACGGATTGGTGCATATTTCCGATATTTCCTGGACCAAGCGCATCAAGCATCCCTCCGAAATCTACAAGAAAGGGGATCTGGTGCAGGCCATCGTGCTCGACATCGAAAAGGACAACGAGCGGTTTTCCCTGGGCGTCAAGCAGCTTCAACAGGACCCCTGGAAAACCGTGGCCGAGCGTTACGACGTGGGCAAGGAAATTACCGGCACGATCACCAATTTGACGGATTTCGGCATTTTCATCGAGCTCGAAGAGGGCATCGAGGGACTGGTCCATGTCTCCGAAATCAGCAAAGAGAAGATCAAGACGCCGGTCGGTCTATACAACATCGGCGACGTCATCACCGCCCGCGTGATGAACATCAACAGCGAGGAACGACGGATCGGGCTGTCGATCAAACGCCTCGATATGGAAGACGAGCAGTCCATTTTGAGCGAGTATGTCAACAGCATGAAGCCGGCCACGTCCACCTTCGGGGAGATTCTGCGGGAGAACCTGCAGGAGAAATTCAACGAAGTCGATCAGGAGCAGGCCTCCGATCAGGAGCAGGCCTCCGATCAGGAGGAGCAGGCCCCCGATCAGGAGCAGGCTTCCGATCAGGAACAGGCCTCCGATCAGGACGAACCGGAAGGCAGCGACGACAAATAGGCCCCAATGGCCGGGGGCGATACGCGCTATCCCCCCGGCCGGCGCCGCAACGCCCCGCCCGAGCGATCCCGAACCCCTCCCAGCGAAGGCTTACGATTCATGTTTGCCCGCAGACACCCCATCCTGTTCACGCTTCTCGTTTTCAGCGGCATGGCCGCCGCCACGATGATCCTGCTTTTCCTGATCGTCGCCTACGGCGTGCGGGGAACCGACCTGGCCGACCTGGACATGGGCCGCGGCGAGAAAGTCGCCGTGGTTGAAATCGTCGGCGTGATCACCGACGCCCGGGATATCCTGGCGCAGTTGAAGCGCTTCCGCGAAGACGAGGACATCAAAGCCATTGTCGTTCGTGTGGATTCCCCCGGCGGCGTGGTGGGCCCCTCCCAGGAGATCTACCGTGCCGTGGCCCGTGCCCGGGAGACCAAGACCGTGGTGGCTTCCATGGGAGCCGTGGCGGCTTCCGGGGGCTACTACGCCGTGGCCGCCGCCGAGGGCATCGTCGCCAATCCGGGAACGATTACGGGCAGTATCGGGGTCATCATGGAATACACGAATTTTCAGGAGCTGCTCGACAAGATCGGCTTGTCGCCGGTGGTGATCAAAAGCGGTAAATTCAAGGACGCGGGATCACCGGTGCGGAAGATGACGCCGGAGGAGGAGGCGCTCCTGGAGCGCTTCGTGGAAAGCCTCCACGAGCAGTTTGTGGCGGCCATCGCCGACGGTCGGCAGATGCCTCTCGCGGAGGTGCGGGAACTGGCCGACGGCCGTATCTACACGGGACAAAAAGCCAAGGAGCTCGGTCTGGTGGACCGCATCGGCAACCTGGAGGATGCCGTCGAGTGGGCCGGGCGCCTGGCCGGCATCGAAGGGGAGATCATGACCGTCTACCCCCCCAAAAAGAAGCTCTCGATCCTGCAACTGGTGTCGGGATCCCTCCTGGACACCCTGCTGGGCCGCATGACCCGCCCTGAGATGTCCGCCGAATACCGCTAGTGTCCGTCCAGAAAGGGCATCTTTTGGCCCCTGGCGGCGTTCTCACCTCCGGTCGGTCCTCGACGTAGCGGGGCTACGCCTGCGGGCGCCCGTCGGCTGCGGCCTTGCCAGGGACCAA
>CAYMQN010000220.1:0-6105 GCA_964392545.1 uncultured Desulfobacteraceae bacterium
ACATTCGACGGCCGTCTTCGCGACGGCCGCCGGATCGACATCCCCAACGCCATCGACTATCGGCGCGCCGAAGATGCCGGCTTCGGGAAGGCCTGAAGGGTTTCGTTTACGACACGGCAATCGTCAATGCATCGCCCGCAACGGAAACCGCGAAGACCTCCAGGGGTTTCCGTGCGGCCCCGCCCACCGGTTCCCCGTCATAGGTGAAGGTGGATTTACTGACGCTGCAGCATTCGACGCGGTCGCTCCCCGGCAGGGGGTCGATCCGGCGGCCCATGTGCGTGCAGCGATTGGCAAAGGCGTGGAAACGGCCGTCCCTTCCATGGACCACCAGGACTCGCACCGGCAGTCCCTTGCCTTCCAGACGAACACCGCCGCCCGCGGGAGCGAGCTCCGGCGTCCGATCCAGCTTAAGAAGGATCTTTCCGTCGGCATAGTCCCAGCAGCCCGCGTCGGCCGGCGGGGTGGTTTCGCAGATACCGAAAATGCGTTTCAACACTTTCATCGTGTCTCCTCCTCCTGGCTTTGGCTAGCGTCACGGCCCACGGCCGCCACCCGGCAGGGCACGTAGCGGTGCAGGGGCGTGCCCAGGGGATCGCGATGGGTGGTCTTGGTCAGGCGGTTGACGTTGAGGCCGTAGACCCGGCCGTCGTAGATCAGGCCGAAGCCGTGGGGGATCAGCACCATGCCGCGGCGCACCTGCCCGGACACCTGCAGCTCCCCCGTTTCGCTGCCGGCTTCGGTGGTCACCCGCACGGTCTGGCCGTCGGCCAGCCCCAAGGCTTCCGCGTCCCCCGGGCTCACGGCCACCGTGCAGGCCCGTTTGCCGCGGTTCCATTCCGGGTCGCGCATCAGGGTGTTGGCGTTGGTGTCCATGTGGCGGCCCGCATTGAGCACCAGTGGAAAGGCTTCCGGCAATTGCAGACCCTCGGCCTCGCCGGACGCGTCGAGGGCCCGGGCCTGGGCCGCCATCTCCGGAATGAGAATGTCGATTTTGCCGGAAGGCGTGCGCAGGCCGGCCAGGTTGTCGTCCGGATCCACTTTGCCGACCCACAGGCCCTGGGGCGTGTCCACGATGGCCTGGAAGAGGCGATCCCCCTGGTCGAGGCCCGGTTCGAACCCGACCCGGGCGGCGTTTTGGCGGAACGCCTTGGGAGCGGTCATCAGCAGGCCCCACAAGGCGGCCAGGTTGGCGCTGCCCCACTCACGGCCCAGGGTGCGTGCCAGCACAAACGGCATGCACGGCAGGGCTTTGGGTTCGGTGGCCGCCCATTCCATCAATTGGGCGCCGAAGGTCAGGCGGTCCCCTTGAGCGGCCTTGTGGAGGTGGTCCGGGATGTCGGGCACCAGGTTTAGTTTGTCGGCGATCAGGGTGAAGATCTGGGCGGCTTCGAGGCACATGCCCGGCGCATCGACAATGGGCCGGCGCATCTGGAAGTAGACTTCCGGAAAGGTCCAGGGAAAGAAGGTGCCGTCCCATGATTCGTAGTAGGAACGGCAGGGCAGCACGTAGTGGGCCCGGCGGGCGGTTTCGCTCATCACCATCTCGTTGACCACCAGGAGGTCCAGGCGGTCGAAGGCCGCCTCGTAGGCCGTGGTGTCGGCGTAGGCCCGCAGGGGGTTGCAGGCGCTGACGTAAACCGCGCGCAGGCGCTCGGGATGGTCGCTCAGGATCTCTTCGGGCATGGCGTTGGGCGGAAAAGACCCCGCGGCCACGGCCGGCAGGTGTGTGGTCACGGTCCGCCAGTTGTTGGG
Source organism: uncultured Desulfobacteraceae bacterium (assembly GCA_964392545.1). Classification (GTDB taxonomy): domain Bacteria; phylum Desulfobacterota; class Desulfobacteria; order Desulfobacterales; family UBA5852; genus JABZFP01. Next base: position 1,756 of record CAYMQN010000220.1, read on the forward strand.
GTCGCGTTCGTCGGCATGAAACCCCATGGGCATGACCATGCCCGGGATGACGTTGCCCCCGCGCCGTCCGAAAATGCCGCAGACCGCTCCCAGGATGTGCATGAGATAAGAGTTGAGGGTGCTGTGACGGCCCATGTAGATCCCGAGATCCGGATGGAGGCACCAGCGGCGGGTGGTCATCAACCGGCAGAGCGCGTGCACCGGGGCCTCTTCGAGTTCGCAGACGGCCAGGGCGGCGGCGATGTCGACATCCTTGAACCAGGGGCGCACGGTTTCCCAGCCGTCGACCTGGGTCTCCAGGTAGGCGCGGTCTTCCCAGCCCTCTTTCACGATGATGGCCAGCATGGCCTTCATCAAGAGCGCATCCGTGCCGGGGCGCACCGGAAGGTGGATATCGGCGATGGCGGCGGTCTCGCTGCGGCGCGGATCGACGGCGACCAGAAGACGGTCGGGATCCCTTTTGAAGCCGGTCAGGACCTTGCGGGCCCGGGGCATCTGGTGGCTTTGCATGCCGTTCCAGCCCCAGGCGACGAGCATGTCGGCGGACCCCTCGTCCGCAATGGCGATGGCGTACTGCCGACCGAACACGCGGCCCGCCACCCACCAGGCCCCGCTGAATTCCTGCCCGGCCGAGGAGTAGTAGTACTGCGAACCCAGGCCCCGCAGCAGTCCCAGCCCGAAGGCGGCCTCGAAATGCCCGCCCTGGGCGCTGCCGCCCATGTAGGCCAGGCAGCGCGGTCCGTGGCGATCCACGAGATCCCCCAGGCGTTCGGTGATTTCCTGGACGGCTTGGGCCCAGGGGATGGGCCGGAAGCCGTCGCCCACCCGCTTGAGGGGTTCGGTCAGCCGATCTTTGGCATATTGGTGATAGAGCACGTTGAGCCCCTTGCGGCAGACGTACCCTTTGCTGCGGGGATTGTCCCTGTCCGGGCGCACCTGCACCATGCGGCCGTTTTCAACGCGGACCGCGAGGCCGCAGTTCTGGGCGCAAAGGACGCATCCGGTCTTGTGCCATGTGCTTGCCATGTGCGTTTCCTTCTGGAAGAAATTTTCACAGGAATGGGTATGACCCACACCGAGCCGACTGTCCAGCTTTTCTTGCCATTCCCAGGCGGCGTTTTTCCTCGGGCCCCAAAGACCCTTTGCAGACGGCAACGGAAGGATGTTGCCTTTGGCGGTAGTGAGCATTATTTTATAATAATCGAGACGGCGAGACCGCTTTCGGTATGGGCGCTCGCGCGCAATCTGCAGCGGCGCGCCGGCGAACAGCCTACCCCACCCTTCAGCCCAAAGGAGATCGTCATGCCCAGGATCCTACTGATTGGTTTGCTGGCGGCAGCCTTGCTGCTCCCGCTGACGGCCGGTGCGCAGCAGATTCAAAACTACTCGAGCACCATCGATGGATTCAAATCTTATCCCCAACTGGCGTGGTTTTTCGAAAACGCATACGGTTATGCGGTTTTTCCGGTAGTGGGCAAAGCCGCCCTGATTGTGGGCGGGGCTTACGGGGAGGGGCAGGTCTACCGCAGCGGCCGGGTGACCGGAAAGGTCAACCTGGTCCACGGCTCCATCGGCTTCCAGTGGGGCGGGCAGGCCTTCAGCGAGATCATTTTTTTCCGCGACCAATGGGCTTACGATACGTTTACCCGCGGCGAGTTCGAGTTTGACGCCAAGGCCTCGGCCGTCGTGGTGACAGCCGGTGCCCAGGCCAAGGCGGGAACCACGGGATGGTCCGCCAGCGCCGCCGCCGGCCCACGCACCGGTGTGCAGTCCGACGCCTACTACGCTCCCAACGGCATGGCGACATTCGTGCAGGTCAAAGGCGGCCTGATGGCCGAACTGGCCATCGGGGGGCAGAAGTTTAACTTCTACCCGCTCAGATGACCAGTTTGCCGATGAGGTAGATTTGCCAGGAAACGACACCCAGGAAGGCGGCCAGAACGACATAGATCAAAACGCCGGCGCGAACGCGGAGGGATTTTAAAACCACGTTGCGGAACAGCAGCAGCAACACCACCCCGAGGCTGGTCAGCCCGTATTTGACCGCGAGAAACGCATAAGGCCCCACGTCGATATAAAACGCCATGACGGGATTGATTTCCACGGCCCCATGCTGCAGCAGCAGCAGGGTCAAGATGGCATCGAGCACGCTTAAAAACAGAATAATGACAATGGCCGCGAAGAGGGACGCGCCATAGCGGTCGACATAAAAGGCCCGCTGGCGGTCCTCCGCGCGCCGGATGGTCTCTCTTCGCCCTCCCCGGAGCAGGGACCGCCAGTCGAGTGGGCTTCGCCCGCGCCGGTCTTCCCCGGACCTTCTATCCGCGTCCGGCGGGGACTTCCCGTGATGGTTCGGCGCTGGCCTCATCCTGCCTCCTGTATCGATCATTCCACGGAAATCTTTGCAGCAAAAGCGATGCCATCTTTGAATTTGTCATTTATCGTCCATTATCAATACGATAAAGATGCCAGGCGTTCCTGTAAAGCGGCCATTGGGAAATCGAATTGCTACAAATGGGTAAACGCGCGGGGGATGGGGGCATCCGGATCCAGATCGACGGGCCGATTTTCTTTTGAGTTGCGTTGTGCCATGATGTTTCTTCTTGAACGCCATCGATTACCGGTCATTGCCTGCAACCTGCCATCCGAGGCCTCGACGCATGGAAATTGCCGCCACCATCATCCCCATATTCGCCATCATCCTGCTGGGGTGGGCGGCCCGGCGCAAAGGCTTCATGCCGCCCGAATTCCTTGGACCCGCCAACCAGCTCGTCTACTACCTGGCCATCCCGGCCATGATTTTCAGTGCCATTTCCAAAGCGTCCCTAAGGGAGGAGTTCCACGGCGCGATCCTGTTCATTACGCTGGCCGCCGCGGCCGCCGCCTATCTGACGGCCTGGGGACTGTGCCGCTGGCAGCGCATGGCCGGCAAACGTGCCGGTGTCTTTATCCAGAGCTCAGGCCACGGCAACCTGGGCTATATCGGCCTGTCGGTGGCCTTCTATTATCTTGGCGAATCGGGGCTCGTGCGAGCCAGCCTGATCGCCGGCTTTCTCATGATCCTGCAGAACATGCTTTCGGTTTTAGCGCTGCAGACCCATCAAACGGGCGGGACCTCCCGGGAGCATACCGGCCTGCTGAAGGCGCTGATCGGAAACCCGGTCATTCTATCAGCCCTGGCCGGGATTCTGGCATCCGCCGTCCAACTGCCGATACCGCTGGTGGTGCGGCGCAGTCTGGACATTCTGAGCGGACTGGCCCTGCCCACCGCCCTGCTGCTGATCGGCGCCACCTTATCCTTCAGTCTGATGCGCCGCCATTTGGGGCGGGTGCTTGGATCGGTGGCCATCAAGTTGATGGTTCTGCCGGGCATCGGCCTGCTGCTCTACCACGGGTTTCAGCTGCCGCCCGCCGACTACCTGCCGGGACTGATCCTGCTGGCGTCGCCCACCGCGACCATCACCTATGTCATGGCGCGGGAAATGCGCGGGGATGCGGATTTCGCCGTGGCGGCAATCTCGGCCAGCACCCTGGTGTCGGCGGCCACGTTCAGCCTTTGGCTGATGGTTGGCGCCCGATGGGGCTAGATGGGTATTTCTAGTGGCTCTTGGAAACCCGGCATGCCCATTTTCGGGGGCGGTGCCGGGCTTCGGATGTGGTTGTCAATCTTGTTACGGAGTACCATATTTTCTATGAATGGATGACTCCGGCAACCGTAGACCCAAAATCATCATTTCCCGCGAGGTTCCTTATGGCACCGACGATCCTACCTTTCGCAAGAAATACGCTCTCCTTTGCATCTCACCTTGCGTGGCTGCTTCGGGCGGGAGGCGTGTTTTCCATGCTGTGTCTAGCGGCCGTGATCGGCTGCGCCGGGCTGACCCCGTCCTATGAAGGGACGTCGGCCCGTCCGGACAATCGCCTGGCCCTGGCCGCCATCGAGGGTACGCCCCAGGTCTGGCAAACCCGCGATGTGGCGCTCCATTTTACGGCCGGCCTCGAACAGGAGACCCTAGTGATCGACGGGCGGGTGAAGCGGTTGGGCCCCATCAAGAATTTCGGCCAGATCGACGATTTCCGTGTTTCGATCCACTTCGTGGACGCGGAAGGGATCATCCTCGACAGCCGCCTGCTCTGGGCGGCGGGGGTCGGCGGCGATGCCTTTCTCGTCCGCTGGACCTTTTCCCGGCGTTACACGCTCCCACCGCAGGCATCGGCCATCGGCTTCAGTTATCGTGGATCCTTTTCGGAAATCGGCGAAGACGGAGGACGTACCTCATGGGACGTTCGGCAGGGGCCCTGAACGCCATGGACGCGTCCTGAAAGTTGACTTGCATCAAGGCCCCTTCT